>RDYJ01000093.1 GCA_004293145.1 Nostocales cyanobacterium | reverse complement strand
AGGTGCAGAATTTCCTACATTTTGCTCAAAGGTGACTTTTCCAGTACCTGCATTTGCGGTTAAATTACTATTACCATTTACAGTTTCATTAAAAGTAATTCCACTTCCTGCTAATGTGGGACTATTAGCAACAGTTACAGCATCGTTATAATTTTGTTCATTGTTGGTGGTAATGTTACCGTTAATTTCTGTTGTTCCACCTGTATTGGTAGTAAGGCGACTTGCTGTAACACTACTATTAAATTTGGTAATTCCTGTACTGTTTGCTAGTATATTTCCTAATGCTGTGATGTTGCCTATTCCATTTGTAAAGGTAATATTTCCAGTACCTGCATTCAGGGTTAAATTACTATTACCATTAATTGTACTGCCAAAAAGAATATTATTGTTCGTAGAATCAAAGGTTTTGGCATTATTCCCTGTGAGGGTGACACCTCCATTGTATGTTTGATTTCCTGCTGTTGTAATATTGTTGGCAATATTTGTATTTGCAGCATTTGTGGTTAAGCTCTTGACATCAACAGCACCATTTAATGTGAGATTTCCATTACCTGCATTTAAGGTGAAATCAGTATCTTGTCCATTAATTGTACTACTAAAAAGAATATTATTATTGGTAGAATTAAAGGCTTTAGTATTATTCCCTGTGAGGTTGACAGCACCTGTAAATTGTTGATTTCCTGCGGTTGTAATGTTGTCAGCAATATTGATATTTTCAGCATTTGTGGTTAAGCTATTAACATCAACAGCACCATTTAATGTGAGATTTCCTGTACCAGCATTCAGATTTAAATTATAATCGCCATCAACAATGCCACTTAATGAAATATTGCCATTTGTACTATTTGCTGTAATGTCCCCACCGAAATTAATAGTATTTCCAGCTAACAGGTTTAAATTATCGGTTGTTTCCAGTTGACCGGGAACTAATGTTAAATTCTGGTCAGCGGATAAAGTAGCAGATTCAGATGTGATATCTTTAACAACTACATTACCGGAATTTACGGTTAATCCTGAACCTGTAAGTTTTACGTTTCCGTTGTTAATAGTTACACCACTAGCATTGTTAATATTACCAGTCAATAAATCTAACAAACTAGCAGAATTAGGGGATGCAGCTGATGGTGCTTCAACTTCTAAACTTAGCAGATGTCCTGGTTGACTGATGCGAAGGAGTTTTTCACCAGGAACTGATGTTACTATAATATTACCCCCTGGTGCTGACAAACTACCAGTGCTGACAACTGTACCACCGATTATGTTTAAATTATTGCCAGCATCAACTGCTAAATTACCAAGATTAACAATACTGCCTGTTTGTGTAGTAGAAAAAGCAAAGCCGTTGGGAGTTCCTACTAAATTTGTATAATCGTTATTACCAATAGCATTAAATCTTAAATTACCGAATAATATACTATTCGCGGTAGTAGCTGTAAAGTCAGCGGGTACATTTAAGCTGGAATTAGCACCAAAAAGGATACCAGCAGGATTCATTAAAAATAGGTTGGAATTTCCGCCTGTTACTCGTATAATCCCGTCAATTATGGAATTGTTACCACCAACAACACGCCCAAGAATGTTTTGGATGTTGGGGTTGGATATGAAGTTTGCTATTTCGTTGTTGTTGAGTCCGAAGTTTTGAAAGCTGTGAAAGAGATTTGCACCATCTGAGGAAGTAGTACCACCAGTGATGTCTAGCTGATTCGGGTTGTTGATGTTGGAGTTGACATTAGTACCAGTATTACCAAGACCTCCATCAGTGGTGATAGACTGGGCTTTGACGATGGCTATGGTTTGCAGCAGGGTGACAACTGCGATCGCTTGAGTCAGAATAAATAGACCTATTTTGCCAATTAATGAATTCATATAATTTCCTGGTATTCCAAAACTTTAAACGGTTTAATTGACCAATTTAAATTGAATTCTCTCTTATTCAAGACCATTATTAATATAAGTGTATATCCTGAAATTTTGGCAATTATCAATTAAACTTCACAAAACTAACTTCAGTATTTTTACTACCGTATCTTTAAAATCCAGACTGTACGGGCTTTTCAGGATCTTGTCTGTTAAAATGCGTAATCACAACTCACTTAATTTGTCACAAATTGTAATCTTAATCAACTAGATTAAGAGGCAACAGTAATAGTAAATAATATTTAGAGCATATTTAGACCTGTTTGGTTACAGATTACTTAGTATGCAGTAAAACTTAAATTTATAGCCGTAGACAGAGTAGTTAGGACATCAATTCACAATGAAAGTATTAATACAACAGGGTGTTAGTCCTGACTCCTGACTCCTGCTATATGTTGAGGCTCTACTCATTGCCACTATTTATGGAAAAAATACCAAAATTTTGCCATTTCTTGATCCAAAGACAACATAGCGTGTTAATTTGAAAACTACCAGCTTATAAGTGAAAAAATAAAATACAGCAATAATACAGGACTAATACAGGAGTAATAATTTTATGCTTTGGCATTTACAAGGAAGAATTTTGTGTGTATTTTTCATTCCCAGTACGCTCTTATTGATCTCTGCATCATCCAGTTATGCTCAGTTGTCTAGTTCATTGGTATTATTAGAACATCCAGAACATCTGCTGGCAGAAGTTACAAATAAACCAAATAAACAATTAGAATCAAACCAGGAAGCAGCAAATAATACGGATGTTTTGAATTCTTCAGAGTTCTTAAGAATACAAAAAAATCGGTTGGCACAAGCTGGAAATCCAGCAGATAATCCCAACGAGAAAAGATTTATACAACCTGCCCCTGATGCTGAACCACTGACACCAGAAAATCAAGAAATAGCTCCTTCAGAAACCGAAACCGAAGCAGAAACCGAAACCGAAACCGAAGCAGAAACCCAAAAGATTCAAGTTAATAAAATTGAAATAGTGGGGAGTACAATTTTTAAGCAAGAGCAATTGAACGCCTTGACTAAGGAAATAGAAGGACGTTCTGTGACCTTAGAAGAACTGACAAAAGTTGCTGATGGGATCACCCAACTCTACTTAGATGGAGGATATCTGACCTCAAAAGCAATTTTAGCTAACCAAACAATTAGCGATGGTGTGGTAAAAATACAGGTAATTGAAGGAGGTTTAGAGAAAATTGAAATTGAAGGCACAAAACGTACCCATCCTAATTATGTGCGATCGCGTATAGCATTAGGAGCTAAAAAACCCCTGTCCGCAGCATATATAGAAGACCAATTAAGATTATTAAGAATAGACCCCTTATTTTCCAAGGTAGAAGGTAGTATCCGTCCAGGTACTAAGTTGGGTGAAAATATCCTAGTAGTCAGAGTTACCGAAGCTAACCCTTTACAAGCTTCTGTAAGTGCTGACAACTATTCCCCACCAAGTATAGGTTCAGAAAGATTTGGTATCAATACTGTTTATCGTAATCTCACAGGATGGGGTGATGAACTGGCAGCATCATATTATTTTACAGCCCAAGGTGGATCAAATATCTATGATTTCAGTTATCGCATCCCAGTAAATACCATGAATGGGACTGTGCAACTGAGAACAGCAATTAATAACAACGAAGTCATTCAAGAACCTTTGAAGAATTTCGATATTAGCGGTGAGTCCCAACTCTATGAAATTAGTTTTCGTCAACCCTTAGTGCGATCGCTGCGGCAAGAATTTGCATTATCATTAGGTTTTACTGTCCAAGATGGTCAAACCTTTACTTTTGCAGGTCCGACAGCATTCGGTTTTGGTCCAGATGACGAAGGCAACAGCCGCACTCGCGTAATTAAATTTGGACAAGACTATTTAGCACGGGATCTCCAAGGTGCATGGTCTTTACGTTCTTTGTTCAGTCTTGGTATAGACGTATTTGATGCCACTAAAAACGCCGATCCTATTCCTGATGGTCAGTTTTTCAGTTGGTTAGGACAAATACAAAGAGTACAAAGATTCAGCGATAACTATTTATTAATTGCCCAAGCAGAAGTACAACTTACACCGAATAGTTTATTACCATCACAGCAATTTATAATTGGTGGTGGTCAGTCAGTGCGTGGTTATCGGCAAAATGCCCGTGCGGGTGACAACGGAGTGAGATTTGCACTAGAAAATCAAATCACACTATCTAAAGATAAAAATGGAAACTCGTCAATCAAAGTTGCGCCATTTTTTGATTTAGGATATGTCTGGAATAAAGATGATAACCCCAACACCCTACAGAAAAAAACATTTTTAGCTGGTGCTGGAGTGGGAGTTTTATGGCAACTTGTACCAGGTCTAAATATGCGCTTAGATTATGGTCTACCTTTAATTAATTTAGATGACCGTGGTGTAAATGCCCAGGATGAAGGCTTTTATTTCAGCGTAGGATATAAGCTCTGAAATCATGAAACTCGTTTAAAGTAGAAACGGAATCACAACAATGGTGAAAAATTTTTGTATATGCCGTCATTTGCTTCTTTTTATCCAGAATACTCCTGTTCGTACAATAATCCTTTAAATTGCGATCGCCCTTTCCAAACCTCCCAAGAACTCAAAGGAGCTAAATTCTGTCTAGAATGTGGTTTTCCTGCCACTTTATCAGAGCAAGCAGAAATCAAAGGTAATGCTGGTACATATCAGGTAATTAATTATTTAGGCGTGCGGGGTTATGGGCGATTATACTCAGGTATTAAAATCAAGGATCAACTGCCTGTAGAAATCAAAGAATATATGCTTCCCAAACGTTGTTTTAACGAACAAGAATCTGGGGAGCGTAAACAACTTTTTCAACGTTTAGGAGGAATAAAATTAGCAGATAGTAGAATTCAAAATTTCCGCTTAGTTAACACTTTGGAAGCCATTGGTGATGAAAAATTAGAACGGTGTTATTTAATTACCCAAGCCATAGAAGCATCTCAAACATTAAGTCAATATCTCACCCAAAATGGAAAAATGACAGCCGTTCAGGTGAGAGAAATACTCAATCAAACTCTACAAACTCTAGAATTTCTCCACAGCCAAAAAATACGTTTTCCCTCCAACCAAGTACAACAAGGTATTGCTCACGGCAACATAAATTTAGATAGTATATTAATTAAATTAACCAAACATGAACAATTTTCTATATATCTTTGTGATTTATCTATTTGGGAAAACTTATTTATTCCCCCAGCAATTACCCAACCCGCACCTGCTCAAAAAGAAAAAGATTTAGAATCATTAGGATTAGTAGCTTTTTATTTACTAGCAGGAAGCACTATAAATTATGCTGATAATCAACCTCTAGACCCCAGAGAAAATCAACATTGGTCTACTACAGATATTCATTTAAAGCAGTTTATTGAAAAATTAATTGGCATACATACACCTTTTGCAAGTGCAGAAGCCGCGCGGCAAGCACTCATAAAATTACCAAAAGAAGGTCAAGCAAATAATCTGGATCAATCCTCTGAAGAACAAGCAAACCAAGGTTTAAAAAAATTGCCAATTTGGTTATTAATTCTAGCTTTGGTATTGTTAGGAGGAGGAATTTTTGCTTATTTTCTGTCCCGTAATCAAGTTGATGATAGTAGCAAATATTTACAATGGAACCAACTGCGGCGGAGATTTTTCGATGTAAATAATGTACCTGCTGGGCAATTTAATTACACTGGCGAAAATCCTGGGACATGGACTTTTATGATCAAACAAAAAGTAGGAGAAGACAGTTTAGAAGATTTACTATATCAACCCAAACCAGAAGCACAAGCGACTTTTAACTATACTCCTGTAGCCTCATCAAATTTAGAAAATCTGGGGCAACCGATAGCAGTAGTTCAAGCTGGAAAAAAAGACTTTGCCATCACCAGTTTAACTCAACAAATATCAGGGGAACTAGATAAAAAATCTGTTGCTTATGATGGGTTATTGGTGTATGTCGAATTTAGTAAGAAAGATGATAACATGGCAGATGCACTCGGTGGTCAAATCACAATTGAGCAATTGCGTGACATTTATACAGGAAGAATTACAAATTGGCAGCAAATTAATAGTAAGCTGCCGAATTTAGAAATTAGACCATTTGCCCCCACAGAATTGGAAGCCATCAGTAAATTTATAGAAATAGTGCTAAAAAATGATCCCCAAGATCAAGCTTTATTTGCAGCCAAAGTGACTCAATGGGATACAACCAGAACCCAAAATCAAATTCGTCAAGAAATTCTCAACGGCAAAACTACTGGTATCATTGGTTTTGGCATTATTAGTAAAATTAAGGGACAGTGTACAGGCTATCCATTAGCTATAGTGGATAGTAACAAACCAGCTATTCAACCGCTATTCCAAAAACGCGAACGCCGTCCTCTCAAAACTTCAGATAACCTTTGCCAGCATGATGACTATTTTTTTGATGTTAATGCTTTCCAAAGTTACCCTTTGGGATACCCTATATTTGTAGTTTACCCCAAAGACAACAGCCGCCCTCCTGCTGGTTCTACGTTTGCTGAGATACTAACTACTCGTCAGGGTCAGTGTTTACTTAGTAAAGTAGGTCTTGTCCCTTTACAACCCATACCTGATGATCTAAATAATTATGGCTGCAAATCGTTGTCCTAATCCAAGCTGCGAATATTTTAACCGCGCCCTACCCAATAACGCCAAGGTTTGCCCTTGGTGTGAAACTCCTTTGGGTAATGTAGTAGCGCCTACACCAACACCAAATACATCCCATCACCCACAACCGATACCACCACAACCGACACCACAACAGGTTCAGCCACCACGACCCCTCACACCTCAACCGACCAACCAACCACTAGTTGATGATCAAACCAATTATCAACCACGCCTACCCATACAACCCATACAGCCAGCTTATACCCCACAGGCTCCCAGATTACCACTTCTCAAACTCATTCACTCTTCAGGTAGAGAATTTCAATGGTCAGGGGAAACAGGTTTTATTGGTCGCCGCAGTCAAAGCATCAATATTCCCCCAGAAATTGACCTGACTGGTATCCCCAACGAAGGAATAGTTTCTCGTCGCCATGCGCGACTGTGTTGGGACTGGTCGCAAAATAGCTACATGATTGTTGACATGAGTACCAATGGTATTTTTTTAAACGGAACTCCTTTAAATCCTGGTGTCCAATATCGCCTAATGAATGGGGATTCATTGCAGTTTGGTCAGGATAATCTAGTGCGTTTTGCGGTGTATGTAGTGTAATTAATTAACTACTTTTGCGTTTAAGTAGGGTATCTGAACATTGCGTTCAATGATACTTTTATGACGTAGTTTTGTATTTATGGAGTTAACATCATGTCCGTGTAAATCCCTCGATATCTGTTCGGGCTAATCCTTGGTCATTACCAAAATCAATTAGTAGCTCACCTAGATAGATTCTCAGTAATTTACCGGATATGAACTAACCCCATCTGCCAAAAATCGGGATCAAACTTCCGTATTGTAAAACTTTAGTGAAGATATATATAGCAAAACATTATTACCTCCAAATTACAGCTAGATGCAAACCTAATATTTTGCCCATTTAGCGTAATTTTTCAAAAAAAGGAGCAAAAGCCACTCAAAAACCAGGAACAGAAACACAAAAAATTACGTACTATAATTGATATAGGGATAATAAAAATGCAGATGCCACCAACATCAATGAATATGTTATCCAAATCACTCTATGAATAGAAGTAAATATGTATCATAATAAACTTCGATTTTTGACCGGTTGTTTGCTGACTGGTTTAGTGTGTTTACCTCTAGATTTTGTCAGTCCGACAAAAGTTTTGGCAGCAGATGAGGTTGTAGCAACAGCACAAAACAGATCCGCCCAACATAGACAATATATGAGGCGTGGTTATGAATTAACCAAACGGAGAAACTATAGCCAAGCTTTATTTTTTTTCCAAAAAGCACTGCAAATACGTCCTGGCGATCGCTATGCCACAACAGCAATTAAAAATGTGACTGGTTACATTGAACGTCGCAGAGTGATGGCCTTTGTTCCTAGTAAACCAGGTAGAAGAAGTTCTGGTGCCACTAGGGGAGGTGGTGTCATTCCTCTGACACCCACAGATTTTGAAGCGCAACTGACAACAGCAGAACATCCGACATTCTGGTTCTATATGAAACCGGAATCTCTGGGAAAAGTAAAAGAACTGAAATTTGTTTTGAGAGAGGGTGATGGTAAACGGGCTAAACCTCTGTATGAAACAACTTTGACACCTGTTGGATCTGAAGGTATTGTGAGTCTAACTGTACCTGTAGATAAAGCACCATTAAAAACAGGCAAAAAATATACTTGGACTTTTGCCATAATTTACTCTGATGATCTTGGTATTCCCAGCAAAAAACTAGAAGGTGAAATTCAGCGCGTGCAAGACGAAGACCTCGCTAACCAGATACAGCAAACAAACCAACCGTTAGATCAGGCAATGATTTATGCCAGAGCCGAAATTTGGGAAAATGCCCTGAGTATTCTCGCCGATTTACGCTGTCAGCGCCCGGATGATACCCAAGTACAAGCAGATTGGAAAGACTTGTTGCAATCAGTGGAACTAGAAAAGTTGGAAAAACAGCCAATATTATCTTGTGGTACTTCCCAAAACTAAAACGAGAGCGATTTTTTTCGGAGGAGATGGGCAAGAATTAACCAAGGGGCTTAAATAATTACAATTTTGTATTGCTGTACTTGGGTGGGTGTCATTTGTTCAACTTGATCTATTTAATGCGGCAATTTCTTCTTTGTGAGGCGTTTTGCGAAGATTAGACATAGCCAAAGCTTTTGTATCATCACTAAGGAGTGATTAATTTTTTCTAATAATTTGGGCTATACCGAAAACGATGAATGTCTCAAATAAGAATTATCGGAACAATAATTCCACTTAAATCTCTGACCGCAGTTGAGAAACTGCTTGAATAGCTAACAGCGAATGCTCACCCAACTCGAAAAAGTTACCATTTAGAACTTACGCACTATACAAATTGGACATGATATGAATCAACGATAATTGATGATTGCAGGCTGTTGGGACATCATATCAGGAGGGTGCATCAGACTTGATAATTTGGCACAATTAACAGATTTTCTACATCTGACCCACCCTACAAGAGACTGAAACCCATACCTCATATTTGATCTTTTCTGTCAATGCGTAAGTTCTATCATTAATCCCAATAGGAGATATCCCCAATAAATTCTCGATCAATTGACTAACCCTGGCTTCAATTTAATCCCACATTCCGTACTTCAATAAGTAGCATAAATAAATTACATTCACGAGCAATTCAAAACTATAGTTTTGAAAAATTAAGTAGCCATCAAAAAATAAATTTCCCTCTGTAATTTTATTTATAGATTTTATCCAACTCAAAAAACAATCTTTGTGAGAAATGCGGGCAAAATCGAGCTTTTTACTAAATACTTTTTTACACTTATGACATTTAAATTGACGATAATTTATTTTTAACAGAACTGGTTTTTCGCTTCATGACCCTAAAACTCTTGATTTTTCTAGCTTTTGGCTTTATTCAGCAAGCCATAATTATTAACTAAAAAATAAAAATTGTAAACTTTATCACTTAAGCTCCAGGATTTAAAATATTATACAAAATAATTAAATGTTATGAAATATCTGCATTAGTGAAATGTTGGCAAATTTTAAGAAAGTATTAAAACAGCCAGTGATTATTTCCAGTGCGATCGCCACAATTTTCATCCTGGGAGTTCAGAAACTACAAGTCTTAGAGAACCTAGAGTTGAGAGTTTATGACCAGATGATGCAAATGCGAGGAGATCGTAGTCCAGATTCGCGACTATTAATTGTCGCTGTCACTGAAAAGGATCTGCAAAAATGGAATTGGCCTTTATCTGGGGAAGTTCTAGATCAACTATTGGGCAAACTGGAAGAATATGAACCCCGCACCATCGGTTTAGATATTTTTCGGGACTTACCTGTACAACCAGGGCATGAAAAATTACTACAACGGTTAAAATACAATGATATCATCTTTCCTGTCTGTAAACACGCTGATAGCAAAAATCCTGGTATCGCACCCCCAAAAGGAACAAGACCAGAACAAGTAGGATTTAGCGATGTTGTCGAAGATACTGATAGTTCCATTCGCCGCAATCTGATATCAGTGAATGTAAATCAGTTCGATCTTTGTCAAAGCCCTTATTCCTTGAGTTGGCAATTAGCCCTTAAATTCTTGGATGGGGGAGGTATTCAGCCACAACTAACCGCCAATCAAGAACTACAACTGCGTAATGTGATCTTCAAACCTCTGCAAAGTCACTCTGGAGGTTATGAAAACGCAGATACCGAAGGCTACCAAATTCTCTTAAATTACCGTTCTCGCCGTCAGATTGCCCAGCAGGTGACTGTTACAGATGTACTTTCCGGTCAGGTGAAACCCGATTTAGTTAAAGACCGTATTATCTTGATTGGTTCGACTGCACCGAGCTTGAAAGACATTTTTAATACACCATTTACTGCTGGCAAAGCAAATGAAGCTGGCAAGATGGCAGGAGTAGAAATTCATGCTAACATCGTCAGTCAAATTCTCAGTGCAGTTTTGAATAACCAGCGTCTGTTTTGGTTTTTACCAGGGTGGGGTGAAGTAATCTGGATAGGTGGATGGTCTGTAGTTGGGGGATTTTTGGCATGGCGGATTCGACATCCTTTAGGCTTGGGACTGGCTGAAAGTGGATCTTTGGCAGTCTTATTTGGGACTAATTTCGTTATTTTTACCCAAGCTGGATGGTTTCCAGTAGTGTCTCCGGCACTGGGCTTAGTAGTTGCGGCTGTTAGTGTCCTTGCTTATACGGCGTATTTTAGCCAGCAAGAGCAAGAGAAAATCTTGCAAAGAGTACAAGAGCAAAAGGATTTAATTGCTCAGTTGCAAGCCTATGTATCACAAAAACCCAGTATACAAACTCAGGCAATCAATGTGAGTCCTACACTTTATTCTTCAGGACAAGAACTGGCGTTAAATACATTACTCAACAAACGTTACAAAATTACTGAAAATTTGGGTAGTGGAGGATTTGGTACTACTTACTTAGCTCAAGATATTCAACGACCGAGAAAACCGATGTGTGTTGTGAAACAAATGCGGTCTACTAACCAGAACTCACAATATCTCAGTGTTCTCAGACGCTTGTTTAATAATGAAGCATATATTCTGGAAACTTTGGGTAAAAACCCGCAAATACCATACCTATTGGCTTTTTTTGAAGAAAATCAGCAATTTTATTTAGTTCAGGAATTTATTGAAGGCCATTCCTTATCTGATGAATTGAAGCTAGGAGTACCTCTTGCAAAAGCCGAAGCGATGAATATACTCAAAGAAGTTTTGCAAGTCCTGGTCTTTGTTCACAGTTATGGTGTAATTCATCGAGATATCAAACCTAGTAACTTGATTAGGCGCAAAACAGATGCACAAATTGTTTTAATTGACTTTGGTGCTGTGAAACAAGTACAGCCACAAATGCAAGCCCAGGAGCAAGAAAATCAAACTATCACTATTGGGACACCTGCTTATGCACCTGGTGAACAAATGAGCGGTATGCCAAGACTAAACAGTGATATTTATGCTTTGGGAATAATTGTCATACAAGCTTTCATTGGAGTCCATCCCAGAATTTTCCAGCGAGATGTCAATACTGGTGTGGTGATCATTCCTATGACATCTGAAACAGGTGAACAGATTTGGCATTATTGGTGGGAACTGGCAAATACCACTGAGACATTGACTGGGGTGATTAATAAAATGGTGCATCTTGACTTTACACAAAGATATCAATCAGCTATAGAGGTGCTGAATATTGTGGAAACTTTATAGGAGGTTGGGGAGCTTGAAGAAGATATCCCAACTGATATTAATCAAACTACTTTACTGCACAAAGAATTTGCTCAGTCACTGAATTTAGCGGGACTTCCAAATAATAAATTACCCAAAAAAACTTAAGAGAAAATGTTCTTTAGAGAATGATAATCATTGTGATAGTTAAAAATCCGGGATTGCCGTGGTACATATCTTTCACCGTGCGGCCGTGCAAACTCAATGTTGTGGCGATTGATTATATCTAGAATTTCATAAAAGTTATCTGTATTTCCAAAGCCTACGCGCATCTTCACAAGTCTTGGTGTAGCTGTTGATCTGAATCTACATCTTAGCGGAATTGTTAATTAACTTTACTTACCCGCCTAAATTCCCAAGGGTCAACAAATTTCTGATCATTCCAAACCCCAATCTTTTGTTGTTGTGCTTTGGCTTCCGCTTGTTGGACTATATCTTTACTGGGACATTTACTTAAATAGGGACGATAGACTTTAGCTAAACCTTCCTGTAACAAAACTTGTTGGATAAAAGTCCCATTCTTCAAACGCACTTCTGCAACTTTTCGACCATAGCGATCGCTTTCTATAATATCTAATTTGACCCGATCTCCTGACTGTTTGATCAGTTCCTCTACTCGTATTTGTGCTTTCACACCCCAACTAAATTGATTCATATCCCGAACTCTTCTACTACTTATTTCCTTTTTGGAGTGAGGTATTTCGGGTGCATCCACACAAGCAAAGCGCACTGTGAACTTCTTCCCATCTGCGTCTTTTAAGGATAGTGTATCACCATCACTTACCCTTTCCACAATATTGCCAGCCGCAGGTAACAAGTAATCACACGCCATCAAACTGACAACAATAATAACTACACCCAACCCAATGACAACTTTTTTAATTAATTGATTCATTTTCAGCACCCAACTATCAGTTATCAGTTATCAATTATCAATCTGTTAGCTTCTTCGCAATATTACTGATTTGGCAGTTAAGCCTGTTAATATGTAAAATTGATACTAAATTAAATATTGGTGAGCAAATAGCTATGATAATAATTTTATATCGCTCAAATTGACGGAATTAGCAACTGCAATCCACGATTCAGCCACTAAATAATAACTCTTACATCAAGATTATGAAACCTATTAACCACCATCAGCGTTGTGCTGCTGATCAAGAGTTTCAACAATCCCTGATTCAGTTGGAAGATATTTTACAATCAAACTCAACGGAAAATCAAGCGATCATCAAAGTTGAACCTAGTAACACTGCTAACGACAAAAGCGGTGAAATCACAGAAAACATTGATCTAGCTGCTTTAGAGGATGCCGTTGCGGACATCGAACAATATTTGGCACAGAAAGACAAAAAACAGCAGAATTAAGAATTAATTGATCACCATATTTACCCATAAATCCTTTGTCGCTGGGCTTCATATAACATTAAAGCTGCTGTGATTCCCACATTCAAGGATTCTACACCAGGACTAAGGGGAATTTTGACTTGAGTATCTGCCATTGCCGCTAAATCATCTGACAAACCAGCACCTTCATTTCCTAGTAAAATCAAACTGGGTTTGCGCCATTCTACTTCCCAATAAGTTAAACTTGCCGTCGGCAAGGTAGCAATTACCTGCATTCCCGCCTCTTGACATTGTTGGACTGTCACTTTTAAATCTTCACTTACTGCCTTATTTAAGCGAAACCACTGTCCAGCAGAAGCACGTATAACCTTGGGATGATCTAAATCAACACTATCATCACTCAACCATAAACCAGAAGCACCCGCAGCGGCCGCAGTCCTGATGATAGTTCCCAAATTACCAGGATCTTGCAGAGTTTCTACAGCTAAAACCAACCCAGTCAAAGCAACTTGGTTTTCCTGTTCATCTCGTTTTGCAGTCGCTACCACGCCATCTGGTTGTACTGTAGTTGCCATCGCAGCTAAAACTTCTTCACTGACAATTTCTGAGCGATAACACTGACTACAAACCATCTGCCATAATTGAGAATGTGCCTGTTCCCATTGAGGAGTACAACACACGACCTCTAAGGGGTAATTTACCGCACAAGCTTCTTCTAACAAATGCGTCCCTTCCAGTAAAAACAGCTGCTGTTTATGTCTCTCTTTGGTAGAGTGCAGCTTGCGGATTTGCTTAACTAGGGAATTTTGTAAACTGGTCAACACGATTTTAGATTTTGGATTTTAGATTTATCTAAAACCTGAGTAAGATTAATATGCGGAACCCGGGACTTGAACCCGGAAGCCTTGCGGCACTAGAACCTGAATCTAGCGCGTCTGCCAATTCCGCCAGTTCCGCTGGCATTTATATTTTATCACCGATTTCATATTATTACTTAAATATTTGAGATTGTCAATATAATTCTTTATAGGGAATAGAAGGGTGTAGGGTGTAGGCAAGAGAATAAATTTCTCCCCAGTCCCCCAGTCAAGAGTCAAGAGTCCCCAGAAATCATCAAACTAAAATAATGTAGACAAACCAACTCTTTACTGTAGAATCGAAACCAACTTCAAACCTTTATTATTACTTATTTTTTGGAGGTAGGCTTATTAATTCTTCTAGCAGCTTACCAGATGGCAAGTTGTCCACCGAAGCAGACTCCTCAGTCCTGCAAATTTGGGGTGGACATTCATTGCAAGGTCATGTAAGGATTAGCGGGGCAAAAAATTCTGCATTAGTCATCATGGCTGGAGCTTTGCTTTGTTCTGGAGATTGTCGTATACGCAACGTCCCCTTATTAGCGGATGTAAGGCGCATGGGACAAGTTTTATCAGCTTTAGGTTTACAGTTAACCAGACAAGATGACGTTTTAGATGTCAATGCCAGAGAAATCAGCACATCAAAAGCGCCCTATGAACTAGTTACCCAACTGCGAGCCAGTTTTTTTGCCATTGGTCCAATATTGGCCAGACTGGGAATAGCACAGATGCCACTACCGGGGGGTTGTGCCATTGGTGCTAGACCAGTTGATTTGCACGTCAGAGGACTGCAAGCAATGGGCGCAGAAGTGCAAATTGAGCATGGGATTTGTAATGCCTACGTTCCTGGTAAAAATGGCAGCAATGGTAGATTGAAGGGAGCGAAAATTTACTTAGATACTCCCAGCGTCGGTGCAACCGAAACCTTGATGATGGCAGCCACCCTAGCCGATGGGGAAACAATTCTGGAAAATGCAGCCAGAGAACCAGAAGTAGTAGATTTAGCTAACTTCTGTAATTCAATGGGAGCAAAAATTCAAGGTGCTGGCACAAGTACCATTACCATTGTTGGTGTTGAAAAATTACATTCTACCGACTATTCAATTATTCCTGATCGGATTGAAACAGGAACCTTTCTCTTAGCTGGAGCGATTACTCGTTCGGAACTGTTGCTGTCTCCAGTAGCACCAGATCATTTAATTCCCGTCATTGCCAAGTTGCGAGATATTGGCGTACCTATCATTGAGGAAGCGCCAGATTGTTTGCGGGTTTTGCCCGCCGAAAAACTCAGAGCTATAGATATTGATACTTTACCCCATCCGGGTTTTCCCACAGATATGCAAGCGCCGTTTATGGCATTGCTGACTTTGGCGGAAGGTGACAGCATCATTAATGAATCTGTGTTTGAAAATCGTCTGCGTCATGCTTCTGAGTTGAACCGCTTGGGGGCAGACATTCGCGTTAAAGGTAATACTGCCTTTGTGCGCGGCGTGCCAATGTTATCCGGCGCACCAGTCATAGGTACGGATTTACGGGCATCCGCAGCCTTGGTGATAGCAGGACTAGCCGCAGAAGGACAAACCACCATTCAAGGATTAAACCATTTAGATCGTGGTTATGATCGACTGGATATGAAGTTACAGCAACTAGGAGCAAAGATTATTCGTATAAATGAAGCATCAACAGATGCAGAATTATGTACCAATAACAGTAATTCCCCTGCTTCAGCATCTATCCAGGGTTAGAGGATTTAGTATTAGGTTATTTGATGGCGGATTTTACCTGTTGATGAAATATCTATTTGGTAATTTTCGCCATTTATTTATTTTTTGATTTATTTTCTAAAATGCTGTGTCCCGGATTTCTCAACAACCACTACAGAAAGTTAATTAATATAGTTATACAATGGGTGTAATATCATTAACAATTTCTTTTTCTTACCCAGACCAAAAATAGTTTTCTTATGCTCCAAAGACTATATGTACATAACTTCAGATGCCTAGAAAACTTTGAACTGTCCATAAAGGGTATACCATCTGCTCTTTTGATTGGAAAAAATGGTTCAGGTAAATCAACTATTGCTACTGCATTAGAGGTACTTCAATCTATTGGTAGAGGTATAAATAGAGTTGGGCAACTTGTTCATTCTAAAGATTTCACTCGTGGCAGGTCTGATGTTCCAATTCGATTTGAAATAGAAGTATTACTTAAAGATAAATTATACAAGTATGTTTTGGCTTTAGAGTTACCAGAAAAATTTAAAGAACTTCGAGTTTCTGAAGAACAACTGCTAGTTTGGGGAGAACCAATCTACTCTCGAAAAGAAGCTCAAGTCACTCTTTATACTAGCTTACAAAATCGTGAAGCTCAGTTTTTGGTAGATTGGCATCTTGTCGCCCTGCCAGTAATTCAGGAGCAATCAGAAACTGATCCACTTCGTATTTTCAAAACTTGGCTGGCTCGCATGATCATTTTAGCACCGATTCCAAGCTTAATGACCGGAGACTCCAACGGTGAAACTTTAGAGCCAAAACGAGATGCTTCAAATTTCGGAGAGTGGTTTTCTGGGTTACTTGGTCGCTACCCTGCCTCGTACACACAGTTTGACAAATATCTCCGAGAAATTATGCCCGACATTACAGATGTTCAGAACGAACTTATCGGTAAAGATTTCAAAAGCATGATTGTGCGGTTTGAAGAAAATAATGCAACTCTGAGTGTGAATTTTCAAGATTTATCTGATGGTGAAAAATGCTTTTTTCTTTGCGCTGTTGTTTTAGCTGCTAATAAATTCTATGGACCACTTTTTTGTTTCTGGGATGAGCCTGACAACTATCTCTCTATATCAGAAGTAGGACATTTTATAACATCACTGCGACGCTCATTTAAGAATAGTGGGCAAATTTTAGTAACTTCTCATAATCCTGAAGCCATCAGAAAGTTCTCAAATGAAAACACTTTAGTTATTGATAGAAAAAGTCACTTAGAACCAACCTTAATTAGACTGCTTAGTGAGATACCTGTTACGGGCGATCTGATCAATGCCTTGATTGGTGGCGATATAGAATTATGAGCATAAATAAGTATGAACAGCACATTTTTGTATTGCCAGAAGATGATGCTAATCGCCAAATCGCCAATGGATTTATTAACGATTTAAACTTAAATACTCGTGTTATTCAAGTCCTGCCAATTGCTGATGGTTGGACAAAAGTTGTGGATGAATTCACAAATGAGCATATTAAATCAATGCGACAGTTTACAAAAAGAATGATTGTTTTACTTATTGATTTTGATGAGCGTGAAGATAGATTAAGTTATGTACAAAGTCATATTCCAGAGGATTTGAAAAATAGAGTATTCGTTCTTGGTGTACAATCTAATCCAGAGAGTCTTCAAAGAGATATCAAACAGAGTTTGGAAGCTATTGGAGAAACTCTTGCTACAGATTGTTCTGAAAATAAAAATGAATTATGGGGACATCATCTTCTCATTCACAATAAACCTGAGTTAGAACGGATGATTAAATTGATTAAACCATTTTTGTTTAATTAAGCAGAATCCTGCTTAGAGGAAATATCCCCAATGTGTAAGTTTTTGTGATTAGTATCGGAGGTTTGGGCAAAATTTGGATCTGATCGCTTCACAATCCATTGCCAACTAGAATAAACGGAGACCAGTAAAAAGGATGACTTAGCTGATCGCTCACCTGTGACGGTGAATTACCAGGGATACCTCTTTGCTGACCTATATTTGCATAATTTCCAGTAATCAGAGCTATTTGAGCTTGACGCAGTGCTTCAGCTTTAGTAATATTTCCCTGTTTAAGAACTGCATAAAAAGCATTCATTAAAGCTTGTGTGCCACCATCATCAACAGACCATAAAGAAGCTATAGCTGCTCTTGCACCTGTTTGTTGCATCTGGTAGCCAAAACCGAGAATTTCCCTACCGTCTCCCAAGATATCACCTAATCCGGTTGCACAAGCAGAAAGTACAACTAAATCCACATTTGGTAAGCGCCAATTTTTGATATCTCGTAATGTAATGCGATCGCCATTACCTAATACAATAAATGAGTCTTCCGGTTGTCCAGGGGTAAATAAAGCATGAGTCGCTAAATGAACCACAGAATAATCATTCATTTCCAAAACAATATCTTGATTAAATTGTTTATTTAAAACTTTTCTAGTGTTAGGAATGGTTTGAGCAAGAGTTTCTACTTCCTTACCCGCAAATGGTAAACCAGTATAATATAAATCCTTATCTCCCACTTTGAAAGTGTACTCACCTTCACTAAAAGCAGCAGCTAAAATATTTAACTGACTTTGCGGTTTGGTGTTCAAATCAGTCAGACTAACAGCAGTGATATTATTGATGCGAAAACGTTCAATTAACCATTGCTTACCATCATGTAGTGCTGCTAAAGGAATATAACGCAATTGTCCATCAGGGGCGTAAATAATAGTTTTGGTCTTTGCTTGAGCTAAATCATTTTCCAAGGGCTTTATCAGCCAATTATAGAGCTTTTGAGCAGGAATTTTAGGATTACGGATCGGCGTTCCTAACGTCGAACGAAATTCAGTAATAACTCGGTTTAATTCTTCCCGTTTTACAGGAACAGTCCGCTTTAAAGGAGGAGCATAAGGAGAAATTAACACTAATTCTAAACGGTCTTCTAACACAAAAGGATAGATAATTACGGCATCTTGTTGGATTTTTTTGAGGTTATCTTGCAAAGTGGTAGCATAAGCATTCAAATCAACTGTTTGTCCTTGGGTGGTTTTCTGAAGTTGATCTATCCATTCTCGAACCTGGGGACTTTCTAGGAATGCTGTAAACTGTTTAGTAATTTGCTGTTCATTTTTTCTTAATTCGATGATTCTCCGTCTTTGTTGTTCTGTTCTTTTATTGATAGAGATATTTTCTAAAAATGCTAGTTCTTTTCCTTGAGCGATCGCTTTATCTATCTGTTCCGCAATACCTTTTCTAATTTGCTGTTCTTGGGGACGTTCTGTTATACCTTGAACACTGTTATCACTAGCTCTGACATTAGTTAAATAATCTTCTAATTCTTGAACTTTAAGTAAATCTAATACTCGTTGTGCTTCTAAAATGCGATTTTCTCTTAATAATAAATCAGC
>RDYJ01000092.1 GCA_004293145.1 Nostocales cyanobacterium | reverse complement strand
TTTCTTTATCTCTTTCTTTGTGTTCTTTGCGTCCTTTGCGGTATGCCTATGGCACGCTACGCGAACGTTATATAATTCGGCGCATCTATGGCTACGCCAAGCTACGCTATCATACAGAATTGGTATCAGGAGTAAGATAAATATAATATTTCTTTTTACCTAATTATCTGCTTTATAACCATTAAAAAACTCGACACATTGATTTTTTCAATGTCGAGCTTACACTTTCACTAAATTAGTAATTATACAACTATAACATTTGGTTGAATAAAAAACACCAATTATTAAAATTCTGCTACTGCAATGATCGATTTCGCAGAGAAGAGAATTTATTTAACTGGCGTTAATTCATTACTTTACTCAGCCACATCACTGCTGTTTGCTTCAGTTCCTTGTAAGGCCATATCAAAGTCCATTCTCTGTTCTGCGTTCCGCAAAAAATAACCACTAATCATAGCAGAGGCCAATAGCCGACCTAGATTTTCGCGGCTAGTGGTGATGGTAACACCAAAGTGTTCTGAAGGTAAATTTCCCAAAAGTCCCACAATATTCCGTTCCATCACTTGAAAGACTTCCGAAGAAGTGGGTTTAGATAACTGAGTGACAGTTTCTGGAGTTAAAGATTTAACATACTGCCATAATAAGTTACTACTGTCAGATTCACCATTAAAAAATTCTGAGACTCGATTTGGTTGGTTACTCACTTTTTATCTCCTTTACTACAACTACTAACTATGGTAATTGTGACTGAAATAATCAATAACCTGTTTCGTATTTAATGACGACGAAAATTTAATTGTGTGTCATAAATCATCCATGTCAACTAATGTAACAGGTTATTTCAGTCGTGGGAGTCGGTTTAACCGTACCAAAATCAGCGTAGTTTTGCGAATAGGGAATAGGTGACAGGTGACAGGTAATAGAGAATTAATTATTATCGACTGCAGAAGCAGTCCCTAATCCCCAATCCCCTAACTAGCAAGATACTCATTAATACTGGCTTTTGATTTGCGAAGTTTTGTTAAGGCTTCCCGTTCAATTTGTCGGACTCGTTCCCGACTGATATTAAGGATTTCACCTATTTTCGCTAAAGTTAGGGATTGGCCATCTAGTAAACCAAAACGCAGCTTAATTACTTCTTTCTGTTGTGGAGTCAGTTCTGACATCAGACGCTCTATATCGTAAGATAGAGAGGATTGCATCACAAAATCTTCTGGTGATGCGCCTGTATCTTCCAACATTTCTCCTAATTCTGTGTCGTAATTATCTCCTAATCGTAAATCTAGAGATAAAGGCAGACGGGCTTTTTCTAAACATTCCCGTACTTGTTTGGGTGTTAGTTCTAATTCTTCTGCTAGTTCGATAGCTGTGGGCGCACGTCCCAGTTTTTGGGAGAGTTGACGCTGTGCTTTCTTAATTTTATTCAGTTTTTCAGTGATATGAATAGGTAGGCGAATTGTGCGCGCTTTTTCAGCAATTGCACGGGTAATAGCCTGACGTATCCACCAATAAGCATAGGTAGAAAATCGATAACCTTTGGTGGGGTCAAATTTTTCTACACCTCGTTGCATCCCAATACTACCTTCTTGGATTAAGTCCAGTAAATCGACATTGCGCTTAATGTACTTTTTGGCAACGGACACGACTAAACGCAGATTGGCTTCTACCATTTTACGTTTAGCAATTTCACCTTCAGCGATCGCTTCATTTAATTCTGCTGGTTCTATTTTTGCAGCAGTTGCCCATTCTTCTAAACTAGGTTGACGATCTAACTGGTTAGCAAGATTATCTCTCACCTCATACAACGCGGTACATTTTTGCACCTGTTTACCATAACGAATTTCTTCTTCATGGGTGAGAAGTGGCACACGGCCAATCTCACGCAGGTAAGTCCGCACGAGGTCTGTGGGTGTCTGAGCGGTCTTCATGGCGCTACTCTTTGGTGATGATGGGTTTGCTGGTAGTGTCATTAGCTGATGCCTTGGGAGGGTGCTATCCAGGTAAACTGGGAAACCACGCTAGGGTTGGGGATTTACACGCCTGATCAACTCGGCTGCTTATATTTGGTCAATTTAGGCTTCTTAACTGCTAAAAGTTACAGTTATTTCCCAGTAATCGCAAGTACCTACAGTTAGATATAAGGTAATATGTAAAACATTTTCAGTTGTATGAGAATATTAATAATTGTAACATTTATGAGAAAAGTTTGACTACCGAAAAACCCGAATTTTCCTGGTTGCTTCAGGATTCCTAATGGCGTAATTCTACTTAAAACCACATAAAAACCTTATATTTGAAGCTCCTGGACTCAATTCTCTAGGGAAGGAATAGCTTCCTCATATTTGTTAAAATATCTCAATGTTAACTATAATGATTCTCTTATAATAATTGCTTAATGTTTTGGGGGACTGGAGACTGGAAGGGACTCTTGACTAGGGACTGGGTAATCAATTTTATTTTTCCCAATCCCCAATCCCCAATCCCCAATCCCCAATCACCTAAGCTGGACAGTATTCTTGAATGACTTTTACATCCAAGGTGGTGTTTTGCATGGAACGGATAGCGGCGACTGTGGCTTTAGCGCCGGCGATGGTAGTAATGATGGGAATTTTGTAAGCTAAAGCTGTACGACGGATTAACCGCCCATCAGTGTGGGCTTCTTCCCCAGAAGGTGTGTTAATGATCAGTTGGATTTGTTGGTTTTTGATCGCATCGAGAACGTGGGGACGACCTTCATGGAGTTTGAGGATAGACTCAATCTTTAAACCTTGTTCCTGAAGGACTTGGCGTGTACCTTGGGTAGCTATGACATTAAAACCAAGGGTAATAAATTCTTTCACCACATCCACCGCAGCAGTTTTATCTCTATCGCTCATGGAAACAAATACAGTACCCTGGAGAGGTAACTTTTCTCCTGCACCCATTTCCGCTTTCGCAAAGGCACGGCCAAAGTCAGAATCAATCCCCATCACTTCCCCAGTTGAGCGCATTTCTGGACCTAAGATGGTATCTGTGCCGGGGAATTTATTAAAAGGTAAGACAGCTTCTTTGACTGCAATATGAGCAGGAATAACTTCTTGGGTAAAGTTCAATTCCTCTAAGGTTTTACCCGACATAATTAAGGATGCTAATTTTGCCAGAGGTACACCTGTAGCTTTAGAAACAAAGGGAACGGTGCGGGATGCTCTGGGGTTAGCTTCCAAAATATAGACTTGGGGCGAATAACCATTTGCACCCACGACGGCAAATTGAATATTCATCAAACCCACAACAGACAAAGCTTGTGCCAGTTCCACTGTCCAAATCCGAATTTGGCTTAAAACTGCTGGAGAGAGGGAAATAGAAGGTAAAGCACAAGCTGAGTCTCCTGAGTGAATACCCGCTTGTTCGATGTGTTCCATTACGCCACCAATCACGACTCTGCCAGTATGGTCAGCGATCGCATCCACATCAACTTCAATGGCATTTTCTAAGAACTTATCAATTAAAATCGGGTGTTCCGGTTCTACCTGTACCGCAAAAGTCATGTAGCGTTCTAATTCAGCATCAGAATAGACGATTTCCATCGCCCTACCACCTAATACGTAGCTAGGACGCACTACCACAGGATAACCAATCCGTTTAGCTACAATTAACGCATCTTCATAACTGCGAGCGATACCATTAGGTGGTTGGGCAATATTCAATTTTTGCAGAATCTTCTCAAACCGTTCTCGGTTTTCTGCCATGTCGATAGAATCGGGAGATGTACCCCAAATCTGAGTAATTGGGGACTGGGGATTGGGGACTGGGGACTGGGAATTATTTAATCCCTGCAAATATTGTTGGAGGGGAACAGCTAATTTTAAAGGTGTTTGTCCACCAAATTGAACGATGATACCAACGGGGTTTTCCGCTTCGATGATGTTGAGGACATCTTCTTTAGTTAACGGCTCAAAATACAAGCGATCGCTTGTATCGTAATCCGTAGAAACAGTCTCAGGATTAGAGTTAACCATGATTGTTTCATATCCTGCACCATGTAAAGAGTAGGCAGCATGACAACAACAATAATCAAACTCAATTCCTTGGCCAATGCGGTTTGGACCACCTCCCAAAATCATCACCTTGGGTTTATCGGTGGCTAAAACTTCCGTTTCTTCTTCATAAGTAGAATAGTAATAAGGGGTCAGAGCTTCAAACTCAGCCGCGCAAGTATCCACAGTTTTGTAAACTGGGATCACGCCTAAATTTTTGCGGTATGCCCGGACTTCATCTTCGTTGGTTTTAGTAGCATAGGCAATTTGGCGATCGCTAAATCCATCCCTTTTTACAGCATACATTTGCTCTTTTGTCAACTGCTGTAAGGGCGTGCGTTTTAGGAACTTTTCCACCTCTAGCAGTTGCTGTAATTTATCCAAAAACCAGGGGTCAATAGCCGTTAGTTCGTAAATCTCCTCATTACTCATACCTAGCTGCATCGCATGACGCACCGCAAAGATGCGTTCTGGGTTAGGGGTCCGCAACTGGGCGCGAATTTGTTCACCACTAGGTAATTTTTCTGGTTGGTCGCAACCCCAACCAGCCCTTCCTGTTTCTAGGGAACGCAGGGCTTTTTGGAAAGATTCGTTAAATGTCCGCCCGATGGCCATTGCTTCGCCAACAGACTTCATCTGTGTTGTCAGCACTGGGTCTGAACCTGGGAATTTTTCAAAGGCAAACCGGGGAATTTTTGTGACCACATAGTCAATTGTCGGTTCAAAGGAAGCGGGGGTTTTTTTGGTGATGTCGTTTTGCAGTTCATTCAAGGTGTAACCCACAGCTAACTTAGCGGCGATTTTGGCGATGGGAAAACCAGTAGCTTTAGAAGATAGGGCAGAACTGCGGGAGACACGGGGGTTCATTTCAATGACGACTACATCCCCGTTAACGGGATTCACCGCAAACTGAATATTAGAACCGCCGGTTTCTACCCCAATCTCGCGGATAATTTTAATCGCCATATCCCGCAACCGTTGATATTCTTTATCGGTGAGGGTTTGAGCAGGAGCAACGGTGATAGAATCACCTGTATGAATGCCCATTGGGTCGAGGTTTTCGATGGAACAGATAATGACGACGTTATCTGCTAAGTCTCGCATCACTTCTAGTTCATATTCTTTCCAACCTAGCAAAGATTGGTCAATCAGAATCTGAGCAACGGGACTCGCATCAATCCCTACCTGTGCCATTTCTTCAAATTCTTCTTTGTTATAGGCAATACCGCCGCCTGTACCACCCATTGTAAAGGCTGGACGGATAATTAAGGGATATGTCCCGATTTGTTTGGCGATCGCTTTTGATTCTGCTAAAGTCGAGGCTGTACCACTGGGACAGACTGCAACCCCAATCTTAGCCATCGCTTCGTTAAACAGTTTGCGGTCTTCCGCTTTTTCTATCGCTGGTAATTTAGCACCAATTAACTCAACGTTATATTTATCCAAAACACCATTTTTCGCTAAAGCTACAGCGAGGTTGAGGGCGGTTTGTCCTCCCATTGTCGGTAATAGGGCATCTGGTCGCTCTTTAGCGATGACTTTTTCTACTATTTCTGGTGTCAACGGTTCAATATAAGTACGGTCGGCTGTTTCTGGGTCGGTCATAATCGTAGCTGGGTTAGAATTGACCAACACCACTTCATAGCCTTCTTCTCGCAAGGCTTTACAGGCTTGAGTTCCAGAGTAGTCAAATTCACAGGCTTGGCCAATGACAATTGGACCTGAACCTAACAGCAATATTTTTCGGATATCTTGACGACGAGGCATAGTTTTTACTTTAGATCAAGAAAATAGAAATCTTGACTATTTTAAGGGTCTTTACACCTGATCATATTATTTGTTACGAAGTTTTCCTGGTTCTGATGATGGGGTGGGGCTGAGTTTGTGGTATGTGGGGGAAAAACAGGAAAAACTCACCATAAAGTACGTAGCGCCAAGGTAGCAATCAGAAGTTGAGATTTTTTGGCGTAAGTCCTCACAAAATTGAGAAATTTTCCTGAATAGTTTTTACGCAAATGAATGTTTATTTAGTCATGATCAGATTTTATGCCCAAGCTTTTGCAAAATATTGCTATTTAGTCAGAAATATCAATTAAACTTAATTCTCAATTAGCAGCTTTTAACAAAGTTCTGATATTTCTACTCAGTCATATATGTTTAGTTGATGTTCTCAAAATAATTATCAATTTTGATGATAAATATTCTCACTAATTAATTATTCAAGATATGAGGTTAAAGCAAATGGTTTCCATTGGCTAATATTAAAAATGACAGACAGGAATAAATTTTCCTATCTGCCAATTTTTTTATTCTTGTATAGCTTATACAGCTAAATTTTAAATCTGTCTAAATGAGCAGATTGGAAATGATCTAAAGTTTAGTTTTCGGCCGCTTGGACAAAACCCAAGGTTAAACTATCCTTAGCCAAGAAGTGAGCTAAATGATAAGCTCTCTCTTCTGTCTTCAACAAAATCTTTTCGTAAAGATAACGTGTTCCACGGTCGCCCAAACTCTCAGCCTGTCCTGCTTGACGGCGAATTACACCAATGATTGCTTGTTCTGCAACTAGATCATTTTCTAGCATCTTCCGAGCAGAAAATGTCCCATCAGCTTCAGGTTCAAAGCAGCATAATTCGGCTAATTTGCTAAATGAAGCCGCAGGAACACCACCCAAGCCATTTAAACGTTCACCAATTTCATGGATGTGATCTTGAATCTCTTTGTAGCTGGTGTTAAAGAATTCGTGGAGTGAATAAAATTCTGCACCTTCAACCACAAAATGATGCTTTTGGTATTGCAAATATAATGCTTGAAAACTAGCTAATACCACGTTAAATCCTTCTACTACTGGTACAGTGACACTGCGATCCAGGAATACAGGATTGTCATATACTTGACCAAAGTTTTGTAACAGAGTTTGAGTATCAGACATTGTTCTCCTCGCTTTTTAGCAGTTATGGTTTTTAACTGCTGATTTTTTCTATATTAACATTTTCAAAATTCACTGCAAGTCTATTAAATCTGACAGAATTTTTAATTTTTAATTGCTACAAGGATCTATTTTTGTTCTCGGTTTGGTGCTAACTGTTTAATTTATCTGTATTTGTGTAATCTTGTTCTTGACTTGCGTAACAAAATATGATTTACACCTGGTGCCGAGCAATGCTGGAAGTTTCCTGCAAATTTTTTGCAAATTTAATGACAATATTTTGCACTTACGCTATTCTTATTTATAAGGTTCAACTCAGACATACTCCCAAAACCGGGGAGTCAATCTGTTGTGTTTACTGCAAGTTTGTGGCACTTTGAGGGTAATTCACTTGAAATCTTTTAGTTCAGAAGCAGGAATAAGACACGTTGTGGAAGTAAGTTGGTCAGACCGTTGGCAAGTTTATCAGCGTTTAAATGAACTAGATATTCCTTGCCGTTGCGAATCTAACCAACCATTACAGGTGCAAATTAATAATTTACAAATAGCTGTTCAACTTTGGAGTGTAGTACGACAATTTAAGGCTTCTCGTCAAGACTTGATTTGTACTCTTGAAGATTGTTGGCGGATTCGCTACTAAAGTTTTTAATGCCTTGATAAATTGTGTTGTTTAAAAATAGGTAAGAAAATGAGTGTATTCTACAGTAATGAAGTTACAGAATTTTGCCTTGAAGGTAGATTTTTAGATTTTGTAATTAAAGACGGTTATAAGTTAAAAGGCTTGTTATTAGCGACTGCTGATGGTGAATGCTATGTGAAGTTAGCCAAACATTTACGGGTAGCGTTTGATTTGCGCCTACCGCGTGGAACTTGGCTACAAGTTATCGGAATTAAAAAGTATGATTCCAAAAAAGATCAGGTGACAGTGAAAGCTGAACGGGTAATGGCTGCAAGTTCTCAGATGGAGATAGTTTCACCATCACCATCGTCAAATAAACCTCAAGCTAAACCAGGGAAGACACAAACTATATTAATGTGTCAAAAGTCAGATTGTATGAAGCGCGGTGGTAAGGCTGTGTGTCAGGTTTTGGAGTCAGAATTGTGCGATCGCGATTTACAAGATACAGTAAATATTAAAGGTACTGGCTGTATGAAAAATTGTAAGGCTGGACCGAATTTAGTGATGCCAGATAAAACCCGTTATACTAAAGTTCAACCTGCACAAGTTTCTATTTTGGTAGATAAGCATTTTGGAAAAGATGCGGAAATAGAAAAACCGCAATTTAGTCAAGTTTAGCGTTGTCAGAATCAGGATATCCAGGATTTAAGGATTTTCAGGATGTTTGATTTTCTCTCATTGATGATTTTTGGGATTTAATTATTTATCCTTTCAATTTCAAAGCCTCAGTCGTTGACATTCCTTCACTTAGAAGACCAAAATAGGATAAAGCCGCTGCGGCTTCAGCGCGAGTTACAGCTTTTTTAGGTTGAAAAAGTGTTGTATAACCAAAAACTCGCCGAATATTTGATTGTTCAGCATTTTGAAAATCAGCTAAAATTGCTCTTAATGCTTTGGGGTCAATTTTTTCTGTATCTTGGAAACCCCAAGTTTGTTTGACTGCTTCTAAATTAGCAGCAGGTAAAGCTTGGCGAGTATCTAAAGGAACTTTCCACATTAACAAATTTTCCCTTGTTAAAGGTGCATCAGGACGAAATAAAACTGCTGTTGTATCTCCAGATAAACTACTAGGAATTAATCCTGCTTCTGCTAATCCTTGAATAGCTGGAAAATCAGGATCTTTAGGCAAAACATCTCTAAAAGTCGGTTGAGTGCTTGCTGATGCCAAGCGAATTTTCTTAGCTGGATTATTAGCATACATGACATTATTGGCAGCAACTAACCAACGGGCGTATTCTCTGCGAGTAATGATTTTATCAGGTTCAAATTGATTATTTGTTGCTGGAGAATTATTATTAATTGACTTTGATTCAATCGACAAAACACCCAAAGTTGCTAAATCTTGAATTTGTTTTCGCCATTCTGGGGTTATTTTATTCAAGTCGTTAAATTCTTGAGATGCGGATTTTTCAACCTCTCTAATTATTGGCTGTTTGACAACATTAACGTTAGGATTAATATCAGGTGAAACAGGTCCAACAAATTGAGGATCACCCGGTTGGATGACTGTAGCAGAATTTGTATTTATATGAGGTTGAGTTGTAACTACATTGTTAGATGTATATTCAATTATTAATTCTGTTGCTGTTTGTGGTTGATTCGGTGCAGGGTTAGTAATTGATTTTGGTTTAATTTCCACTTTCAACAACAAATCATTCTTATTGACTTCAAAAGCGCCTTCTACATCATCTTTTGGCTGTTGTAAAACTTGCCAATTCTGATTTTTAAATTCGCTGCGATAAAAGCTGGTAATAAAATTACTCGGATCAGAACTTTGCCAACGGGTGAAAATTTTATTTTCCGTTGTATTTTCTGAATTATGAGCAGGTTTAACTTCTGCTAATTTGGCATTGGGATATAGGGGAATATTTTTAGGAAAGTCTACAGGTAACTGCACTGTAGGTGCAGTTGATATTTCTTGATTCTTTGTTTTACCAAAAACCCCAGAGTTGGTTTGCAGTTTGGGATCTGCCGCTAAAGACTGTTCTAAATTTTTAGCTGCTGGTCCGTTAGCACAGGCTGTTAAGGTAGAAAATAAAACAGCCATACTGATGAAAATAGCTGGACGTTTAGAAAGCACCACAGGCAATTACAAATCTGTTTGTGATCAATTTCTACCCTAGCATTTCAGTTATCAGTTGTTATTCTCGCCCAATCCCCAATCACCTATCACCTATGACATAATTCTCCAAATCTTCAATTTGCGGTGCGGGTAACTGGTTAAGAACTTGCCAGAGAATGGTGTAGCTGCCATCTGGACGGCGACGCACGGCACGGAAGGCTATGATTGTGTCACTACTAGGAACTTCTGTTAATTGCTGCCGGATCCGGCTATTTTGGCGGGGAATTGGTTGACGATTTAAGATGATTTCTGGGAGTTGAAATTGGAGCGATCGCACTACGTAAGTGTTATTTAATTCGGCTTTAGCACCACTTAAATAAACTTGAGATTGCTGCCAATTTTGGTTTTTACCTGTAATAAACCGTCTTCCATCTATTTGTAAGGACTTAAACTCTTTCGGTGGCTGGTAGTTGAGGATAAATTCTCGCGTTGATGAAGTCACAACTTGTAGTCTAGCATCCAATTTTTCCAGGGGTATATCACCTATATTGACTATGAAGCCATAATCGATTCCTTGAGGCATCAACTGAAAGTTATCATCTATGATCTTCAGTGCTAGACTAGGAGTGAAATCTCCCTGACTCTTCCCCAGAGAAGGAAAAGGATAACGCTCACTAACACTGGGTTGCAATCGATTCTGGAGAGCATTCGGCTGACGACGGTAGGCTGAATCAGGTAAAACTCGAAAAATTCCCGTGTTAGGTGATTGTAAAAATTGAGCGTAGATTTGTTTTTCTTGGGAATCAATATCGTAAGCAAAACGGTCTAGTATTTGTGCGTCTTCCTGCGGATTGATAAATTTAATGTTGGTGGGAAATGCTGCTTGGGCTGCTTTCAAAATTTGATTGGCAGTTTTGAGAGTATTTAGAGCTGCTGCTGGTGGTGCAATCGCGGGTTGCATGAACGGTCTATAGTTAGTTATGGCTGTTTTCGCAGGGTTGCCGACTACTGGTAATGGGGATGACGTTAAATTTGCTTCCCTACCCGCCAAAGGTGCTGCCGGTTTGCCAAGATGAGGACGCTGTAATGGTGCAATGGAAAGCACAGGATCTAACTGTCGTTCTCCAGAAACCAAGGGTAACTGTCTTACCAAAGCTAACTCGCCTCTTCGAGACAACAGCTGATCGATAACTGGGGATAACTTTAATAATTCCCGGCTAGAAGCAGACAAAGAGCAGTAAATTTGTAATTGAGACTCAGTTAACTGCACAGGTAAAGCAGACTGTTGGGATAAATCTCCTTTTGCAGTACACAAGGTTTTAGGGCTTGGGTACTGGCGGTTGAGAAAAGTTTCTACAGAATGAGAATGAACAGTTAATTGACCTCTAACGGATTTCATTTTGTTGGGGTCTGGACTACTCATTGCTTGTTCAATTCGAGCAATTAAATAAATTTGCTGCTGTACTAACCGCATAGCTTGGGTATAAAATATATTATCTCCTTCTACTGAATCAAGACTTTGACTCAGGTCTAGGGTTGACTTATGTTCCATCGCTAAGGTCAAGCTAGGAGTAAAATTGAACGTCAAAGGCAGCAAAAGTCCCAAAAAGATTTTTCTCATATCAAAAATGCCGATCAGATGGGTGGATGAAAAATCTAAAATAGATATTAAATTGGAAGAAAACGACAACCATCGACCACTGTTAGTCTATTTTACTTTCTGTAAAGCGTCCCCAGGTTGTTACCAGTGCTGAAACACGATTACATGCAAGTTTCCCAGGATCAGCCTATTTATTCAGAGGCTCCACTCCAGCTGTTACTGTTTGTCGATGGACGGCCAAAGTCCCGCCAACAGGTACAGCGAATACGTGCCTATTTAAGAGAATTGGAAGCGGAGTATAGTTTTGAACTCCAAATTATTGATGTGGGGCAACAACCGTATTTAGCGGAACATTTTAAATTGGTTGCAACGCCCGCCTTAATCAAAATCCATCCAGAACCTCAACAGACTCTGGCTGGAAGTAATATCATAGCTCAATTAAAAAACTGGTGGCCTCGGTGGCAAACTGCTGTAGACACATTCTTAAATTTACAGGCAGATTTACAAGAACTTAGAGATGAAAATGAAAATGGGGAGGTGAAATCATTTACTTCTCCCATACATTCTGTGGCTGTTTCTACGGAGTTAATTAAGCTTGCAGATGAAATTTTTAACTTGAAGCAGGAAAAAGAGAAACTTCAAGAACAGTTACAATTTAAAGACCGGGTAATGGCAATGTTAGCACATGATCTCCGTAATCCTTTAACTGCTGCGGCAATAGCAATAGAAACGCTTCAGAAAAATTACGATTCAGAGAAGGGAGAATTTCAGCGGTTAAAACCCGCAATGGCAGAATATTTATTAAAACAAGCCCGTACTCAGACGCGGATAATTGATAGGATGATTGCTGACTTGTTGCAAGTGGGGCGGGGTAATGATACAGAACTTGTACTTACACCACAAAAGCTGGAATTAGGTAAACTCTGTGATGATGTCTTGGCAGAATTGCGCGATCGCTACATTGCCAAATCTCAAACAATAGAAACAGATATCCCTAAGGACTTACCCTATGTGTATGCAGATCCAGAACGCATTCGTCAAGTTTTGGTTAATCTGTTGGATAATGCTATTAAATACACCCCTGCTGGTGGCATTATTAGTCTAGCTGGACTGCACCGCACTACCCAAAAAGTACAGTTTAGCATTGGTGATACTGGTCCTGGTATTCCTGAAGAAAACCGCGATCGCATCTTTGAAAATCATTTCCGTCTACAACGTGATCACGGCACAGATGGTTATGGAATTGGTTTATCTTTATGCCAACGTATAATTAGAGCGCACTATGGTCAAATTTGGGTAGATTCAAATCCTCATAGTGGTGCATGGTTTCATTTTACTTTACCAGTTTATCCATTTTAATTAGGTAATTAGTAATTGGTAATTGGTGATATCTCTCTGACTCCTGAATATTATACACAAATTCAATTCACATTTAATCAGCAAATTAATAAATGCCACATCAATTAATGTATGAACAGGACAACTTTGTTGTCCTAGAAACAAACCAACCAGAAAAGTTTCTGACGACCTCGGAGTTATTAGAAAAGTTGATCAACACTTTGCATCAACTTAGATTTAATGAATTGCCTCCTGATGTCCAGAAATTTAAGTCAGTCAAAGATCAAGCACAATATTTGATCGATACCAGTTGTGAGTTAGATGTTGGACCAGGAAAGTATTTACAGTGGTATGCAGTACGTCTGGAAAAGTAAACAATTAGTCGTTAGTCATGAGGAAAAGACTATTTTATGTTATGTAAGTATTGAAAATCTGACTCATGACTCCTGTAGAGACGTTCCGCCGGAACGTCTCTACTGACTTCCTAATTCTTGCACTACTATTGAGTAGTAATTAACTCCAATTCAATTCTATCTTCACTAGGTTGTATAATGTTTACCTCAACATTAGGAGCAAAATATTTGGTCATTTTCTCGTGCTTTTTGAGCCAAATATCGAGAGGAATGAGAGGCGAATCAAATTCTAAAATTAAAGAATAAGCGCCGTTAACTTCTGTTTCTCTTAAACCAGTCACTATCGGTCTTTCTTGATCGCTCGGACTCAGACCCAAGTAAATCAGCGCCCGATCTAAATGACCCTCTTGTCCATAGCAAAATCTTGTGATGTCTTTGCGGATTTTATTTTGAGTTACAGTTGCTTGCTGTGTTCTGAGTGCCAATACTGATGGTGTGGTAACTTGGCTATAGGGTATGGGCTTGAGTTCATTGGCTTTGAGTGCTAAACCTCCCAACAAGAGAGGAAAGCCATAAAAAAAGCCGATCAGGTTGAGAGTTGCGTTATCAGCAGCGTAAGCTATAAAGCCGACTATGGTTAGTATGCTACCCAGGGTTAAACCGAGTGTTCCCAAAGAAATTTTGCCCAGCATGATTTGAGATATGTATAATTTCTTAACATCTTAGTTTTATTATCACGGTTTATTGGCAATAGGATCATTTTATGAAGTTGGGGATCTATTCAGCTTCAGCCCATTTTGCGTTAACTTTAATTAAGAACAGTCAAAAATGGGAATAAAAAAATGGATATGCAAACAATCAAAGAACGAATTGCCTCAGTTCAAAGCAAACGTGAATACCTGCTGAGTCTGCTGGAACAACCCAATTTAGGAACTTTAAGAGTTGACGTAAATCAAGCTTTAGAAGAATTAGACGATTTAATGGATGAATTTAGACGCACCATTCCCCAAGCAGAAGCTAATTAAGTCGGAATGAATTTATAATAAAATATACGTCGGCAAGCGTATTTTTACGTAAAAGCCGACGGTTTTTATTCAATGTAGAAGTTCAACCTACGGTTGAATTGTTGACAGCACGCTGGCCTAGTTGTCTAACTAAAGCAATGAGTTCAGTTGTCGGTGCATCTTTTTTGCAAACTTCATCAAAGCTAGACATTGCTTTTGTTTGCTGCAAGTGAGCATCATCTACTGAAGAATAGGCCAGAATTTGAGTATTTGGAGATATGGATTTAATATAACCAGAAGCACGCCAACCATCCATAACTGGCATCTGTAAATCTAGCACAATTACATCAGGTTGAGAAAATTTGACCATTTCTATAGCTTCTTGACCATTACTAGCTAAACCTACTACTTGCAGATTTTCTTGGCAAGAAAAAGCAAATTGTAGGCTTAAACGAGTCAGTTCGTGATCATCAACCAATAGAACGCGCAAGCAAGAAGACTCACAGGACAACATTAACATTCCCGGAAACACAAAATTATCTACAGAAGTTTCTATAGTGTAAGGGAGTAAGTGTCAATCTTGACTCTATCCTGCGGTTGAATAAATATCATTTTTAGATGAAGAAATAATGAAGCCAGAATTTAGGAGTTCTAGGAGTCAGTAGAGACGTGGAAGGCGGAATGTCTGTACAGGAGTCAGGAGTCCCCAGAACAAAAAGATCCCTAACTTTTTAGAGAAGTCGGGGATCTGAGTATAATCAGATTTTATGTCATGTTTGTAGGACGTAAAGCCATAGACATGAGAATTTTTTGAGAATTAGCTTCTGGACAATCATTACCAGGTCGTCTTTGGATATAACTACCATCAGATTGTAAATCCCAAGCTTGACGATTATCTGCTAACATAATTCCCAGAATTTCTTGCAAATCTTTAGCAATTTCTTGGTCTCTAATCGGAGTGATCACTTCAACTCGACGATCTAGATTACGACGCATCCAGTCAGCACTGCCAATATATATTTCTTCTTGGCTATTGTTGTAGAAGTAAAAAATGCGGGAGTGTTCTAAAAAGCGGCCGATAATGCTGATGACGCGAATATTTTCACTGATGTCTTTGAGTCCAGGACGTAAGCAACAGATACCCCGAATAATCAGATCAATCTGCACACCAGCGCGAGAAGCAGTATATAAAGCGGCGATAATTTCGGGATCAACAAGGGCATTCATTTTCGCAACGATGCGCCCAGAAAATCCATTTTGGACATTTTCAATTTCGCGGTTAATAAGTTCGAGAAAGCGATCACGCATATTCACAGGTGCAACTAAAATTTCTCGATAGGTTTTTTGACGAGAATATCCGGTTAAAAAATTAAACACATCTGTTAAATCAGCGCCTAATTCTTCTCGACAACTTAACAAACCTAAATCTGTATATAGTCGTGCTGTTTTCGGGTTATAATTTCCAGTGCCAATATGTACATAACGACGCATCCGGTCTTTTTCTCGCCGCACTACCATGACAATTTTGCTATGGGTTTTCAGACCGACTAAACCATAAACAACATGGACACCAACTCTTTCTAAACGTCTAGCCCAATAAATATTATTTTCCTCATCAAACCGTGCCTTTAATTCTACTAACACAGAAACTTGTTTACCATTTTCCGCAGCAGCAATTAAAGCATTAACTATAGGGGAATCACCGGAAGTCCGGTAAAGAGTCATTTTAATAGCTAATACATTTGCATCCCAAGCAGCGTGGGTAATAAAACGTTCCACTGTGCCAGAAAATGATTGATAAGGATGATGTAATAGTAAATCTTTTTCCCGAATGACCGAAAAAAAGTCTTTTCCTTCTTCTACTTCCAATACATCTGGATCTACATTTGGTTCTTTGAGACGTTGTAACCGGGAAGGGACTACAGATTGACGTGGTGGTTCTTTGAGTTCTGGTAATGGTAAAGCCATAAAATACATCAAGTCTCGTAGTCCCAATAAACCATCTACTTCATAAATGTCGTTTTCGGTTAATTCCAAATCTTGTAATAACCTTGAACGTAAAATTTCTGGAGTTTGGGAGCGAATTTCTAGCCGGACTGGACTACCACCCATGCGACGTTTACGCAGTTCTTGTTCAATGGCTAATAATAAGTCGTCTGCTTCGTCTTCTTCGAGTTCTAAATCAGCATCACGAGTAATGCGGAAAGGGTGATATTCCTGAATATTCATCCCTGGAAATAGATATTCTAGATTGTGAGCGATCGCCTGTTCCAAAGGTACACCGATCCAGTGAACAGGTTTTCCGTAATTTTCAATTCCTAAGCCTGATGGTAAAGGTATAAATCGTGGTAACACACTGGGAACTTTGACTCTGGCAAAAAATTCTTCTTCTGTATCTGGGTTTTTCACCACCACAGCTAAATTCAAGCTGAGATTAGAAATGTAGGGAAAAGGATGACTGGGATCAACAGCTAAAGGAGTTAGTACCGGAAAGATTTGTTCTTTAAAGTAGTTATCTAAATAACTCTGCTGTTTGGGATTCATTTCTATGTATTTAATGATATGAATCCCATGATTTGCTAACAGCGGTTGGAGAATTTGTTCAAATTGTTCGTTGTGTTTCGTTACCAATGGACTTAGGTGTAACCGAATATCATCTAGTTGTTGTTGGGGTGTACGACCATCAGGAGTTAAGGGGCTGACCTTGGCTTCTACCTGTTGTTTTAAAGCTGCAACTCGCACCATAAAGAACTCATCTAAGTTAGAGCTAAAAATAGCCAAAAATTTCAGGCGTTCTAATAGCGGAGTTCTGTCATCACAAGCCTCATGTAACACTCTACTGTTAAACTGTAACCAGCTTAACTCACGGTTAATATAGTATTTTTGCTCATTCAAATTAATGCTAGGGGTGCTTTTTTTGGGTTTTGGCATGATTTTAGAAACTAGTAGATGTCGCGCAGCAAACTGGAGAAGACCTACAGGAGGAGTCAGGAGTCAGTAGAGACCTGGAAGGCGGAACGTCTGTACAGGAGTCAGGAGTCAGGATAAAATCTCTGTAATGTCTAATGTGGTTTAACTAAATGAATTTAATTAATATAGTGAGTTTTGGTTAAGAGGTATTTAACAATACGGAAATAATGTTTCAAGCCACTCGTCGCCGTCTTGCTCTTTGGTACACTGCTGTTACTGCTATCTTACTACTATTGTTTGCAACTGGGGTGTATTTATACGTCCGCAGCACTCTGGTAGAAAGGATTGATGATACTTTAAATCATGTGGTGGAAGTGGTAGAGCGTTCTTTAGTGATTGAACCTGTTAACTTCCAACTTGATAAACTGCGCGTTAACGTAGAAGCGAGTTTTCGCAATAATGCCGATGCTGCCGAAGATGACCACATTGACCTAGAATGGTTTAGCCCCAATGGTGAATTACGGTGGTCAACTTTTTCCGAACCTTTAGATATTCCTATTCATGGTAATCGTATTGGTGAAACTGTGCGCTTGGTGGGGATGGGAGGATGGGGAGACTCAGAACTGCTATTACGACAAGTTACCCATCGGGTAGAAATGGGAAGACAGGTTTTAGGATATCTGCGAGTTAGTCATCCTTGGTTTGAAGTCACTAAACCCAGTCGTCAGTTAATTTTTGATTTGGCTTTGGGAATTTGGTTGATGGTGCTGTCAGTAGGTGCGAGTGGTTGGTTTCTTTCTGGTAAAGCTATGAAACCGGTGGGAGAGTCTTATCAACGTCTCAAGCAATTTACAGCTGATGCTTCCCATGAACTCAGAAGTCCCATAGCTTTAATTCAAACTAATGTACAAGTGGCGCTGGCTGATTTAGACTTAGAAACCAGTAGTATTTCTCATTATCGCCAACAATTAAAATTAGTGGAACGACTCACCCAGCGTTTGGGTAGGTTGGTGAATGATTTATTGTTTCTCGCACGACAGGATAGTGGTATTAGCAAGGTTGTATTTTCACCTTGTCCTGTTGATGCTCTGTTAATGGAAGTGGTGGAAGAACAACAACTTTTAGCTACAGAAAAGCAAATTAGCCTGAATTTGAATTTAGTTGATCCTTCCTTGGAAATTGACCCGGAATTGCCAGAAAATTGGTTTACTGTGCTGGGTAACTGGGATGAACTGGTGCGGTTATTTACAAATTTGATTGGTAATGCTTTGCAATATACTCCAACTAAAGGAAATGTAGAAGTAGAATTATCAAGACTTTCAGGAATACGCTATGGTAATTCTTATTTACAAATTAAAATTAGTGATACGGGAGTGGGTATTCCTAGTGATTCTTTACCAAGATTATTTGATCGATTTTATCGTGTAGATCCAGCGCGTAGTCATCAAAGTCGGGAAAGTACGACTGGTTCAGGTTTGGGGTTAGCGATCGCTCAAGCTATTGTGGAACATCATCAAGGGCAAATTCAAGTCGAAAGCGTTGTTGGTAAAGGTACTACTTTCATCGTCATTTTACCAGCTATGGTAAGTGATAGGTGACAGAGTGGAAAGTCTGTTTGCAGAAGAGATGTATCAAAGACTAGAAAATTTTCAAGAAGATGTGAAAAACGGAATTTTTACTGAATTATTTTGTTAAAGTGGGAGACTACGGTTAAAAAAACTACGCGATGTACATCTAGGCTGTATATCCTACATTCCGCACTTCATTTTGTAATACACCCGTATTATATATATTATATAATTTAGGGTTAATGGTCGTCCAATAGCGATCATCAAAGGACTATAAATCATACGTTTAAATACTGAATAATATCAATATTTTTGGTAAATTTTCTTGAAACATATATGTGCTACATATTGCAGTGCGGAATGTGGGATATAATAGAATTCGATATTTCCTGCTTGCACAAGTAATTTCAGTCATTCAATCATATTTATCTATTATGAATACATCTAAACAATTCTGTTTTTGTACCTTGGCTGTGGGTGATAGATATCGTCATCACGCAAGAATATTAGCTCAAGACATTCAGCAGCACATACCTGGTACAAACCTATGCGTTTTAACTGATAAACCAGAGTTTTTTCAGGACTTTCCCCATGTGTTGGCATTTAAGCATCACATTCAAAGCGTGAAAGGGTATCATGATAAACGTTTTGTAATTAAAAAATCTCTGTCTTTATTTGAAAGCTGTACGTTTTTAGACTCTGATGTGAGAATTCTTGGGAGTTTAGTAAAAGAAATAAATTTGCTACCTGGAATCACAGCTAAAGCTGGTTGTAATATATTAAAACATTTAAATTATAATATTAATGATAAAAAACAACTTCAAGTTATAGATGAAGTAGCCCAGAAACTAAATATTGATCTTCAAAAAGTGCAATGGTGGCATGAATTCATGTTTTCTATGAAGGGAGAAAATGGATTAGAAAAAGAGTTTTTCCAGATGTGG
>RDYJ01000006.1 GCA_004293145.1 Nostocales cyanobacterium | reverse complement strand
AAACTAAATATTGATCTTCAAAAAGTGCAATGGTGGCATGAATTCATGTTTTCTATGAAGGGAGAAAATGGATTAGAAAAAGAGTTTTTCCAGATGTGGGAGACGATTTCCTACTTATTTGAACTACGAGGAGTTTATGGTGCAGAAGGCTGTGTTATGGGACTAGCAGCAGAAAAAATAGGAATGACAGTCAGATTTGAGCGTGAAGATAAGTTCCCTGTCTTTAAAGACAATATAGAGCGGTATAAAATACAAAAGGGACAATCACAATTATCTGAAAAACAAATATATTTTGATTTGCAAAAAAATATTGAATATCCAAAACGGACAATTTATAAAAAAGTCATAGATAAATTAACGGAAAAAGCTGTGTTTATGTATAGGTTATTAAAGTTAAGGAAGTTGGCCAAAAATGATCCTAATTTTTATAAATTTTTCGGCATAAAAATATATCTTTAAGAGGATGTGTTAAAAGTTATTAAATGTATAATTTATATCTCATGATTAGGTTTAATTGAGACGATATATCAAGATTTTAGATTTTAGTAGAAATTTTTTATCCCCCTAAATCAACTGTTTCCGCACAAACTATATTCCATAATTTGGGGAGCATCCCAAATGTGTAAGTTTATTTTTTTCTGACCTTCTAACTTTAATAAAACATGAAATGAACGAACCACGTTCACCGAAGGTGTTCCCGCAGGGTAGGACACAAAGAACACAAAGGTAAGAAGAAAGCAGAGAGTTTTCGGATACTTATTCCGCGTTTTTGCAAAATTGGGATTCTCCCATAATTTGTGTCTTGTGGTAGATGGAGACAAATATATTTACTGATTAGTGTGAATATAGTGCAACATGAAAAATCATAACTTTAAAAAAATATGCCAATTACTATCAGAAAAGATGTTACTTACACGTTACTCAAAAAAATTAACGAAACTGGTCAGGGAATGCACGAAGTTCACTTTAATCAAGCTGAGTTTCCTGGTCAGAGAATCACAATATCTGAATTTCTAGGACATTTAGATTACTTAAATCAAAATCATTATATCAATGCTGAGTTTACAGGGAATGCTTACGCAACTCAAGAAGATGTTCCTGATTTAATTCATCCCCAGGAATTTGATTTACGAATTGCTAATACTCTGGGCGCAGCGGATGGACCTTTACCGCATTTGATTACCTTTAAAAAAGCGGAAATAACGCAGAAAGGCCAGAAGCTATTAGAGAATTTAGAAATAAATCCGCCAACGGTAGCCGAGGAAAATCAATCAGTAGCTATTGCTGACAAAGATTTACCTTTTTTAGAAAAAGTCATGGCTAAAAGTGGCTTAACAGATATTTTTGATGCACGGGATTTAACAGAAGTGGTTTTCCGAGTCATGCGTGATTTAATGACAACAGAAGCTGCTGACAGAGTTGAAGCAGAATTGCATGAACCAGCAGAGATAACTGAAGATAAATCCCTGCAATTAGAAATTGCAGATTTGTGGCATGATACCAACCCAATTGTGGCATTTTTAAGCCGAGTGCGTCCACCTTTGCAACCGACAGGAATCTTTAGAGGAATTGATAGCGATCGCTTTTTATTTAGAGTCGCAAATGAAGGAGGAATGCCGCCAAATGTAACGGTAGAAGAAGTAGTTAAGGCTGTATTTTCTGCCACAAAAGAGGAATTATCACCAGAACGAATTCAAGAAATTTCTACCTGGTTGCCTGATAAAATGCGCCAGCTTTGGGAAGAAGTTTAAGCAGGTGACAGGTGACAGGGAACAGGTGACAGAGAATAGAGGAAGAGGAAAATAAATCTGGGAGTAGGCGTTAGTTATCAGTTATCGCCGCTAACTGTTCCCTGTTTTTAATATTTTTACAGGAGCAAAAATAATGAATTTTTACAAATATGCTCAATTAATTGGGACTTTTTGTGGTGGTTTATTGATCAGTTTAACAGCCATTTCTCAAGTAGTGATAGCACAACAAACTACTTCCAAAGTTAACCCTTGTCCCGGCATTTTCTACGAAGAACCACATAACTATCGGGTGTTAGTTCCCCTTGGATGTCCTCCTAATGCTTTCACTCTCCGACTTATGCAGCTAGGAATAATACCACTTTATATTATTCCCTTACCATCTCCAGGCGGGTTGGGTGTTGGTGGTGAAGCACCACCAGCGTCAGAACAAAGACAAGATCCCAGTACAAGAATTGCTTTAGCAGATGGCAAAGCGAATATTAAGTTAATAAATAATACAGGGGCAAAAATAACTTATGAAGTAATTGGCGATACAGCCCCACGCATATTACAGGGTAAATCAGATGTCACCTTGAGAGGTTTAAGCACCCCAATAACGGTGACATTTCAACGGGAAGACGGCGGACTTTTGATGGTGACACCTGAACCTGGTGGAGAAAGAGGAATTTTAGAAGTGACATTAAAAGCAACAACTGATGTCAACCAAGATAGAAGTGCAATGAGAATTCAAAGTGATGGATCAGTTTTTCTGAATTAGCCATTAGATAAATAATGGCTAATTAAGTTAACGTCCTTTCAATTCGTTGAGAATATTCAGTAATTTCGCTTCTTGTTTAACATCGTCTAATTTTCGTGCTAGTGAAAGTGCCTGTTGATAAAAATTACGCGCTTTGCCATAATCCCGAATTTTTTCATAAAGTTCACCAGAGGATACTAAATATTTGAATTCTTCTCTGGGATTGTTTAAGAATTTAGCGATCGCTAATCTTTGTTCTAATAATTCCAAAGCCCGATCATAACGACTAACAGCAGCATGGGCAGTGACTAAACCATCAATTGCTCGTAATTGGCTAGGGCGATCAAAATTGATTCTTGCTAACCGCATTGCCGTCCCATAATTACTAATGGTATTTTCATAATCTCCTGCCATTAAATAGGCATCACCTAAATTATTGAATGTGTTGATTTCTCCAATCACATCGCCTGTTTGGCGACGAAAAATTAGGGCAGTTTCTGCTAATTTAATGGCTTGATTATAATTACCCAATCTGATATTTACCAGGCTTAAATTACTCAGAGAAAGTCCTTGTCCTTCAATATTTTCCAGATTGCGCGCAATGACTAGAGCATCTTGAATAGTTTGTCCTGCGGCTTTTGGTTCGCCTTTTTGCAACAACAGTGTACCCAAATTATTCAGGGCAAAAATTTGATTTTGGAAATCCTGATTATCACGAGCTATGCCTAAACGACGGCGAATAGCATCTTCGGCATCTTTGAGATTACCTAATTGTAGATAAGCACCAGCTAGTAAATCATAGGTTAAACCCTGTGCTTTCAGATCACCAATAGAGTGATAAATTTCCAGTGCTTGTAATCCAGATTCAACAGTTTTATCTACAGTTCCAGAGGCATATTGTTGTTTACCTAGACGCAGTAATCTATCAGCTTCTTCTCTGGGTTGTCTGGTATTTAATTGTTTGCCAATCGGGTGATTTAATGGACTATGGATTTGTTTGGTAATTTCAATAGCATTTGCATTTGTCGGGATGAGAAAAGAAATAGATAATATAGCGTAAATAGTCACCTGTTTAAATTTACTAACTTGACTAACTTGCTGTAAAAACAGGGAGTAATTTACATTGTCAAGGGTATGCTCTGATAATAAATGCCGGTTTTCCATAACGCTTAACCGTAAAATTTCGGCTGTCAATAAAAGGTGTCAGCAACAGAGTTTATTTTCAGTTGCAGAATAACTACTGTATTGTTGATACCTAAGTTAAGTTTAAATGCTTTCTTCACCTAAGTAAATTGCACGAATATCAGCAGGTAATTTGTCTTCTAGCATACGATAACCTTCTTGGAGAAAATTAGCTACTTGTTGAGGGGAAATTTTTTCACCTTCAGCTTGCAAATAGGCAGCAATACGAGTTTCGCTCCAGTGAAAGGTTTGCGCCATCAAGATAATTAACCGTAATATTGGTTGTAGTTGGTCTAATGCTTGTTCTATGTAACACCATAATGGGGGTGAAGTGTCTTGAAGTGAATAATGAATAGCCTCAGTTGGTGGTAGTTTGATTTCATTAATGCAGAAAGCAGTCATGTTGATTAACCAGTTTTGCAGGGTTAACACTTCCTGTCCTGTTTCTGGGTTGGTTAAATAAAGTCCACCGAGTTCATAGTATATATGTCGCCAAGTGAGCGCAAATAGATAATCTGCCTGGACAGGAGATCGAGCCGAATGTTGAATCAAGGTATAAACGATAGGGCTATAACGGCAAAAAATAACTGTAAAATACTTGCCATCATCGGGATAGCGCCTAAATAGATTTAGTAGTTCCTGGTCACTCTGATGAAACAGTGACCTAACCAGAGGGTGATTAGCTTCAGGAAAAGAAGGAATTTGCACAAGCGTTTTAGTAGATATTTGTTAAAATATACAGAGTAATGGCTGGTAATCGGTAATCGGTAATTGCTAAACTTCCTCCTGTTCTCTGTCACCTGTCATCTGTCATCTGTCACCTGTTCCCTGCCTTAAAGTATGAGATAAAATGGAAAAGATGACAGTATGCTAGTCTTTATCGACAATACTAAAAGCGGCTCCTTTATACAATCTTCATTTATTCATGGTTATAGCAGCTAATTTGATACCTTTCCTGCTTAGTCCTTTGACTTTAGGCTCTTTCTTACCTTCCCTGCCCTTGGATAGCCTTTTCTCCACCCAAGGGATTATGATTATGCTGTTGGCGGCTTATGCTGGCGCTATGTGGATGTTTTTGACTAGCGCCCCCAAAGTCTATACTGTGATGGTGTCAGATTTGGAAATTGCCCGACAGTTGTATGAAGGGTTGCTAGATTTGCCCGCAGCAGAAGTGCCTTTGCACTATTACTACAACTATGAACAAACCATTGGTGCGGCA
>RDYJ01000091.1 GCA_004293145.1 Nostocales cyanobacterium | reverse complement strand
GGTGTTTTAGTCAGTCACTAAGTTGGTGATGGCAAGTTAAATTGTAGGTAATAAAGAGTTAGAAACCCCCTAAAAAAGGGGGCTGAATTTCAGTTCAATTTTTGAATTTTTACCTTATTTCGCAACTGCTAAAGTTTTCGCAGGAGCAAAATAAGCTGTTTGTTCAATGCGTAATCTGTCGCACAGTCTACCTTCAGGTAACTCTACATCATCGTAGGTGAGGACTTGATCTTTATCAAGATCACGCTTTAAGCGACATCCTTCAGCTATCCCCATTGGTAGCAAATTTTGTTGCTGAACAATTTCTGAGTTTTCACATTGTCCATAGGTCATGTAATAACCGATGCCATCAAGTGTTTCTCCAGCTTTGAGATCAATTTTAGCAGTAGCAACAACATCAACAACTGGACCAGCGATAGGAGTCAGTACAGCATCATGAAATAGCACTGCACGAGCAACAGAAAGGGGAACTTCAAAATGGCAAAGGTGATAGGGTGTGTAAAAACTGTAAAGAGGTCCTTCACCTAGTTTATAAAGATTGAGATAATGGCGTTGTTTAGGGTCTTCATGGGTAGCAAATACAAATACTCCTGGACCCGGTTTTGTCCCAACTACATAATCAACAATGCCACCTAATTCTTTGAGTTGGTCAACATCATACATTTTAGTCATTTCATCTACATGACCTGTATAGTCGTATCCCAACATTCCCCTTTTTGCTACTTTCATTCCTGTGCCATTGGCAACAATTGCTTGTTCAAAAGAAATTTTTGTACCATCAGCAAAACTTGTCACCATTGCGGGATTTTGACCCCAACGTTGAGCAAAACCTGCTTGGGTGGTGGGGTTGCGGTAGGGGTCTTGTAAACCTTTGATATTTCCACACAATAAGGGGGTTAAACCAATGCTTTTAACAAAGCGGTACAGGTTCATTTCTACCCCTGGTTGGTCGCCATCACAGGCACTGAGAATAACTCCAGCACGGTCAGCATGAACTTTGAGGATGGGTCCAATTGTGCCATCGAGTTCTGCATTCATCAAAATTATATGCTTTTGATGGGCGATCGCTCTCATCACTAAATGAGCAGCATATTCAATTGTTCCTGTGACTTCAATAATTGCATCTATACCATCAGCTTCACACAGCAACATGGCATCTTCGGTGATTGCATATTTACCTTGAATTATTGCATCTTCTAAATCAACTACACTAGAAACAATATTGCAATCCTCAATTCCTGCTTCTAAATAAGCTCTTTTTGCTCCATCAATATGTCGGTTAGAAATAGCAACCAATTCCATTCCCGGCACAGAATTGATAATTTGATTAGCAATACCGCGACCCATAAAACCAGCACCAATCATGGCTACTTTTACAGGTTTACCTAATGCAGCACGGGCTTGTAAGGCTTGATCAACAATAATCATGATTAAACTCCTATTAAAATAGATTCTAGTAAAGGCCAATGCCGATCTTTATCAGACATTTCAGTTGCAGCTAAAGGCCAAGAAATTTCTAAAAGTGGATCGTCATAACGCAAACCACGTTCATAACCAGGAGTGTAAAATTCACCCACTTGATAGACAACTTCTGCACCGTCTGTTAAAGCTTGATAGCCATGAGCAAACATTTCTGGCACATATAAAGCCCGACGATTTTCTGCTGTCAGTTCTACACCAATATGCGATAGATAAGTTGGAGATTCAGGACGCATATCCACAATTACGTCATAAATTGCTCCTTGAGTACAACGAATTAATTTTGTTTCTGCTGCTGGGAGAATTTGATAGTGCATTCCCCGCAAAGTACCTTTTTTGTGATTAAATGACAGGTTACATTGAGCAACTGTTGGCTTTAAACCGTGGTCTGCAAATTCCTGAGCGCAGAAAGTCCGAGCAAAAAAACCACGATGATCTGGTTTTTCTTCTAAGTCAATAATGAACGCACCAGGGAGTTTAGTTTCTGTGAAAATCATGGTTTTTCAGGTGATAAGTGACAGGGAAAAGTAATAGGGAAGAGAAAATAGGTGACAGGTAACAGTAAATTATATTATATTTACCAATTACCCATTAGCCATTAATTGTTTATTGGGTTTGATGAAAGTGTCATCATTGTATTGAGTGCAAAGTTCTGGACGCTTTGGTGATTTTGCTGTGTAAACAAAAAAGATGGTTGAGCGTTCTTGACTTCTCACAGTACCATGATGTAAAACATTTCTGGGATCTACAAAAATTACAGTCCCCGCCTTTCCTGGGCAGTATTTCCAAGCTGTTTGAGGAATGATTTTTATCATTTGTTGATCATTAATTCCTAAAAAATTAGACTTCCATAGTGCATAATCAACCTGATAATAATTCAATAACTCTAACGGATTATTCGGCAGGGGTATATATTCAAAAGCACCGTGTTTTTCTGTCACATCATGTAAGTAGATGATCACTTTCATCATGCGACGGTCTTCAGAATCTTTATGCCATAGTAATGTTTGTAATTGTTGTTCGTTGGGAAAATCTTTCCGCACATGAACACCATGAAAAGCAATGGGTAATCTGATATAGTGTTCTATGATATTTTGCAGCCTTTCTTCAATTCCCCAGGTAAAAAACTCTGGTAAATCTGTAACTGTATAAATTTGGGGTAAGTTATACCCTGATTCAATATTTCTGGGATTTTTCATCATTGCTGCATAATTTTTAGCACTCTCTAACATTTGTGCAGTTGATGGTAATCCTAAACTCTCTAAGGAAGTAATGTAAACACCTTCTTTTTTCAGAGTTTGGGCAATTAATTGATCTTCATGAGATAATGCAGGTAAATTTTTTCTATGTTTAGCTAGAGATACTTGATAATCTAACTCAGAAGTTATGGTATTGATTTTGTTGTTAAGAGTTGCAATCATAGGAATTATACCTTCCTTATTTATCCTTTAGTTCGACGGACAATTTGGTTTGATGGCTGAAGAGATTCGGCTATTTTTACTTCGGGAGCAGCCATGACTTCAATAGCAGAAATACCCACTATAGCCAAAAAAGGAACTACTGTTTGAATAGCAGAAACTGGCCATCTTCTTAAAGCACCTAAGAAAACTTTCAAGTTAACTTGTTGAAAGTTATGTACCATCATTTGTGCATAAAAGCGCTGAGAATAGCCATTTTCTTGCAGCTTTATAATCACTTCTGGGATGTGTTTATATTGCATTAATAGTGCAGATTTTGGCTCTTTCTGCCAATAACTAACACCAACAATACATTCTAAATAGGTATCTTTAGTGACAATTACTTTGCCATTAGCAGCACAATATCCGGCAAAATAGGCTAAAGATATCCAATTATTAATAGCATCTGGCCAAATTTGTAAAGCACGTTTCACTAAGTCAGTGCGATATATTGTAGCAGTGAGAAAAATGACTGCTCCCACACTTTTAGTAAAACAATATTCAAAGATGGCCTTACCATCTCCCTGACCATTTTCAGTATCAGCATCAAACCAGCGATTACCAACTATTGTGGGTGGATGAACTGCTTCACCAGTTATCTTATTTCTACCAGAAAAATTGAGAAACACCAAAGATAAATTCTCAATATTTTTGATTTTATCTATTACATAACTGATGGCTCTTTCTTGAATTGGATCATCATCACCAATTGTCCATACATATTTTGTGGTTGCTGAACTTAGGCAATAGATGATATTTTTCATTACGCCTAAATTTTCAATATTCCGATTAGATTTAAAAGTAACATTATTAAGATTTTCTTGCCATTTCTTGATGATTTCTTGAGTGTTGTCAGTCGAACAATTATCAGAAACTAATATCTCACAATCAGATTCATACCCTTTGATGGCTTTAGACAACCACTCTAATTGTCGATCAAGTAAATTGGCTCGATTATAGGTAGGAATAGCAATGGTTAATAATTTATTCATAGGGTGGGTGAAATAATCCAACTTAATGAAGTGAAGTGATATGTTGGTGAATAAACTAGGTACTTGGGATGAGAGGTAAATTACCAATACCGGATTAAAAGCAGTAAAAGAGAAGTAAATTTACTGCTTTTAATAAATTTTAAACTTCTTAAATTTTATTTACGCCAAAAGAAATCTTGATCAATTTGTTGAGTACGAATCAGGTACTCTAGTTGCTTTAATCTTGTGAATCCTCTAAACAAGAAAGTATCTTCTGTCATGTCAATTTGACGAAATAAATCATATAATTGTTTAGCGCCACTTTGAGCATTCCAATCACACTTAAATCCTGGTAAAATTGTGTTTATTTTCTCAAAAGACACTCGATAGCTACGGTTGTCTGAACCGTTATTACCAAAAGTTAATTTACAACCAGGAAAAGTATCAGCAATAATTTCGGCGATTTCTTTCACGCGATAATTATTTTGTGTATCTCCAACGTTAAAAACTTGATTGTGGATTATATCTCTTGGTGCTTCTAACGCACAAACAATGGCTTTGCAAATATCCAAAGCATGAACTAATGGCCGCCAAGGTGTACCATCACTGGTCATTTTAATTTCTTTCGTAGTCCAAGCTAAACCTGCTAAATTGTTTAAAACAATATCAAATCGCATTCTGGGAGAAGCACCAAAAGCGGTAGCATTTCGCATGAAGGTAGGAGAGAAATCATCATCAGCTAATGGTTTAATATCTCTTTCTACTAATGTTTTGCATTCAGCGTAAGCTGTTTGAGGATTGACGGGTGATTCTTCTGTAACATCACCTTCACTCGCAACACCGTAAACACTACAAGAAGACATATAAATAAAGCGACGCACTCCCATTGTTTTCGCTAAGTTAGCTAAACGTACAGAACCTAAATGATTAATATCATAGGTAATATTGGGTGCTAATTGTCCAGCAGGATCGTTAGAAAGTTCTGCTTTATGAACTATTGCGTCCACACCTTCTAAATCTTCAGGAATAATATTACGAATATCTTTGTTAAGGGTTTTAGCTGTAATGTCAGTTCCGTTATATAGCCAACCAACTTTATAAAAACCTGTATCTAGTCCGATTACTTCGTGACCTTTAGCAATTAATAAAGAAGGTAGTAAAGAACCTAGATATCCTTCTGTTCCTGTAATTAATATTTTCATGATTGTTAAATGTTTGCGGGGATGAAATTACGTTTTGTTTCAGATGTAGAGGATGACTAATTAACCGCAGATTAATGCGGATGGAATTTTGCACAAATTCCCACTCTAAAGTTGATTTAGGCGACTAAGCTTTGTAAATGAGACTGTTGAGGGATTTGGTTAGTAATTGCTTTGCCAATTTCTAGGGAAGAAGTAGCTGCGGGTGAGGGTGCATTGCAAACATGAATGGAGTTATCACCTTGGATGATTAGAAAATCATCTACTAATGAACCATTATTCATTAATGCTTGGGCGCGAACTCCTGCATGGGTGGGTACTAAATCTTCTGCTTGCACTTCGGGAATGAGTTTTTGTAAACTTCTGACAAATGCCGCTTTACTAAAGGAACGAATGATTTCTTGAATCCCTTCATCAGCGTGTTTTGCTGCTAGTTTCCAGAAACCAGGATAGGTGATTACTTCTGCAAAATCTCGCAAGTCAAAGTCAGTTTTTTTGTAACCTTCGCGTTTGAGACTAAGGACTGCATTGGGACCAGCATGAACGCTATTATCAATCATCCGGGTAAAATGAACACCTAGAAACGGAAAATCTGGGTTAGGAACGGGATAAATGAGAGTTTTGACCAAATAGCGTTTTTCGGGGGTGAGTTCGTAATATTCTCCCCGGAAGGGAACGATTTTAGCTTCTGGGTTAGCCTTACCTAATTTTGCAATGCGATCGCTATGCAATCCGGCACAATTGATCACAAATCTGGTTTCAAAATTACCCTTGTTGGTTTCAAGGACTTGATTTTTACCACTTTGGGAGATTTGTAAAACTTTGGTATTGAGGCGTAAATCTCCACCTTGCTTTTGAATCAGTTCAGCGTATTTTAAACAAACTTGTTTGTAGTTAACAATGCCTGTAGAAAATACCCGAACTCCACCTATACAATTAACGTGAGGTTCAATTTCTTTAACTTCTTCAGGACTGATTTTTTGAACTGATAGCCCATTTTCTAAACCTCTTTGGTAGAGGTTTTCTAACCTTGGTAATTCTTGTGGTTCTGTGGCCACAATTACTTTACCACAAATGTCATGCTCAATATCATGCTTTTGGCAGAATTCTACCATTGAGCGACTACCATCACGGCAAAATTTAGCTTTGAAGCTACCCGGTTTGTAGTAAATTCCCGAATGAATTACACCGCTATTATTGCCTGTTTGATGAAATGCCCATTGACTTTCTTTTTCTAAGACTAAAATTCGTGCATTAGGATAGCGTGAACCTAAATTCATCGCTGTGGAAAGTCCCACTATTCCCCCACCAATAAGCGCAAAATCGTACATTAGTAATCTTTCCCCAATCCAAAATCTAAAATCTAAAATCTGAAATTGCTATGTAAGTATTTAACTATCAGCAGTCAGCTTGTTAACAGTTACGCCAAAAATCACTATTTGAACATCTACTGGTTGATCAAATATTCTGACTCCTGTACAGACGTTCCGGCGGAACGTCTCTACTGATTCCTGAATTCTTACATTGGTGTTACCAAACTTTCCAAGGAGCTTGATCATTTTTCCATAGCTCCTCTAAGTATTGTTTATCTCTTAAAGTATCCATTGGCTGCCAAAAACCATTATGTCTAAAAGCTGATAGCTGTTCCATATCAGCTAACTTTTCTAATGGTTCTTTCTCCCAAACAGTAGTATCATCCGTAATAAAGTTGATAACTTCAGGTTCTAAGACAAAATAACCGCCATTAATCCAAGCACCATCACCTTCAGGCTTTTCTCGAAAACTAGCAATTTTCGTTTGTTCTTGTCCAAGAGAAATTGCACCAAATCTACCTGCTGGTTGCACTGCGCTGAGTGTCGCTAAGGTTTTTTGTTCTTGATGAAATTTAATTAATTCGGTGATATTTACATCACTCACACCATCGCCATAGGTAAAGCAAAAGGTGTCATTGCCAATATGTTCTCTAACTCTCTTTAATCTGCCACCTGTCATGGTATTATCACCTGTATTTACTAGGGTGATGCGCCAAGGTTCAGCATATCCAGAATGTACACTCATTTGATTGAATCGCATATCAAAAGTCACGTCTGACATATGTAAGAAGTAGTTAGCAAAATACTCCTTAATGATGTAACCTTTGTACCCACAACAAATGATAAATTCATTAATTCCATGAGCCGAGTATATCTTCATGATATGCCAGAGAATTGGCTTACCTCCAATCTCAACCATTGGCTTTGGTCTGATGCTGGTTTCTTCACTGAGACGTGTACCCAGACCCCCAGCCAAAATTACTGCTTTCATGTAATTACCTCAAAGATTTGCCGGTAGGTGATTATTTATGTCTTTCGGGATGAAGAGGATGCACAAGAAATAGAGAAAAAATCAATTTTTGCAAGACTTCAGAAGTCAGTCAGGATGTTATGCTGGAAAAATTCTACAAAACTGAAACGCTTTTAAAGAAACCAGAATACTTGTAGAATTAATGATGTTCAGGACAAAGATTCAAGGGATTGGCTGAAAATTATTATTCCCCTAGCTACAAGCATGATTAATTCTTGATTTTGAATTCTGGCGAATTGTGATATGTTTTTCTCTCGAAAGAATCTAAAAACACTTTAACTGGAAACTGCTGCAAAAATATAAAGAATAAGTAAATTTAAAATAGTTTATATATAAAAAGTTGATAAATATTCAGTAGTTAAAATTCGGCTTGATACAACACTGTAAAGACGCTGCATATAACGCCTCTACAATTATAGCTAAATTTGTCAAAAATTACCCACATTCCCCACCGAACCTGAACAGATAAGTTGATGATTGATTTAATATTTGTCCGGTTCAAAAATAGTTGAGCTTTGGAATAAAGTATCACACTTTTTAGAAACAATTACGCAAATGTTACTGAGAGCTTGTTGGTAGTTATCCATATCCTCTTGTTCGAGGTAAATTTGGGCAGATTTTTCTAAATCTTCAATGGCTTGCGCTTGGTTTTCCTTAACTTTACTTTCCCCATATTGGGCTAATTCATAATGAACCATTCCCCGTTTAAGATAAACTTTAGCCATGCGGGGATCGATATTTAATGCTTGGTTAAAATCTGCGATCGCCTGTTTATAGAGGGGAGCGTAATTACTGCTATATTGGGCAAATTGATAACGAGCAAGACCACGTTGAAAATAAGCTTCTGCTTTCGATGTATTGAGTTCAATTGCTTCGGTAAAATCAGCAATTGACTTTTGGTATTCTTGTTGAAAACTACTGCTATATTTAGCTATTTGAGAACGAACAATACCTCGTCTGATATATGCTTCAGTATCACGATCATTGATATTGATCGCAGTATTAAAGTTTTGGATAGCTTTCTTATACTCTTGGTCAGGATCACTACTATAGTCTGCCAGCATATAGTAGGCATTACCCCGGTTAACAAGTGCTTTGACTTCCTGTGGATTAATTTTCAAAGCTTGGTTATAATCTGCCAATGCTCCTTCATAATCATTCAGATTGTAGCGAGAATTACCCCGATTAATATACAGTTTAGAAAAATTCGGATTTTTTTGAATCCCTTGGGTAAAATTGTCAATTGCTTGCTGATAGTCTCGCTTTTGGTAAGCTGTATTACCACGCTCATAATAATCTACAAAAGTCAAATTTTCTTCTTGCATCAGATTACTCTTTTGGCGAGACATGAAGCTTTGTTGAGTGTAAGGATTTTGGGAAACAAAGGGACGAGTAAATTTAATCATTACATCCAAATACCCCAATAAACCCAAACCCAAGACGCTAAACATAATAGGATAAAATTTTGATTTCTTGGCCGGTTTGGGACTTTGATAACCAGAAAAGTTTTGAAATACTGGTTGCCAATGATGTAGCGGTGATGCTGAAGCAATTGGTCGGCGGATACGAGGATTTTGTGTATGGCGTTTTCTAGATTTTCGCCGGGGTTTAAGATGTTCCCTAGAAGCGATTGCTTCCAGTGATGGAAAAGGATCACGTCCACCTAACTGGGCGGTACGTTGACACCAAGGACACTGATCGAGATGATGATGATGGAGATGCTGGGGGTTGACAGCACAAGTAACAAGACTATCTTCAGCCGCAGCTAGGGCTGACAACCAAGTTTGAGCAGTGGGACGTAAATGGGGTTGATGATGCCCATCCTCAAAACAACGCACAAACAAATCCCGTAAACTGGGATGTAGCATTTCCCAAGACGGTGCTATCGGGGTAGGTAAATAGGGAATTTTTTGGTTTTGACTATAAGTAAAATGACCCGCAATGATTCTGGCTTCGTAAGTGGGTGGGTCTGACAGTCCTTGAAAAATCCCAGAAAATGGGTGAGTACCTTCCATTAATAATTGAAAGATCAACACTGCTAACCCAAATAAATCATGGGAAATATCCCGATCATATTCAGCAAAAGTTTTATTTTGCAGTTCTGGTGGTGTGTACTCTGGTTTACCAACTGCACAACGATAGATAAGATTTTGCGTTGGATCAGGAACTTGAAATGAGTCTGTGTCTACTAAAGTAACTAAGGCTGTATCACTAACTAAAATATTGGACTCATTCACATCACCAATGCAGTATCCACTGGTGTGTAAAGCTGCAAAAGCAGCTGCTAGATTGCGAGCAGTACGTAGTAAATATTGATAATTAAATAAGGGACAGTTTTGACGACGATTTCCTGGATTATAAAAATCCATGATCGGCCGCATTCTCTGAATGCGCGGCATTAAAAAGCCGATGATACTATCGCTGCCATCCGTCGCTTTTAACAACTCCTGTGGCCAAGCAATGGAAATATGCCCCAAATTCGCGGTGGGATTTTCTGGGGGGTTGGCAATCATTGCCTGAAGTTTGTGGGCATGGGTTATAATTGGCTTGTGATAAATTTTGGCCACTAATTTTTCATCTGATGGCACTGCATAGACACAAGCTTCACCACCACGCCCCAAACTGATGCTGAGATTGAGAATTTCCTGCGGAGGAAGAGAACGTAGTACCTGCATAGTGAAATTACGGTTAACAGTGGTTATGGAAAGGGATTGGGGATTGAGTTAAAGACGACCAGATCGGCCGTCTAGACGGAATTAAAGATTGTCAGAAAAGCTAACTTTCAAATTGACGGTCTGGACTCTAAACCCTACTTAATCAGCATTTTTCATGAATTGTTGAATGCTGCTATAACTAAAGTCAAATCATCATCTGTGCGCTCTGTAATTTTCTCTGAGCATAAAAATTTGACTAATTGCTCCTTGGCGATCAGCTTATCTTCAGCATTGGCGACAAAGTCGAATAAGGGAAAAAAGAATGGTTTGTGAGGTTCACCAATTAGCATATTCAAAGCCAGCATTTGTAGTCCATCAGTGAGAACGCCGATATTAACTATGTTATGACGTAATATTTTTATTTGGGTTGCCGCTAAAGCATCAGGTGAAGTCAAAAAAGTTGTTTCATTAATGTATTCACCGTTGCTAGGAATAGTCAGCGCCTGTAAATGACCTGTGCTATCCTTGGCCACAGCTAAACCATCACCGATTTGTGCTACTGCTACAACTTTGGGTGTGGCGATCGCAATAATTAAGGTAGTTGCTAAATCATAAGGCTGATGATTGGAGGTATCTGCCTCTTCTTCTACTGCTTTTTTAGCCGTGAAGATGGTATCAGTTAGCAGATTACCTAAAAGTGCATCATCAGCAAGGGTGCTGTGGGTAATTTCGCAATTTGAGATATGTTCTATTGCCGTCTCGACAGCAATCATTGCTCCCACTTTTCCCAAGCTGGCAGAACCAGCACCATCGGCTGCGGCTATGACGAGGACATTGTTAGCCAATATTTGCCAATGATGAGCATCTTGGCACAACTGCTGGTTTTTGATGTGGCTAGTCCCACATACGGAAGCGGATACGATCCGCCATTGAGGTATCTGTTTTCGTGTGTTCATAAATTTGTTCTCACAGCTATAGCAGGTGACAGGTAACAAGTGACAAGTGACAGGTGACAGAGTTAAACATCTATTTGTATCTTAAGTTTTGTCAATACCTACTGTTCCCGTCAGGGATATAGTTTATGTCTTAACCACCTTGCTTGTTGCTATAACTGATCACTGTTAAACAGATCCCCAACCAATAGGTGGTAGTGCTACTTGCTCATCTACCTTGGAATGGGAAACGGCTGACATACTCGCTGATAGCCACACAAACATTTCAATAAAGTTTAATCCTTTAAGTTTTAGAGGAGTACGTACAGATATTTGGTTTAAGCGTTCCATGTTCGCATTTTCTACTCCTACCGTAAAAAATGCCACACGTTTATTCGCTTCATCTCCTTGCAGACGCTGTATTGCTTGGTAAATCACATCATCTAATTCACCTTGCGGCTCACCATCTGTAATCATAAATACCCAAGGACGGTAGTAGGCAATGCCATTAGTGCGATACTGGGATTTGCGTTCTTGAATTATTTCTAAGGATTTATGAATTCCCGCCCCCATTGTTGTTAGTCCTTGGGCTGTTAGAATGGGTGGGTTGAATTGGTCTGCGGTGACAAAGTCTTGTACAACATTGATCTGACTATCAAAAGTAACAATTGCTACTTCTACCCGTCTTGCTGCCAAGGAATTTTTGACCAGTTCATCCTTAAAACTCAGCAAGCCCTGATTTAAAGCCTCAATTCGTTCTCCCTGCATCGAGCCAGATGTATCTAGCAATAGCACACACGGGCAACGCGGTTCGGGGTTTTCTGCAAATTCTACGACTTCATCTAGTTTTAGTGTATCCAGCATAACCTTTTGTGTTATGTTATAGTCCAACGCTTTAATTTCCTTATCTCAAAGTATATAGTTTGCCAGACTAGTACAACTACAATTTATGGTATTTGGTAATAGATGGCTGAAACTCAATCTATCAAATTATTCTGATCAAATTCTCTATTTCAGGAAACTTGAATTACCATAAAGTTTATTTAAAGCCAATTGAGCAGGGGGTGAACATTTCTTGTTTTGGTGGAGCTACCATCATTTATCTTCAATTAATTAAGAATATAATATTCACTATATACATTGACAAGAAATAAAAATTTAAAGATTTTATGTGGAATTTTTGCTAATTTACAGGTTACTCAGTAATCATAATTAATCCAGCGATTTGATAATGGACACACTGTACAAATGAAAACCGAAAATTTGCATCACTTTGAACACAGGCTGAAATTTGACAGTTTTGCAGTAGTATTATTTAACTAATGGAGTAGTAATTAATATAACTTAAGATAGATATATTATGTTTAATCATCCATAATTGGTTGGTTAATAGAAAAATAGGAAAGGAAAAACATATTCATCTCCGGACTAAATTTATTCTTTCTCAATCCTACGTCAATTTTTCGGCAAAAAATGGAAAAATTATGAATAATACTGGCACTTTTAACAAACTATCTCCTGAGCGTTTATTAAGACAGTTAACTAATTCTTATGACACTACTTGTTTACAAGTCCTAAGCAATTCAGTGTTATGGTCAATATACTTAGATCAAGGCAAAATCCTCTATGCCACCCATTCTGTCGAACCTTTTGATAGACTAGAACGCCACATACGTCGTCTAAGTCAGCAAATTCCTCTGCTTACTAATGAAGTTCGTGTGCAGTTACGCCTAACCTTTGAACCTGACTGGCAAAGTCAATTCAGGGAAGGTGATGGTAATTATCCCAACCAACCGCCAGAATATCAAGCTATTCACTGGCTGATTACTCAACAACATCTACTCTCTCACCAAGCAGGATTACTGATTCAAGAGTTAGTCAAAGAGGTAATTGAATCATTTTTACTGATTAGAGAAGGAACATATCAATTAACAATACCAGTTAATAGCATACCTAAAATTTGCAAGCTGGATGCTGAGAATATCATGGAACGCTGTCAAAATCAGTTGCAAAATTGGCAGTCTTTCGCTCCTCAAATATCTTCTCCCTATCAGCGTCCATACCTGTTGATTAATAGTAAATTCTATGACAAACAATTACCAGAACCACAGCAAAATATCACTACCTGGATGAAGGGTTTTAGCCTACGTCATTTGGCAGTTATTATGAATCTGGATGAGGTGGAACTAGCTCGAACTTTATACCCGCATATCCTTCAGGGTTCGATTATTTTGCATGCACCAGATCCCCCATTTGATAAATTGCCTAAAACCTTTGAGGATGTTTCACTGACTGACCATCTACTTACACTCAGAATTAATGGCAAACCATTTCCGGTAGAACCATCACCACATACTACCCCTGAACAAGAACAAGAACTCATACCTCAAGTTTCGCCTCTACCAAGAGAAAACATTGAGCAATTAACCATAGCAAATAACATCCAAGCTGATGAAGAAAACGTCAAGACTGCGACTATAACTGCGAAAAAACCCTACAAAATTATTTCTGTAGATGATAGTCCGACAATTCTCAAAGAAATTAGTCGCTGTTTAGAAGATGAAAATGTGGCTGTCGTCACTATTAATGATCCAGTCAAAGCGGTAATGTCTATTATTAGGCATAAACCAGATTTGATTTTGTTGGATCTAAATATGGCAGGAATTGATGGTTATGAGTTATGCCGAATTATCCGTAATAATTCCCTGTTTAAGGAAATTCCCATTATTTTTGTGACAGGTAGTAAGGGCATTGTTGATAAGGTCAAATCAAGAATGGTAGGGGCTTCTGGTTATTTAACTAAACCTTTTACTCGTACTGAATTGCTAAAAATGATTTTTATGCACTTGGCATGAATGTGACTGGGGACTGGGGACTGGGAAAGAAAATTTGAGATTTGAGTTCAATAAATCGAAGCTTCATCACCAATGATAACTGACGGTAGGGATAAAGCGCAGTGCTAAAACCCTATCGCTGACAACAGATCATATACTGACAGATACTGACTATACAGAGTAATTACCTGTGGCACAAGTTGTATTAGAAAACGTTTATAAAAGTTTCCCTCCTCGGAAGGGGGAAGGTGTGACTACACAGCAGTCATCACCAGAAAGAGAAGGTGGAGATAGAATCAATGTCCTACGGCGTATTAATTTAACCATCGCTGATGGTGAATTTATGGTGCTGGTTGGTCCCTCTGGTTGCGGTAAAAGTACCTTACTGCGGTTAATAGCCGGGTTAGAGGTGATGACTGGAGGGAATATCTGGATAGGAGATGGCTTAATTAATAACTTACCCCCCAAAGAACGAGACATTGCAATGGTGTTTCAAAATTATGCCCTCTATCCCCAGATGAGTGTTTATGACAACATCGCTTTTGGCTTACGTCGTCGGTTTGGAGGTGGGGAAACAGTTTCTTCACCTCATTTTCGCAAGTGGGGAGAAAATCTCCTCGTGGGAGTGACTAAAAAACTACCCAAAGGACTGCGTTATCTTTCTGCAAAAGAAAAGATTGTAGAACAGCAGGTGCGGAATGTTGCCCAATTATTGCAAATAGAACTGTTATTAAATCGCTTACCTAAACAGTTATCTGGAGGACAAAGACAACGGGTAGCATTGGGAAGAGCGATCGCCCGCAACCCGCAAGTATTCTTAATGGATGAACCATTATCTAACTTGGATGCTAAATTACGGGCAGAAACCCGCGCCCAAATCGTCAAATTGCAGCGTCAGTTGGGAACAACCACAATTTACGTTACCCATGATCAAACTGAAGCCATGACTATGGGCGATCGCATAGCCATTATGTCTGATGGACAAATTCAGCAAGTTGCCCCACCCTTAGAATTATATAATTATCCTGCTAACCGCTTTGTAGCCGAATTTATTGGTTCACCACCAATGAATTTTATCCCGGTAGAGTTTCACGCACCTTTATTAATTACTCATGCTAATTTCCGCTTTACCCTGCCAGAAGTGTGGGGAAGTGCATTGCAAAAATACGATGGACAAACTGTAATTTTAGGTATTCGACCAGAACACTTAATTTTAAGTGTAGCAGCTACCAAAAATTTGCCCGTAAAAGTAGATTTAGTTGAGAATTTAGGAAATGATAGTTTTCTCGCTGTGAGAATATCTGACCCTGATTTAGCAAATACAGATGGTCAAACTTTACAAGTACGAGTTCCCCCAGACAGATTCATCAGTTTGGATGAGCAACTTTGGTTATCACTGGTTGCTGAGAAACTCCACTTTTTTGACCCAGAAACCCAGTTAGCCATATTTCCCAAAGGGAATAGGGAGATGGGGAAATAATGACTACTGTCTCCTGTACAGACGTTCTGCTATAACTGTGTGATCTACTGAGATTATTAACTAACATTGTTGTCGGCTATGCCAACTTTTTCTCCCTATGGCTACCACGTACTTCTGCTTTTTGCTTACCAGCTACTTCTAGATAAGCTAGATCCTTAATTTTTTGGCTCAAGCTGCTAGGTGCTAAATGACTATCAGCCCTTTTCTCTGTTGCTGATTTGGCAATTTTGAGATTCTCATTTAGTTGTGGGGTTGACCTAGCGTTGCGAGAGTTTTCTTTGAGTAGTCGGTTATAAGTACGGTAAGGAATGTAATGCAAGGGATTGTAACCCACAAACCGCAGCATTAATACACAAGCCCAGGAATACTTGCCAGCGAGAATTGCCTCTATTACTTGGTCAAACTGTTCAGGATTGATTTTTTTATCGGGTTGGCTACTATTGCCAGAAATATCTTGATTCATAGTGAGTGTTAGTTTTATTTCAATGAAGTGAACTAGTCGCGTTGCGTTGAGTTTGATCGGAAGAGTGCTATTGACAAACTGCAATACTAATCCACCACACCAAGGCTTTCGGGTTGGACACAGAAAGATAATTTATCTTCTTTCCATGCTTACCTTCATCGATAACTCTTGGTTTGGTTGATGACTATTGTTGAGACAGCTGATGACTTAATTACAGGAATATATTGTTGATTATTAGCGAATGTTGAAAAATAGATAACCTTTTCAACAGGCACATCCAGAAATTTCTCAACTTCTCAGCTGTTCCCGTAACTCCCAGTCAAAAAAGCTATTCCTAAAACTGCTCTGTTGTGTTCGTTGCATCCAGATACTGTGAAGCCAAGTTTTAGTTTTCGCAATTTTGACTGCTAACTGGGTCGTTTTCTGTATGTTGGGGAGAAACTCCAATAAATTAACCTCCCAATCTAGGACTCTTAGGGCTGCTTGTTCTCCTCTAGCTGGAATCATCCCCAAAATCCTAGCTATCCAAGCTGTGATTTGCTTTCTTGGGGTGTGACTGACTTGTGCAATCTTTCCTCTACACACCCAAATCGCCACTCTTGGCAAAAAATCTAACTTTTTCTCCCCAACTACATACAGAAGGGCTGAAAGTACCTTCTTCTCGCAGGATGCTGACCTGTGGGCTTTATTCTTAATTGCAATGTCCCTAGTTTGCGGTAGGACTGATAAAGTTACCGCTGGTGAAAATACGAGACTTTCCTCAGTGGCCGCCTGACAAGGATGTAAATCAGAGTTTTTGCTCCCTAAATTACCTCGATGGCTGAATTTTTCGACTGCATTTGACCTGATGATTTGTTTCATGACCTGACCTGTGATTGAAAACCTGACTGTTTTTAATCAAGTCTGTGTGCTGCTTTGCTGTATTGACCCTGTTGTGCAGTTTTGTAACCTAGAGGCTTCGGCTACTTCTGACTCTGTAACTTTTGCTGACTGGTGAATGAAAGGTAAAAATTTACCCTCTTTCTGTATCTAGCGGGTTGAGTAGATGCGGTTGTGTCCTCTAAAAATTCCACAAGCTTTAATTCAATAGATGTTCCCTGGTCATTATTGTATAACTTGCGGCTGTAAATTAGTGAGGCTTTTCAGTAAAGTCTCATAATTTTCAATTCAGGCGAGAAGATCATTCATATTGCCATCTCAAAAGCTACATTCGTATTTATACTATTTTTTTTCGCTAATGTCATCTGCCACTTTGGCAGTCTTATAAGTTAAATTTACTGAATATCTCAGAATGTTCATTTAGGCATTGTGCAACTTTAACTTTTGTCCCATTTTTATCAAGAGAATGGGGGGTAACACCCCTCATTTACAGTAATTAAAAAGTTTAATTAGGTTTAATTTACCAGCGAATTTTACCATTAACTAAATTTCAAAAACCTTATAAATAGGCAACTTTAGAGATTTTTATAAAATCCAGAACTTCTATTTTGATAAAAATTAGCTCTCATGGTTTAGTGATTATATATTGTTATATGTTTTGCTTAGAGGTCTGCTCGGAAAATCATTACAGCTACACCTGTCATCAACAGGATCTGGTGAATACAGAGTGCTAATTGTATAACAACCAGTCAGATGATCCAGCTATTAAGTTATTGCTGATACTATTTTATGATATGCTACATTTAGCATCTTTATCCCACAAAAATACACACAAAAAAACACCTTTAAGCGGGTGTGTTAACAAAAAAATAACGGGCTTAACCTGCATATAACCATACAATTAAACCGCTACATCTAAATTAAACAACAAAAAATATTTGAGAAGTTATTTAAAGATTATTTTTAGGTTTTGTGAAGTTAATTAACTCAGATTATTTAGGGATAATAATTATTATTTCAATTCTCTTAAGTGCAAAGGTAAGGCGTGAATTGTTATTAGTTTCTGTTTGTTACACTATAAAAACTTGATACTTCGGTTCAAATCACCATCTAGCTGACATGAAACAAGGTTGATCATCTTTGACTTGCCAACTAGAAATTAAGGAGTTATAATATAAGTCCCTAAAGCCCAACATCGTTTCTATGGGTGAAGGGTAAGACTGCTTGTGAACCTGACACAATTGATCTATACAGTTGCTGCTGCTTTTGCTTTCCCTACATAGATTTGTCCTTTTTTTTTGTGCTGTGGCTTTTCTTAGTCAAAGTTTGCAAAACACAACTAACAACAAAACCCCAATGCGGTGTATTTTCTACTCTTGATCTCAACTGGTTTTTTATGGGTAAAGGAAATTTTTCTGGTTATGTATTTAGTAGGAGTCATGCTTCTAGTTTCCCGTGAGATGCCTGATGATAGAGATTTAAATCTGTTACTACGTTCTTAATTACATAGTTTTACAGCTTATATATAACTGTCCTTAGTCAATAAAGTTGACAATCATATATTTTTGCTGATGGAACAGGTGTTCAGGACATAGTTTAAACATGGATATCGGGGTTTAAAACTTTCGACTAATATCATTACTCATTTTTTCTGAGGTTTCCGGGAATAATCGGAAAAGAAAATCACATTGTTTAGGTTACATTTTGTAACGCTAAAAGATATTTGTTCGACTAATCTTAAGAAATTATCTAATTATCTAGCATTTCCTAGTCTGCTAATGTAATGATTGATCTGCGTTAATCTGCGTCCATCTGCGGTTAATTATTTCTTCTGGTACGCTACATACAGCATATTGTAGGTAGGGAGAAATTAATTAAAAATTAAAAACTCCTACCTGACAACTAGAAACCTACACCACTAAAAATACAGATAAATAGCCCAAATAGCCATTGCCCTTAAATATGTACTAGCGCGAAAAGTACCAGCGGCAGTAATAGCTTCTGGGGTGCGGAACTGTAAACCATTTTCGTAAATCTGCTTAACTACCGCTTCAGTTAAGCGTATACTTTCATTTTTCATCCCCATCTGTAGCATAAAAGCAGCTAAACCAAAGTTAATACCTGTCCAAACTTCTTGAGGATGGGTAGAATGAGGATTTTCTGGAGAACCGTCGGGAAGGACACCGTTAGCAGCACCAAATTTACCATCTTGGAATTTGAGGAAACAGGCATCATATATAGTTGTTAAAGCAGAAAGGGCATGATCACTGGGGACAATATCGGGTAAATTGAGTAAACGAGCGTAGAATTGCCCACATAATTGGTCAGCCATGACGACATCAGAACCACTTTCACTATCTAAGCGGTAATATTTGCCATTCCACAGCTTTTCTTGATAGATTGGTTTTGATTGGTTAAACCAAGTTTGGTAAATTGATTTTTGATAACAGTTTTCGTAACAATCGAGATGGATAGCTCATGATTTTATTTACTATCAATAAACCAGCACTAAAAGCAACCACTACTGGATATAGAAATGTGAAAACAACTGTCCAAGCTCGATGTATGAAACTATCTTTCATGCTTTTTAGTTATTTTCAAACTTGAGAATATCCAATAAATATTTTCCATAACCGCTTTTGAGCAGTGGTTTTGCCACTTCTTCGAGCTGTTTAGCATTGATAAATCCCATGCGATAGGCAACTTCTTCTATGCAACCCACTTTGAGCCCCT
>RDYJ01000090.1 GCA_004293145.1 Nostocales cyanobacterium | reverse complement strand
AATCCAAATCTCAAATCCAAATCTCAAATCCAAATCTCAAATCCAAATCTCAAATCCAAATCTCAAATCCAAATCTCAAATCCAAATCTCAAATCCAAAATACTATTAACCAACTACTTGAATTGGTCCATGTATACTGCCACTCATAAACTGTCTGATTAAAGGGTTGTCAGTGTGTTCTATTTCACTTACTTTACCCTGCCATTGCACTTTACCTTGATAAAGAAATATCAATTTATCCGCTGTACGTCGAATGGTACTCTCTTGGTGGGTAACAATGCAGTAGGTACTACATACCCCCTGTGTACATTGTAAACTGCGAATTAAATCCTCAATAACCGTCGAGGCAATGGGATCAAGTCCGGCTGTGGGTTCATCGTACAATAAAACTTCTGAACTGTCTGTGGGATGATCAGGATTAGACATAATTGCACGGGCAAAACTGACCCGTTTTCTCATTCCTCCTGACAATTCTGAAGGGTAAAGATGACCAATTTCTGGTAAACCCACCATTTCCAATTTTTCGTTGACAAGTTGGTGAATATGCGCTCGCTCTAATTTGGAATTTTGATATAAAGAAAATCCGACGTTTTCATCCACATTCAACGAATCAAATAAGGCTGCTTGCTGAAATACCATACCAATACTCACAGGATCAGCCCCATCTTCAATTAAACCATTTCGTTTTTGTCCTTGGATATAAATATCTCCTTGATCGGGCTGTAATAACCCAGCGATGATTCTTAAAATTGTTGATTTACCAGTTCCTGATGGTCCAATAATGCCTATTGCATCCCCTTGATAAATTTGCAAATCAATATTATCTAAAACTTTATTTTTACCAAAGGTTTTAGAAATCCCTTTGAGTTCAATTAATGGTTTTAGGATTGGTGATTGATCATGAGTCATGGTAATTGGTAATTGGTAATTGGTAATTAAGTCTTAGTTATAAACTCCTCTGAAATAAGCACTACTGCACTCTTTCTACACACTTATTTCTATATTTTGGCATTCTAGCTTGATTTGTTGATTATGAGGAAGATTTATGGTATTTTTCGGTTTTTAGCTGTGGTTTTTGATGATTATAGCAATTACCAGGGTCTTAAAAACTAAAATATGTGCTAATACTGTTCGGTTAAGGTTTTGATACCCCCAAACTCTCTTGAAAAAAGAGGCTGAATTCCTCAAAGTCCCACGGTTGAGGCTTTGGTAAGGGGTTTACTAGCTTGGGGGGATGAGTTGCAGTTGGGGTGTGAGGAATTTTTGGCTACACGGAAAATTATCAACTTTCTGGTTTATCAAAGTGCATTAAGATGGTAAAAGGGAAAGAAATCTGATGTAATAAAAATAATGTTGTCCAAACGGTAGTCATGACAGACAATATATTGATTTTAGGTGGACGAGGACGCATTGGCAGCGCAGTTGCTAATGATCTTTTCAGCCACACACAGGCAAATATTACGATTACTGGACGTTCCCCAGAGATGAGTTTATCTCTGAGTGAAAGAGTAAAATTTTTGATGTTGGATTTAACTGAATTTGATAAATTAAAAAATGCGATCGCCCAATCTGATTTAGTTATCCATTGTGCAGGGCCATTTCACTATCGAGACACCCAAGTTTTAGAAATATGCATTGATCAAGGTGTCAATTATGTTGATGTTAGTGATCACCGTTCCTACACTCAAAAAGCCCTAAATTTACATGAAAAAGCTGTTAATGCTGGAGTCACCGCAATTATTAACACAGGAATTTTCCCCGGTATTTCTAATAGCTTAGTTCGTCAAGGAGTCGAGCAATTTGATATACCAGAAAAAATACATTTAAGTTATTTAGTATCTGGTTCTGGTGGTGCTGGTGTTACAGTTATGTGGACAACTTTTTTAGGTTTACAGCATTCTTTTGAAGCTTGGATCAATGGAGAATGGCGTTTAATTGAACCCTATACCGATAGAGAAGAACTTATTTTTCCCGCCCCATATCAACGCAGTGGAGTTTACTGGTTTGATATGCCAGAAACTATCACATTACCCCATTCTTTCCCCACAGTGAAAACTGTAATTACTAAATTTGGCTCAGTTCCTGATTTTTATAATCATCTCACTTGGATAACTGCTCATATTTTTCCTAAATGGTTAATGCAGCGCCGTTACATGATTGAATTTTTGTCTCATGTTAGTCATAGCATGACCGATTTTACAAATATATTTACTGGAATTGGTGTAGCAGTGCGGGCAGAAGTGACAGGACAAAAAGATGGAAAAACAGCGGTTTATGTTTCCAATTTACTGCATGAAAATACCGCCGTTGCTTCTGGTTTAGGTACTGGTAGTATCGCCAAATTATTACTAGAAAGTAAATTTAAGCATCCCGGAGTTTCACCTGTAGAAGCAGCAATCACTACTGAGTTATTTACAGAAATTATGCACGAACGAGAAATACAAATTAATTCTCATTGGGTGAAAATATAATATAAAAATCTCAGCTTAAACATCTGCTTACAAAACGATTCAAACTCATCAATTGTTGCAGGAATATTAGACCTTGTGCGGTTGGCAATATTGCTTTTATACCAATTCATTAACGGAGTGGCACTAATTCCATGTACAATCACAGAAATTACAACAGTTGTGTAAGTTATCCAAGCAATTTGTTCAGCAGTTTCACCTTTTAAGCCGTTGCCTAAGCTATAGGCAAGATAATATAAAGAACCTATACCCCGAATACCAAACCAACCAAATAGCAAACGAGTTACTGGATTAAAATTGCGACGGTGAGAATTTAGGGGACGTTTACCAATAGTGCTAACCCATACTCCCATAGGTCGAATAACTAAAAATAATAAACTTATTACTAACAAAGATTGGGCAGCATATTTAAACATCGGCTGCCATAATAAAATTGTTCCTAAGAGCAAAATTAGACCAACTTCTAGCAGCTTTTCTAATCTCTCAATAAATTCTAATTGTCCAAGTGGCTTTTGGGGATTTGTGTAACTCCTTTGCACAGCTAAACCTGCCACAAATACTGCCAAAAATCCATAGCCATTCACAATTTCTGTTAAAGAATAAGTTATTAATATCGTGCTAATAGCGACAAAATCCTCCATCACGGCATCAGCAGGACGAGATTTTTGGATTTTTTTATCAATCCATACTATGCACAGGGGAACAATCAGCCCCATAACCATACCAGCTGTGATCGCCCAAATTACATCCACTGCAACCCATTTTCCCAACCAGTTATGCCAATTACTATCTTTGAGGGCATAAATGCCAAAATAAACAAAAGGAAAAGCTAAAGCATCATTTAATCCTCCTTCAGAAGTTAACCCAAAGCGTAACTCATCATCGTCATTCGTATCTGTCAATTGCACCTCTGAGGCTAATACAGGGTCAGTTGGAGCGAGAATTGCTCCCAATAAAATTGCCTCTCCCCAATTCATTCCTAACCAAAATTTACCCACAGCAGCCAAGGAAAAAATGGAAATTGGCATTAACAATCCAATCAATCTGGCTGTAATATTCCAAAACTTCCACTTTAAAAGTGTAACTATTTTTAAGCCACAACTAAATACAGAAACAATCACGACAAATTCAGTTAATCTTTCCACTAATTCGGCGTTGAATAATTCATGACGACGTAATTGAATCAGTCCTAAGCCATAAGGTCCTAAAAAAACTCCTACCATTAGGTAGATCATGGCAAAAGAAAGAGGTAGACGCGAAATCCAACCTGACCCTAAAGTAACAATCAGCAAGAGTAGACCAATTACCAACAAATCAAGGATATAAATATCTACCATCGAATTTTGGACTAAAATAATTGCTCCTTGACCAATTTAATCGAGTCTACTGTTAGGTATAAATAACCCCAGGGTAGATTTTATATAAATATTTGGCATTTATGGGTAGATTTGTTAGTCTAGTGAAAAAATAATTTATAGTAATTTTGGTCATGCAAATCTCACCTAACTCACAAATTCCGAGATTTATCCAGCGTCTACAATGGGTTTTTGATCCTTTGCAATTGATGGAAACATCAGCAAAGACTCACGGGGAATTTTTTACACTCAGGTTGACAGTTGAAAACCCATTGGTGTTTATTAGCAACCCCCAAGCAATTCAAGAAATATTTACAACTCCACCAGATTATTTTGATGCGGGAAGGGGAAATAAACTGCTTAAACCTTTGGTGGGTGAAAATTCTCTACTCTTAATAGATGGTGAAACTCACCAACGTCAACGTAAATTATTAACCCCTCCATTTCACGGGGAACGGATGAAAGCATACTCAAAAATTATTACTGATATTACACAAGAAGTAATTAGCAGTTGGGAGATAGGTAAACCTTTCTCCGTGCGGGATTCAATGCAAGAAATCTCTTTGCGGGTAATTTTACAGGCTGTATTTGGTTTATGTGAAGGAGAACGTTTGACAAGATTACAAAAACTCTTGCGTTCATTATTAGAATTATCTGGTTCTCCCTTACGTTCTGCTGTCACATTTTTTCCAATTTTACAACTAGATTTAGGTGCTTGGAGTCCTTGGGGTATTTTCCTGCGTCACAGAGAGGAAATTCATCAACTCTTATACACCGAAATTGAAGAACGCAGAAATAATTTTGATTCATCTGGCAGCGATATTCTCACCTTAATGATGTCAGCACGAGATGAAAATGGGGAAGGGATGACAGATGTAGAATTGCGGGATGAGTTAATGACTTTGCTATTTGCAGGCCATGAAACTACAGCTTCAGCATTAACATGGGCATTATATTGGATTCATCATTTACCAGCAGTGCGGGACAAGCTACTAACTGAGTTATATAGTGTTGATGAAAATACAGATTTAAATGAAGTTTCTCGCTTACCTTATTTAACTGCTGTTTGTCAAGAAACATTAAGAATTTATCCTATTGCGATGATTACTTTACCGCGCTTGGTGAAGACACCAACAACAATTATGGGATATGAATTTTCACCTGGAACTTTACTTGCACCTTGCATATATTTAACTCATCGTCGTCCCGATTTATATCCTGAACCAGAGAAATTTAAACCAGAAAGATTTTTAGAACGGCAATATTCCCAATATGAATATATCCCTTTTGGCGGTGGAAATCGTCGTTGTATTGGTATGGCTTTTGCCATGTTTGAAATGAAATTGGTTTTAGCTACTGTATTATCACAATTAGATTTTGCTTTGGTTGATAATATTCCTGTTAAACCTCTGCGTCGGGGTGTAACTTTAGCCCCTTCTGGTGGTAAATGGTTGGTGACAACTGGTAAACGAGAAAAGATCAAAATTCCTGCGGGAGTATAATTGCTTTAATTTGCACATTGAGGCAAGCCAGGGGTTCAGGGTTCAGGGGAGAAGATTCTACGCTTTTTCCCAAAAATCCAAAATATGCCAGTTCAATGTCCCACAGTTTATGGGGAAAAACAAACAAATAAAAATTTCTAAACTTCCCAATCCCCAATCCCTAGACTACTTACGAAGATTCGGTGTAAATTTCAAATAAGTACCACCCAAACCTTCAACAATACTGCGGGTATTTGCATCCATCATTTTTTGGTAAGTTTCTCCATCGCTACCGGGTTTACCAAGTCCATCAATATAAAGTTGTCGGGAAAAAAGTTTCACATTTGCTTGTTTGGTGATTGGCTCAAGTAACATTAGATTAGTTGTTGTATCTGCAAAAAGTGTTGGTACTTTAGCTTTTTGAATATATTCAGCTAAATTTTTCACTCTTGTATCTGTCAAATTGTCTTCATCCCGAATATCTGGTAAACTGCCTTTATAGGGAAAACCATAAGCTTTGACATAATAAATCATGGCTTCATGGGTTGTTAATAATTTGCGGTTTTTGTGAGGAATAGTCGCAAGTGTGGATTTAACCCAGTTATGTAAATTATTTAATTCTTTGGTTAATTTGCTGGTATTGCTACTATATTGTTTTTTATGTTGAGGTAATAATGTACCTAAGTTATTATTAATTACTTCCACTATTTGAATTGTGTTTTTAACATTGTGCCAAATATGTGGTTCAGTGAAATTTATTCCATTTTTTTGTAATATTTCTGGTTGGGTTACAGCACTTTGACTAACAGCTATTTTTGGCGCATTGGTTTTAATGTTTTGAATAACTTTGATTAATCTTGGTTCAAAGTTATAGCCATGATATAAAATAAGTTTAGCTTGTTCTATAGCTTGAATATCTTCTGGTGTTGGTTGATAAATACTCGGATCTAACCCAGGAGGAATTAAACAGGTAAGATTGATAGTATTTCCAGCAACCTGTTTAGTTAAATCACATAATATGCTGGTAGTTGCTACGACTGGAGGCAGATTTCTGTTAATCTTCTGAGTCTGATTATACTGAATGTATTTAGTATTTACATTTCCATTGTTGCAGCTAAACAAGCCAAGAGAAATTACCAAAAAGGCAACCTTTAATAAATTATGATATGTGATTTTTTCTGTCATAAAAAACTGCTTTCAATCAAATAAACTCAAAAATTATTTAGGTGTGTTCACATCGAAATTAATAAAGGCACAGTAATGGTGTGCCTCAAAAATTCTCATAACTTCTAATACCATTTCTGGATAAAGATACGCTGTATTTTTCCTGGTAGAGAAGTTCTGGTGGAACGTCTCTACCACATTTATTTGGCGCAACCTTACATAGAATTGGTATAACTTGATTAAAAGTTAGCAGCAGGTAACTTACCTTGCAACATAACAAAATTAGCTTGAACGCAAGCACTACAACCGCAACCGATGTGATTGACAATTTGATGCTGTGGTTGAGTTAGAATTGGTGCTGTTAGTTCAGGAATTGGTTGTACAGATGCTGAGACAATCATCTCAGAAGTAGGTGCAATTTGCCATTTCGTGGATGCTTGTGCTGGGCCAACTACTAGCAGCAGAGATGCTAGAAAAACATGACAAGCAAGGAAAATCAGTTTAGCTATGTTCATAGTTCACACTTAGAGGCTGCTGCTGATACAGCATACCCAATTATTCAGCATTAGTCATTAGTTTTTGACCAGATTAGTAACTCTCCTTGTTCCCCACCTGCGGCTAAAAATTTACCTTGGGGATGCCAAGCTAAGGTAGAAAAACCCCCACGCACACCTGTGAGAATTTGCGATACTTCATAATTTTGATTCCATAAACATAACCAACCATCAGCACCAGCAGAAGCGAGTATAAAACTTTTGGGTGCGTAGGCGATCGCATTAATTATATCCACATGATTGGTTAAAATTCGTGCTTCCCAACCTAAAGATTCATCCGCTGATTTTTCCCAAACTACCACACCTTCGACGCTGGAAGAAGCCAAAAGCGGCGCACCTGTGGCGGTTGTCACTTGGGACCAAGCTAACTGACGAATTTTCCCCGGAAAACCACGCATGACCCAAGGATCAGGATTTTCCCATTCTAAAACGGTAACGCTACGATCCATATTTCCCGAAGCTAAATATTTACTGTCAGGCGACCAAGCCATTGCTACACTAACGGTAGTCATACCTAAAATATAAGGTTCATCATCCCAATCTTGACTATTCCAAATTTTTACCCCTTGATAACCACCAATACCTAAATATTTACCATCTTTACGCCAATCAATTCCTAAAATTGATGAATTTTCAAAGTTGAGAGTGACAACAATTTCTTCTGTTTCCGCATCCCATACTTGAACGTAACGACCTAAACTAAAAGCTAGTTGATTGTTTGTATGATTCCAAGCTAATTTATCCACCCAAGCAGGGGCATTTTCTAAAGTTGTGATTAACTGATTTTCTCGCCATACTTTTACTCTTCCATCTTGTCCACCCACGGCTAAATATTTACCATCAGCAGAAAAAGCCACACAGTCTATTGATTTACCTATAGAGGTTTGTAAGTTTGTGATTTCTTTATTTTCCCAAATGACAACTTCTCCGTTGGCGGAAATTACAGCTAGTTTATCTCCTATGGATGACCAAGCTAGAGATGTGACATAATCTGTAAGGTTTCCTGAATAGTAAGTTGTGAATTGTTGAGGTATATTAGTTGTGAAATTCATGATTTAGATATTTGTGAAATTGCCAATATCATATCCCCAAATTCTTCAAGAATTCGGGGATATTTGAGTAATCTTTTGGATAATTTACACCATACAAGCCAGAAAATCTTGTTTTAATTTGGCTGCATCTAAATTACGACCAATGAAAACAAGTTCATTTTTTCGGGTTTCGCTGTTTTTCCAAGGTCTATCTGCTCTACCTTCAAATATCATGTGTACCCCTTGGAAGACAAAGCGATCATCTTCTCCCGCAATGTTTAAAATGCCTTTCATGCGGAATATATCTGTTCCTTGGGTACGTAATAATTCACCCAACCAATCATTTAATTTTTGTCCATCTATTTCACCTTTTTCAACTAAGGCTACAGAATAAACAGTTTCATCATGTACGTGAGCATCTTCACTTAAGAAATTCGGATCAATTTCTAAAGCCCGGTCTAAATCAAAAGCTTGTACTCCTAAAAGTGCATCCATTGATAATTGAGAATTTTGGGTGCGGTGAATTTTTGCCATTGCATTCATTGACCGAATCCGCTTTTCTAATTCTTCTAAATTTTCGGGTGTGACTAAATCAGTTTTATTTAATAAAATCACATCAGCAAAGGCAATTTGTTCTTGGGCTTCGTCGGCTTCCCAATGTTGCCAAATATGTTTAGCATCTACAACTGTAACTACCGCATCTAGTGATAGTTGACTTTGCATATCTTCGTCAACAAAGAAGGTTTGAATTACAGGTGCAGGGTCAGCTAATCCTGTGGTTTCAATGACTAAATGATCAAATTTATCTCGGCGTTTCATTAAATTGCCGATGATGCGAATTAAGTCACCGCGAACTGTACAACAAATACAGCCATTATTCATTTCAAATATTTCTTCATCTGCATCAATAACTAATTGATTATCAATGCCTACTTCCCCAAATTCATTGACGATTACAGCAACTTTTTTACCGTGTTCATAAGTGAGAATGTGATTTAGGAGGGTGGTTTTTCCCGCCCCTAAATAGCCCGTTAAAACGGTTACAGGTACTGAGGTTAATGTTTCTGAAGTAATCATAATTTCAAACCAATTTCTATGTTTTGTTGATAATCATTCTCTATCTAACACAGATTGGTTAAAAATGGTAGTATTGCTTCAAAAACGACTGCTGGATATTCTTCATGTAGTCCCAATGAACCGGGAACAACAACGCTGGTAATTCCTGGTAATGCTGCTAAAGCGTCCATTTCTTGGCGTGATTTTGGTGGGCTAGAGGCGCCAATGACTGCCATTATGGGTATAGATAAGGATTGAACTAAAGATAAAAATTCAGATTGACTGTGAATAGTGTCAATGTTGCCGGTGACAAAGGCCGCAGATGCAAATCTGGCGTTTGGTTGTTGGGTGCTTTGCCATTTTTCGGCGATGAAGTCGGGTGTCAGTTTGGCTGTATCGGTGAAGACGTGGCGGCTATACATCCACCTTAAAAAAGACGGAGTAGTGTTGAGTTTATAGAGTGCTTGACCAATCAGAGGCGTTCGCACAGCGATCCGCAGGAATCGCACTAACCCCCTCACCATAGCAGCTATATTGGCATTTGCTCCCATTGTTGGCAATGGTCCGCGCCAAGTTGGTGCTAACAACACAATTCGCACCACAGCATCGGGCTGTTTAACTGGGAGTTTTAAGACATAACCAGTAGCATGACCAGCAGCTACTATTATAATTGGGGTATTAAATACAGATTTAACGAAATTTGCTAAAAATTGCTCATATATGAATGGGTTGTAATCTAAACCCAATCTTGAACTTTCGCCAAAACCCGGCCAGTCTAAAGCGGTAACTTGAAAATGGTCAGCGAGTAATTTGGCTAGTTCTCCCACTTCTCCCCTTGTGGAAACGCTACTAAAAGCAGGAAGCAATAAAAGCGGTGAACCCTCTCCTATGGTTTCATAAACCACCCGCAACGGCTGATTTTCCCAATTCCAGACGAATTCTTTAACTTCCCCACCATAAGCACCAGTGGATTTTATTGATAAATTGGTAGACATCTTGATTTAATTGGTAATTGGTAATTCAATTTTGGATTTTGGATTTTGGATTTTGGATTGTTTTTCTCAGCTTCAATCTAAAATCTAAAATCTAAAATCTAAAATTTCCCTCCCCAGCCCCCAGTCCCTAACTTTCCAATTTACATTCCAAGGCTTTTTTCTGCATGGTTTTGAAGATGTTATGAAAACCATTAGCGCGGGAAGGTGTGAGGCTAACATTTAAACCTGTGGCTTGAATAAAATCTGGTGTTAATTGTACGATTTCTGTTGGTGTTGTTCCGTTTAATCCTTCTATTAACAGTGCTAACAATCCCTTGGTTAGCTGAGAATCAGAATCTCCTTGAAATACCACTTTCCCGTCATCTAGTGATGCTGTGACATATACCTGGGAAACACAACCAGGAACTTTATTTGCGGGTGTTTTATCAGCTTCGGGAAATTCTGGTAGTTTCTGAGCATACCAAATTAACTGCTCATAACGTCGTTTTGGTTCAGCAGCACGTTGAAAGCGTTGCACAATTTTAGCCAAAGCTGGTGGTAAGGAGTCAAGACTTAAGGACATAGTAAATTTAGAAAATAATCAGTCTTATCTTGAGTGTAAATGATTTGAGTTCTTTGCGAGCGATCGCAGGGAACCGGGGACTCTTGACTGGAGACTGGGTAAGAAATTCTGATCCTATTACCAAAATATTAAGTATTTAGACAAAATATTAAATATTGCTGCGAAATTGGGATTTTTAGGGAATTTTCTTGGTAAATCTAAAGATTATATAGTCAATGATTCAATCATCTCAGGAGCAAATCTGGTGTTCACTTCAACCTTACTGGCTACTGTACCTACGCCCCTCGCATGGACTCCTACTGTTGGTATTATCATGGTTATCGCCAACATCATTGCGATCGCATTTGGCAAATTTACCATCAAGTATCCTAGTGCAGCACCAGCAGCGCCCGCACCTAATTTTTTTGGTGGTTTTGGTTTACCTGCCATACTCGCAACTACAGCCTTTGGTCATATCTTAGGCGCTGGTATTATTTTAGGACTGCATAACCTCGGCAGAATCTAAGTTTTACATCCCATTCCGTCGGAGCAGAAGATAGGCTGAAATCCCCTGAATCAACCCCTAAAAACCGTTCGGCTGACGCTCACGAAAGCCCAAAAAGTTTTTAGGGGAATATTAAGTTAAAACCAAATTATCCCGGTGAATAACGGTTTCTACACCTGCATAACCCAAAATTCTGCCAATATCCCGTGAATGAAAACCCCGAATTTTTTGTAATTCTTCGCTGCTATAATTGACTAATCCTCTGGCAATTTCGTTACCGTTGCTGTCACATAACTGCACTGCTTCTTGGTTGTCAAATTCTCCTTCTATGGCTTGAATTCCTGCTGGTAATAAAGATTTTCCAGCTTGGGAAATGGCGTCTATGGCCCCTGCATCTAAATATAATTTTCCCGTTGGAACTAAACCATAAGCTATCCAGCGTTTTCTGGCTGATGTTGGTTCGGGTTGGGGTGCAAAATGCGTTCCTATTGCTTCCCCTTGAATAATTTTTTCGATGTTATGAGGAAAACGTCCTTGAGTAATTACAGTTCTGACTCCAGCCGCGATGGCAATTCTCGCCGCAGATATTTTTGTGATCATTCCCCCTGTTCCCCACTGAGAACCCTGTCCCCCGGTTTGAATTTGTAATTCTGCCAATTCTTTCATGTTACTAATTAAGGAAATAGGACGAGCATCAGGTACAGTCCGGGGATCTGCTGAATATAACTTATCAACATCTGTCAGTAAAAATAACCAATCTGCTTCGACTAAGCTAGCAACTAAGGCGGAAAGGGTGTCGTTATCACCAAATTTTAATTCCTCTACAGCTACTGTATCATTTTCATTAACTACCGGAATTACTCCCAGTCCTAGTAATTCTTTAAATGTGTTATAAGCATTAAGATAACGACTACGTTGTACTAAATCTGCTCTCGTTAATAATACTTGGGCTATGGGTTGTTGAAGAGTTGTAAATAAATCATCATAGATACGCATTAAGCGACCTTGACCAACGGCTGCTACAGCTTGTTTGAGGGCGATCGCTTTGGGACGTTCTGTTAAACCCAGTCGCGCACAACCGACACCCACAGCACCGGAGGAAACTAAAATTACGCTATGTCCCTGGTGTCTTAAATTGCATAGGGTTTCTGTTAAGGTGGCAATGGTAGAAAGGGCTAATTGTCCGGTTTCTGGTTGAGTTAGGCTAGAAGTGCCGATTTTAACAACTATTGTTTTAGTCATTTGTCATTGGTCATTTGTCATTTGTCATTAGTCATTTGTCATTAGTCATTTGTCATTGGTCATTTGTCGGTTATTCACCAATTACCAATTACCAATTAATTACTTATTACCCATTACCAGCCTAAACTAGATGACTTGCAACTTGGGTAAATACCTAAAAAATTGTACAGCGCCAATCCCTCTATGGTGAAGGTTGACGCTGTACGGGTTTATATTTATTTGTTATTCTTCAGGGTCTTTATTTGCTTGACCCGATGTTATTAATAGCTATAATCTCCGATTTTTAGAGAAACTTAAGATTTCTTAAGTATTTCTTTAGATTTACTTTTATGGTGATTTATCAACGTTTGTTAATTTTTGTGTGCTTGGGAATAATAGAAGCGCCAAGTATTTCTGATACCCAGACTTCAAAGTTGCGGATGGGATGAGAACGGAGGGCAGTATCAGCATGAACAATTGGTTCAACTAAAATGCTAAACATTCCTAAGCGATTACCTGCTATCACATCAGTAAACAGGCGATCGCCTACCATACCTACTTGATGTGCGGGTAAATTCATACCTTGCAATGCTGCCCTAAGTTTGCGTCGTGAGGGTTTAGCAGCACCCAGATAGTAAGGCAGATCAAGGGAACGGGCAATACTACCAATTCGTGATTCACTTAAATTATTGCTGACTAACCACAGTGAAGCGTAGCCACGTACTTCTTTTACCCATTCTTGCATTTCTGAGGAAGCGGCGCTGACTGTAATTGGTACTAAAGTATCATCGACATCCAACACCAGACCTTTCAGCCCATATTGTTGAATAATATCTGGTGTCAGGTTCAGCACTGAACCTTCTAAAATCAAGTCAGGTTGTAAGAGATTGTTCCAAGTCATGATAATTCATAATTCATAATTCATAATTTACAGCGTCTTATAGGTTGCCGGAAGTGTAAAGTGATTTACTTTCGCCACATACCCAGATAATTTTACTGCTGGTGACGACTGTCCCTGAACTGTAATGATAAATAATTGCGTTTTTTGGCATTAATAAAATTCCACTGCCAATCAAAATGAGATTAGCAATGGAAATATTAATTTAACGGACTAATTATTCAACTTCATTAAAAAGGTGTTCTTCTAACATGGGTTGAACCTTGCGAAATTCTTCAGGAGAGAGCAATTCAGGTTTGCCTGTTGTGGTGATCCGGGCAAAAAACAGGAGTGGATCGAGGGGTGTGTAAACTGCATACTCCTGATTTTGATGATAGAAACTAGCAAGTAGCTGTAGTTGTTCTGGTTCTAAATCTGCTTCTTCGTCTTCAATTTCTAAAGTGAATATCTCTGACTCCTCTACGGGTGGTAACTCACCAACTACTGTTAAAGCATAAGCGGAATGCTTAAGTAGCAGATTCTGCTCGGCAAGAACTGCTTGAGCGTTGCTAAGAATTTCATCAGTTATGTCATCATCTTCTACCAAAATTGCTTCTTCGTCGTCACCTTCACCCTGCCAAGCAAAAATTTCTATGGGGGAGTCAACCGGTAGAAGTAAAACATATTCTTGTTCATCTACCTCTAGAGAATGCTCAACATAACATTCGAGCGATCGCCCCTTTTCGTCTGTCAAAGTGATAGAGCCGGCGTTAGCGTGATCATTTTCTTCAGAAAATTCGGATGAATACATAGTCACATTATGTAAATTTATCAATACTCAAATCTATGGAAATCATTGAACTGCTTGAGGACAGGCAATGTCAACCAAAAAACTGGCTATACAGTTGAGTAATAGTTTTCAGAATATCATGTTCACAGGTATCACTCCTCAACAAATACTACTGATCTATTGGAGGTGATACGTCTAGCATCTAGCCACTGTTGCAAAATCAAAGCTGCGGCTTTACGGTCAATTAAGGCCTTATGACGTGATGGAGAGCGATTTTCTGCAATCAGCAGTTGTTCGGCTTGAAAAGAAGTTAATCGCTCATCCACATATTCCACAGGCAGTTTCACAGCTTTAGCCAACCTATTGGCAAATTTTTGGACGTGACGAGCTTGAAAGCCCAAAGAGCCATCCATTGCATAAGGCATACCAACAACTAGAACTTGCACTTGACGCTCATTCAAGATTTGTTGTATTTGCGCCACATCCTCTGGAAAGGATTTGCGCTCAATTGTAGTGATACCTGTAGCAATCAAACCAGTACCATCACAGCCGGAAAGTCCAATGCGTTTGCTACCGACATCCAGTCCCAAAGCGGATATAAAAGATTTTGATTGCTGCTGAAGTATCACCCTAATTATGCTCCTGCTGTGCCTCTGGTTGATCAGATTGGCGATATGCTTCCGTATTATGAAATTTGTGATGGCCAAAAGCCACAATTTCCGACTTATTTGGTGCTGGTCGGTCTGAGGCGGGCTGTTGTTTGGGAATCCATGACATTCCGCCTGGTATGGGTTTACGTGCTGGTTGTAGTCCTTGCAGCACTTCTGGCCACTGAATTCCTTCCAAGGAAACCAATTTTGATTCCCGGATTTTATGCCAAACTGAGCGTGACATAATCAGGGTATGTTCAATCCGCTTGGCAGCAATTCTTTCTAAATATTCTTCGCGCTCTGGCTGATAATCTGAGGAAGCTAATTGTAAACCTTGTTGGGGGAAATCTTGGGCAATACGAGCTAATTGAGACAATAATTCTGGATACAACCAAGTATAGGCTGGGTGGACTGTCAGAGTAGCGACATGGGGATTTTCACCTTTGCGGTCAAGTTGCACCTGAAAATAGCCGATAGCCGCTTTGCGTTGGGGTTCAAACACATAGCCGCTGACAACTTCGGTTTTCGTCACCCATTGCTTGACAGCATCAGAGAGAACAGCGAATAAACTGGTTTTGAAGTCATGGGTGTGACGGTCAAACACCTGACGGACTAAAGGTGGCATTGAAGCTGTATCGAGTTGATATAGCAATGGTGCATCAGCATTGCTAACTGGTAAGAGATTGGGTAAGTCTGGTTCTGCTTGTGCTAATTCCCGCAGTAACTCTGGACTAATTTCCCAATAGGTCATTTCTGCCAACCGCTGAAATCCATTTTGCCGATAAAGTGCTAAGGCTTCAACGTCATTGATATTAACTTCCAGTAGCCAAGTACGAGCTTCTAAAATAGATTCAAAGCAGTGTCGGAGCATCTGTGAACCGACACCTTGCTTGTCCGCAGTCCGGTCTAACATCACTCTGTCAATTCGCCAAGTGCTGCGGGTACGGTTAAATGGTGATACTTGAATCATCCCCAATAGCATCCGCCCTTGTTCTGCTACAAATCCACAGAAGCGATACTGTAATGGGTTAGGAAACCAACTCAAAAACTTGAGCAACCCAAACCAGTGACGCAGCCATTGCATGGTAAAAAAGCTGCCCTTGGGGGAGAGGTCTGCGAAGGAATCTTGTGTTAGGCGTTCAATGCCATCCAGATCCCGATATTGGACGGATCGAATTACGACGCTGAGATTTCGAGGAAGTAGTGAATTCATTTTGATTCAAGCCGCCATTTAGCCTTTACTAATTGCGATTGGTGAGGTACTGCTGCAATCATAATCTTAACGGCTTTTCACTCCTAGCAGTTGCTCCGAAAGAGTGATTTTCGTCACCAAATACCGAAAAAAGCATAAAAAGCAGAACTTGTGATTACACCATTGGTATATACACAACTATTTCTGCTTCCATTTTATGGTTTTTTCCTGAAAATTTTCTATAATTTCTACGTTTTTATAAACATTGTCGAGAAACCAGCTTCTCAAAACAGGCTTGGGTTTGATGAAGTAACTGCTGGCGACTATCTTCTTGTGTGTGTTTTAGTGTTGGAACCAGGTTGCGAGCTTGAAGTGTCATATGCAACTGTAGATGCGCCACATATTCACTGATATCTTGGTTTTCTACAACTGCGCCCGTTAATACATTTGATTCCATTGCCACTGTGTTCTCCTTGATCAATTTTGTGCGGTTTTATCACATGATCAAAAGTTATCATGTTGTTGTGTCGAGGGTGTTAATTTGTAATGAAGTGTAATGCTTATTTACAGGAGGAGTCCTATGCGGGTGGTGAAACTAAACAATCTTAACTGGTGATGCAATTATGTTATCCAAAGTCAAAACATTCTATATTACCACTTTTCTACCCAATAGACAATTTCTGAAGTTGAACTATCAATAGCGACTCCATAGCTATGACCCTGATTCCATTTAAACCCAGGTTTACCTTGGTGTTGTGCCTTTAAGACCAGGATTTGATATGTATTGGGAAAGGCTTCGGCTGCGGATTTACTGGTATAAAAAAAAGTTGCTGGTACACCATTGGCTTGGTTAATATGGTTATTTGTATCGCCTCCCTGATATTGATGAACTGCAATTTTACGGTAGTTGGAAAGTAATTTTTGAATCTGTTCTGGAGGCTGTTGAAACCGGATTTGCAAGAAACTACTTCCTTGCATCAAGCCGGGAGAGTAAGCCATAGAGACGACCTTAGCACCATCGGGGATATCTACAGGGAAATGTTTTATTTGGTTAATATCAGACCACTTGTGATTGCGAATTTCTTGATAGCGTGATATATCAGTAATTATCTGTGCTGTGCCAGTATTGCTTGAAGTTTTTGTGAAGAGAAAACTTCCCGTCACTACACTAAAACTACCAACAGACAATAAACCTATTGTAGCGATTTTGACAAAAAGAGATTGCTGCATTTAGTTGGGTGAACTTAACTGGTAGATTAATATCCCAATTAATCAAACAACCGTCATGATAATTTTGGTTCTATCGCGAGAGATATTAATTAAAAAATAATTTAAAAGTCAGAATCAAGTCAGAACCAAGGAGTCAAAATGCTTGTGAAATCAGGAACATAGAGGAGCAAAATTGTATACATAGCATCAATTTTGACGTGAATATCGGTTATTTTTGTAACAAAGCTGATCACTTGAAGTTACAAACTAAATGCTGATTATAAACAAGAAAATAATCCCCAGTTTTACAGTTAATCAAGCTTACTAAAAGGACTAAGAAGTAAAATTAGTTACAATTAATGATGCTCAAAACCTACGCAAAAATGGACTGATGTCACGGTTTTTCGCAGAGGTAGTTAATGAATTGCCTCTAGTGGGTGCGTAAGTTATAATACTGTTTATAATGTGACAACTGGACTGAACAAAAAGTTAGCCCAGTACGTTGATTAAATTAGTTGATAAATGAATGATATATCTTATTAAGAGACAGATAAAACCCGTAGTACGATATCTTGGTTATTTAACAAATAGCTGGAAGATAGCCAAAAAGATTAGTTATGGTTATACGGTCATACTTAGCATTACTGCTATAGGTACAGTAAGTGGTTTGTTGATTGCTAATTACTATGAAGAAACTGCTCAGAAGCAATTATTATTATCTTATCAGCAACAATTACTTTTGAAAGATTTAAAAAATGCCGTGGTTACCGTCAGAATGTATCCACAAAGATTAGCAAATGTCCTAGAAAATTATGTTTTATTAAACTTTGAAAAAGATAAATTTTCTCATGAAATTACTCAAGTAAATCAACAGTTATCTCAATTAGAAACTTTCATTATAGCTAATCCTAAAGCTTTGGCAGTAAATGACCAAGATTTCAAAGTTTTAGTCAATAAATATCAAAATACTACACAGTTATATACGGCAACAATCCAAAGTTTTTGGAGATATATAGAAAGAAGTGAGCCGCAAAATCTCACAAACAATTCTTCTCAGCCAATTCTGCTCCTTTTACTAAATGAAAAAGAATATATTAATCTCAATCTTGAATTTGACCAACTTTCTGATCAGCTAAATGAAATTATCAAAAGTGCTGATCAGCAAAGACAGGAAGCAAATATTAGCTTTGATAGTGCTAGAAAACTGCGAATCCAAATTATTATTAGCAGTATATTCCTGTCATCTATCATCGCAGTTATCCTCGCATTTTTTACTACTAAATTAATTACCCGTCCTTTACAAGCAGTGACGAACACCGCCAGAAAAATTACTGAAGAATCCAATTTTCAACTGAGAGCTAATATTGAAAGTAATGATGAAGTAGGGACATTAGCAACATCTTTAAATCGATTAGTTGAATGGGTGGGAGATTATACCCAACAACTAGAATTTGCTCGCAAAACTTTAGAAGATAGGGTAGAAGAAAGAACTCAAGAATTGCAACAAGCACAACGAGGTTTAGAACAAAGAGTCAAGGAAAGAACTCAAGAACTGCAACAAGCACTACAAAATTTAAAAAATACCCAAGCGCAATTAATTCAAACGGAAAAAATGTCTTCTCTGGGAGAAATGGTAGCAGGTGTAGCCCATGAAATTAATAATCCTGTAAACTTTATTTATGGAAATATTCAATATGCAGAGAATTATCTCAAAGATTTAATTGGGTTATTAACTTTATATCAACAGCAATATCCTGATAAAAATGCGCTCATTGAGGAGAAAATAGCAGCTATTGATTTAGAATTTATGACTGAAGATTTGTCGAAAATGTTGTCATCGATGAAAGTCGGCGCTCAACGTATTCGGGAAATTGTATTGTCATTGCGTAATTTTTCCCGATTAGATGAATCCGAAATGAAGGATGTGAATATTCATGAAGGTATTGATAACACTTTATTAATTTTAAATCATCGACTAAATCAGGAAATTAAAGTTATTAAAAGATATGGTGATTTGCCTTTAATTGATTGTTGTCCGGCGCAACTAAATCAGGTGTTTATGAATATTGTTAGTAATGCCATAGATGCGTTGATAGAAGTTAAAAATAATCAGAATAAACAAATAGTGATTGAGACATCAAATCTTGATGATAACTATATCAAGGTAGTAATCAGAGATAATGGTTTAGGAATTTCGGCGGAAATTATTAATAAGTTATTTGATCCTTTTTTCACGACTAAGCCAGTGGGAAAAGGTACTGGCTTAGGGTTGAGTATTTGTTATCAAATAATTGAGAAGCACCAAGGTAAAATAGAAGTAATTTCGGCAGTTGATCAAGGGGCAGATTTCGTAATTACTTTACCGATCAAACACTAAAATAGAGTAGGGAATAGGTGGCAGAATCAAAAAATTGACAGCCAACTTTCTGGATTTATA
>RDYJ01000005.1 GCA_004293145.1 Nostocales cyanobacterium | reverse complement strand
AGATAGTTAACTCTGGAAAACGAGCAGCAAATTTTGGTGATGGAGAGGGTATAACTACTACCAAGACAGAAAGAGCTAGTAATACCCATTCTAAATAAAGCAGAAACCGAAATGGATGATTATTAAACTGGATAGAACGCGACATAAAAATTAAAACTTAAAAATTAAAAAATCTAGCAAATCTACATTACTGACTGCTGACTTCTCTCTTTCATTCTGCTATATATTGGCCAAATTTGGTTTATGACTAAAGTCATGGTCATAGACGTGACTTTTTGCTCATGCGCGAACTGGAGATAATTGCATATCATGGTGACATCCAACAGGGAACAAGAGAAGATCATTTATGAACCGCAAAACATTATCATTTATAGCTGCTGCTTTTGCTCTAACTTTAACCGCAACACCCTTTGTAGCACAAGCACAACAAACAGACCCTTCTCGTCAACCAGGTAAAGAATTCGCAGAAAAAGGTCCTTGGAAAAAATTGGGACTGACCGATGCACAAAAAGCCAGAATGCAAGAAATTCGCCGCAATACCCGTGCAGAAATGGATAAAGTTCTGACTCCAGCACAAAAAGACCAGTTAAAAGCTGCAATGCAAGAACGTCGGGGTCAGCGTTCAGCAGGTGAAGGTCAAGGTCAATGGAAAAAGGATATTTTTGCATCCTTGAATTTAACTGAAGCTCAAAAAACCAGAATGGGGGAAATTAAGCAATCATCAAAACAGCAAATGGAAGCTGTTCTCACTCCAGCACAACGGGAACAAATGAAACAAATGCAGGAGAGTTGGAAATCACGCCGTCAACAAGGTAATAACACTCCTCGTTAGATCCCCCCAACCACCTTTTTTTTAAGGGAAAAAATTGCTCAAAGTCCCTCTTTGGAAGGGGGGCTTGAAAGTATTTGAAACATCATGCAATACTGTTAAAAAAATAATTGGCGACCAGAATTACTTTGGCATTAAGAATTAGTTAGAGGTTTTGGGGTTTCTGGATCTTGTGTGTTCAAAGTTTGAGGTACTTGAATCGCCAACACTACCATAATAGTAGTCATGTAAGAAACAATAGTTGCCCACAGTAGATGGTTATTGTGGAAATACCAAGCAGTGATCGCCAGGGGGATAAAACCCAGGAAAAAGGCTAGTAGCACTGCATTACGTAAAATTGCACCCGCCTTTAAACCGATGAAATAACCTTCGAGAATGAAAGTGATCGCTGTAATTACTAAAACAGGTAAGAGCCAGATTGTATATTTAGTAATGTTGCTATTTACCTCTGGGTGATTTGTCAACAGCCCAAAAACTTGGTCTGGAAAAATCATAGATCCAAACGCAAAGGGCAAAGCGATCGCCAAACCTGTAATCATAGAGACAGTGAGCAATGGAATCATCTGTTCTTGATTGCCCTTACTTTTAAAATTACCCGTCAAAGTTTGGATTGTCACTCCCACACCTTGCACTGCAAACTGACTCAAAAAAGCAATTTGCAACAGCAAACCATTTTCTGCTAAAACATCTGTACCTTGGACGGCGCTGAGATTAGTAAAAATAGAATAAGCTGAAATCATCGCTACATATCGAATTAAAATATTACTTTTCAGGGCAAAAGTATCTTTCAGTGCTACCCAGTCAAACACCTTTGACAGTGCTGCTGGTAACACTTGCCACTCAATACTCAAACCAACCCCAATCAAACCAACTCCCAGCGCCAAATACTGGCTTAAAGCTGTGGCTAAACCGGCTCCCATGCTTTCCCAACCCCACTTAACAATCATCAGATAGTCAAGCAAAACATTAGAACCATTACCCACAATAGACATCAGCAGCACGACACCATTGATTTCTCGTCCTAAAAACCAACCAAAGAGGACGAAATTGAGCAAAACAGCAGGTGCGCCCCAAATTCTTCCATAGAAATAATCCACCCCAGAAGCTTCAATTTCTGGAGAACCACTCAACAGCAAAAAACCAAACTTCTGGATAGGATATTGCAAAAATAGAATTAGTAAACCCAAGGTCAAAGCAATCAAACCACTGCGTAATCCCGCCAATAATACAGCTTTTGGTTCATCCTGTCCCGCAGCTTGAGCAGTCAGAGCATTGGTACTCGACCGCATAAATTTTAACACCCGATAAAGATAGTCAAAAAGAATAGTTGCTAAAATCACCCCAGCCAAGTGACGGATATCTGCCAAATGTCCCAAAAAGGCAATATCTACCAACCCCGCCAAGGGAACCATCAAATTAGAGAACACGCTTACAGTCGCCAGCCGATAAAAGCGTGGTAAAAAACTGTATTTAGTTGATGGCATGGCATTTTTCGCCTCTAAATTGGCACTCCTGAAGTTTATTGCCATCATCAAAAAACAGATGTGGAAAATGCAGCAAATCCCTGTTAAAAGTAAGAAATTATTGTACTTTTTCGATATTTCAAAATGTCTCCAGAATTTCCCATTAGCAGTAAAGTCCGTGTCGTTGCCCTACCCCCCTACGTCAAAACTGCTGACCCTATGCCCATGCTACGTCCTGCTGAAGTGATCAGCATTGGTGAAGAAGGTATAGTCATTGACCGCCGTCCTGGCGGATATTGGGGTGTACGTTTTGCTAGAGGTACTTTCCTCATTGATAGCCAATATATCGAAAGTACAGAAAATCCACGCACATCTCAACCAGACTCAGAATAGCAACCAGCCAGAATGTAAACTTGGATTAAGTTTTGATTCTGGTTTGCAATTATGATTTCTCGCCGCACTTTTATGAGTTTTTTGTTTGCAGGTTGTTTAGCGTTGCTGAGTTGGTCGAACTTCGCCCCCACTGCTGATGCTATGGGGGGTAAACTACCTGCAATCAATCAACCAGCCCCTGATTTTACCTTACCCACTAACACAGGTGATGGAAAACTTTCCCTTTCTGATTTGCGCGGTCAGTGGGTAGTTTTGTATTTTTATCCCAAAGATTTCACTTCTGGCTGTACTATTGAAGCGCGGCGTTTTCAACAAGACTTACCTAAATATTTAGAAAAAAACACTCAGATTATTGGTGTAAGTGCAGATAACATTGATTCCCATGCTGAATTTTGTGATTCTCAAGGGTTAAAATTCCCCCTATTGGCAGATACTAATGGTGCAGTTAGTAAAGCTTATGGTTCTTGGATTGGCTATGTATCCATGCGGCACAGTTTTATTATCGATCCACAGGGGATACTGCGGGATACTTTTGTTAAGGTGAATCCTATTATTCACAGTACAGAAGTTTTCGCACGACTGGAAAAACTACAATCCGCTAATTCCTAATACAAGATGGGGACTATGGAGCAGTTATCAGTGTTTACTGTTAACTGTTTACTGTCCCCAATTACCAATTACCAACTACCAACTACCAATTACCAATTAAAAAACTCCGTCAAATTCGCTAGGCTAGTGATATTATTGATGATCTGAGGCGTTGTAAATATGGAGTTTAAACCCAAAGTTACTAGACCAACTACTACAGATAATGTCAAGCTTACTCAAATAACAAATAGCCGTAAGTCTCTAGAATTGTTACGAGATACTGAGGCTTGGTTGCGTCGTCCCACTGTAGCTGCACTCAGTTGGATTTTACCGTCAAAAATGAGTAAAAAATTGCAATTTACCTCATGTTTAGCGGCAGAATTACTTCAGGATATGGCATCAATCGATATTCAGCAGATTAGCGATTTTGAACTCCAACCAGCCAGAATTTATATAGGTTTAACTTTTGTTGGTTTTGGGGCGTTGATGATTTTGCTCCTATTACTTTACATCAATAGCTTAGATGCAAAACTGGGTTATATTGAGCAAATCAGAAAATATTGGTATACCTATATTTGGTTTGTGTGTCTGGGGGTGACAGGAATGTTTATATTAGGCCGAGAAGCAATGCGTTCTCACCACAAAAGTTAGACAAAATTTCGGAATTAATTCTACTAAGGTGTAATTACAAATGAATCATGATCCTTTTATTGTTTATCCAGAGGTTAAAATTTCTTTAATCCATGATTATGACCCAAGTTATAAAGCTGAGTTTCATGAAAAAGCTGATGCTAAAAGAAAATTAAAAGCAGGTATTAAACAACTAGCTAATTATCAAGATATTCTCTATGCTCAAAATACTTATGCTTTACTAATTATTTTTCAAGCGATGGATGCTGCTGGTAAAGATAGCACCATTAAACACGTTATGTCTGGTATTAATCCGCAAGGATGTCAAGTGTTTAGTTTTAAAGCGCCAAGTGATGAAGAATTAGATCATGATTATTTATGGCGGACAATGAAGGCTTTACCAGAAAGAGGAAGAATTGGGATATTCAATCGTTCATATTATGAAGAATTACTGGTAGTGCGCGTACATCCAGAAATTCTGCAAAAACAACAACTCCACTATGTTCCTGATGGTAATCAAATATGGCAGCAGCGGTTTGAGGAAATTAATAATTTTGAAAAATATTTGGTCAATAATGGGATTGTTGTGCTGAAATTTTTTCTCAACGTCTCGAAAAAAGCCCAGAAAAACCGCTTTTTAGACCGCATTGAATCACCAGAAAAACATTGGAAGTTTTCCACTAATGATGTGCGGGAGCGTGGTTTTTGGGATGATTATATGATGGCTTATGAAGATGTTTTTAACCACACTAGCACTACATGGTCTCCTTGGCATATTATTCCTGCGGATCGCAAGTGGTTTACACGTTTAGTAGTGTCGGAAATTATCTGCAATAAATTAAAAGAATTAAACTTACAATATCCTACCGTAAGTGAAGAACATCAGCGGCAGCTTTTAGAAGCTAAGAAAATACTAGAAAGTGAAGATCAATAAATTCTCGAACTTACGCACTATACAAATTGGACATGATACAGCACTTCCCGGTGTCGTGAGGTACAGAGTTTTTTAGTTTTAGGGAACTCTTAACAGGGAACTCTTAACAGTAAATAAATTAGGGTGTACCT
>RDYJ01000089.1 GCA_004293145.1 Nostocales cyanobacterium | reverse complement strand
GGCTAAGTTTTTTTTTTTTTTTTCTTTTTAAGGGGGATTTAGGGGGATCTACAAGTGTTCAATACAACACAGAAAAGTTTTCAAATATCCTCTAAAACTACAACTAATTCTCCTCACCATCTGTCCCCACAACATCCCCATTTTCCACCACTTCCATCACCTTTTCTCGCTCTTTCTTCCGATTATTCATAGCATTTTTAAACAACTTCAACTTATAAGGATCAGCATCCTTACACCAATATAATTTATATCCCTTAATCACAGTAAAATGTTCCTTTAAACATTTCTGCCACCCTGAAAGATGACTAATACTTTGCCAATTTTCAAACAGTCCTCTTTCCTCTTCCTGAATCGTTAATTTCGCCAATTTATCATATAATGGATAATCAGGAGTTACTAAAGTTTCTAACTGATGCAATACCGGCGGATCATCATCAATATCATATTCTCTATAGGTAACTTGTAAATCCCGTAAATCAACCTTCATTGATCTATATAATGTTGGGTGAGGTTCATGATCAAAATCAGGATAAAACAAATAGGAAATCTTTGGTGTTTTGAGGTGAAATTTAATCACATTTGCTTCTTCTAACCTACCAATAGTGCGACTAGCGCAACCTTCATATAATCGTAATAAAGGATCAAGTGCTTGTAATGCAGAAATGTGAACCAAAAGAGAATTATTTAATTTCTTACCTATTTTACTTTCTTGACAACGTTTGATAATTAACTCTGTATTTCCCACACTCCTTAACATTTGATCCGCATCTAAACACGCCTGTTTATAACTACTATATAATCCTAAAACATCTTCTTGAACTGACGGCGGTAGTTGTGATAATCTGGGACGATGACTAAATTTTGTTAATGCTAAATAAACCAATAAATCTTGCCGACGTTTATCTGCGATCGCTTCCCATTCTTCTGAGTCTGTAGCTTTAATAATCACTTGAAAAGCACGTCTTAAACTACTAAAATGTTGACAAATTTCCGCTTCTTGGGGTAATTCACCCTTACCAGGTATTCTACCCCTTTCTGTCATAAAATCCATTAAGGGTGCTAACAGTTCTCGATGTTCTTCAAACTTTTGAATACAAGCTCTAACTTTTGGAGTAGTAGCGCGAGAACGATAACGAGAAGCGCGAAATAACTCAGTTTCAGCAGGATCTCTAAAAACAAAGTACACTCCCAAAGCAATGGGAATACTATCAACTCCCAAAACTTGATCAATGTAAACTTTTAATTCCTCTTGTTCATAATATTTCTGAAATGTGTTACGTCTGGTAATCACCCCATCACCATAGGCCATCACACCTTTTTGAGCGTCCGATATTAACACTTGAGCAGATACTAACAGAACTTTTTGCGTCAGTTCCCAAGCTTTTATTAATGCTTCTCTACGTTCGCTTTGGTCTTCAATAACATTGATCACAAAACCGATATTCACAACATCCGCAGGTATGCGGGGACTATCTGGTAAATAATAAGGGTCCCAACCGGTACTGATATAACCATGTTCAGCGATGCGGTTCATATCCCCACCATGTCCACAACCATAGTCAAAAAAGGTGGTTTCTGAACCAAATAAACCTGCATCTAAAGCTAAACGCAGAGGACGAGAAAAATCATGACGAATAATAGCAGCTTTATGTCGTTCTATTTTGGGTGTTAAATTATCTGAACTAATATTAGTTTGTTTTCTAATTAATGTATGTCCCTGTATTTCTACTCCATATCTTTTTAACTTCTCTTCCCAAACTAACCTTGTCCCAATACCTCTGGTATTATTTAGTAAACCCAAAGTTTCTTGAACGCGGGTTAAGGCTGCAAATTCTTCGTAATTCGGATATTCAGGGGTAACAAAGGTTTCTTTACGATGGAGAATAGGCGGATTTTCTGTATCAGTGTAATCTCGAAAGCTCACAGTGAGAGTTTCTACATCAACCTGAATACTAGAATGCAAAGCTGGATGAGGATCGGTATCAAAATCAGGATAAAATAAGTAGGAAATTTTGAGTTTATTAGTGCTAAATTTGACTAATGTGGCTTTTTCGGCTTGAGGTGCGACGCTGCGAGCTAGACTTTCATATTGCTGAAGTTGGATGTCCAGAGTATGCAGTGCCAAAATATGAATGTAAAAAGCATCGGGTAGAAGTTTGCCATATTGACTATTGTAGCAATAAGCAGCGATCGCACTGATTTCAATTGGCTCTAGAGTTGGGCAAATTTCCTCAAGGTTGTTCAAGCTGTTGTCAGACTTAACCATTGCACTCATTAGTAGAAAACCGCTGGAAGAAATATTGATCAGAAGCAACGTTTTAATATTAATTCTCTAATAAGAATTATGATTTGATATTTTTGTGATCAATAAGATTTATTATTCAGCAATTTAGCTTAAACTGATGTTAATGTCACCATAATTTTAGCTAGATTTCTAATTCTTTCGGTGAATTCCTTATGTAAAATTACTTAAAACAATAGCATTTACAAACACAAAATTTTAGTATGTAAATGGAAATTTACAGTAGTTGTACTCTGGTCAATTTTAACCGAATCAGCTTAATATTTAGGATATAGCGCCAATAACCCTTAATTCCATTGAGAAAAGTAAAGAGTTGATTAACAGTTATAATTAGATACTGTAATATTGTCTGAGGGATAACTACATGGCTTCTCTAAGTTAAGTTAACTTTTGTGAACTTAATTAATGATAATTGCCAATTCTTAATCTTTATAAAGATATACATCTGTTTATTAAGCCTTTAATAATAGTTATCTCAACTTGTACATTTATTGCATCAGCTAATATCAAAATTGTGTAATCTGGAAACAACTAAGCTAATAATTTAATAGAGGTCTAATGACTCCTACGATTATGCGTCAGCTTTGGTCTATAGTAGAAGCCTCCCAAACCGTGACTCTTTTGCAGCTGGACGATGCTAGCTTGGTACAGTGGTTAGTTAAACAAACCACAAAGCAAGCCTTTTTAAATGCTGACGAAACTGATTTTCTTTGTGACTATATCCGCGCTCGGCTAAGTCTCATCCGTGATCTTGCTTATGAACGTCAACAGCCATAAAAAGGTGACAGGTGACAGAGAAGAAAGCAGAAGCAGGAAGGAAGGGGAGGATTAATAACCTAATCACTAATGACCAATGACCAATGACCAATGACCAATGACCAATGACCAATGACCAATGACCAATGACTAATGACCAATGACTAATGACTTTTTTGTGGTAAATAACCTTCTACTAAACAGTCAGAACCAACTACACGCCAATGAACACGTTCTAAACACAAAGCCTCAGTCATCGAGGTAAAACCTAAGTCACCCACGGGTGTAGGAGCATGACTACCACCAATAATTTTGGGGGCGATAAAAGCCAGGATTTTTTGGACTGCATTTTGAGCGATCGCACTTGCTGCTAAAGTACCGCCGCATTCCCATAGCACGCTACAAAAACCGCGCTCAAATAGATAAGCCATCACATGATCTGGTGTGAGTAATGGAAATTCCAAGACTTCCACGCCCTTGTTATGCAACATCTTGTGAAAATCCGGCGAACTGCCCACTTCAGTTAACACCAAAGTTGGAGCTTCAGTAACTTCCCACAGACGAGCATTCTCTGGCAATTGCAGACTGCGACTCATCACCACGCGTAGAGGATTATTTCCCTCTTGCTGATGGCTAGTTAAGTAAGGATTATCTTGTCGGACTGTATTGCTACCGACAATGACGGCATCACAAGCGGCTCTGAGTTGATGTACTTCGCTGCGGGCATCTGGGTTTGTGATCCAAGCACTATGACCGGAACTAGTAGCAATTTTGCCATCTAAAGTCATGGCATATTTCAAAATTCCCAAAGGTCGTTTGTGGAGAATACGATGGATAAACCCTTCATTTAGTTGCTGACAAGCTGCTTCTTCCACTCCTACAAGGACTTCTATTCCCGCTGCACGTAAACGAGCAATACCACCACCGGCTACCAAGGGGTTAGGATCAACCATCCCTACTACTACCTTAGAGACACCAGCTGCGATTAATCCTTCCGAACAGGGGGGAGTGCGCCCGTAGTGGTTACATGGTTCTAGGTTGACATAAATTGTCGCTCCGCGAGCTTGTTCTCCTGCGGCTTTGAGGGCAAAAACTTCAGCATGAGGTTCACCTGCGCGGGGATGAAAACCTTCGCCGACAATCTCCCCATCTTTAACAACCACAGCCCCCACTAATGGATTTGGTGAAGTACGTCCCAAAGCACGTCGGGCTAGTTGTAAACACCGTTGCATCATCAGGGAGTCAAATTCACTGCCTATCATATTTGAGGATATTGATACTGGGGTTAACATTCTATAGCAGGTGACTGGGGAATGGGAAAGTGGAAATTAAAACATGGCTATAGCGTAGATTGGCGTTAGCCATATACCAAGCTGTGCTATCAAACAATTCAATACTTATACTCATGACTACTGACCGGGAATTTTAGATTTTAGATTTTGGATTTTAGATTGAAATCAAAGTCTAAAATCTAAAAATAAGGTTTCAAGCCTCTCCATTCATGGAGAAAAANNNNGCCTTCAAGCCTCTTCTTTAAAGGAGAGGATAATCCAAAATACTCGCTGCGCTGCGTACGCTTCGCTAACGTCAATCCAAAATCCAAAATTGATTGACTCCTGTACAGACGTTCCGCCGGAACGTCTCTACTGACTCCTGAATTACGAATTACGAATTAATTTCATTTGTTCCCACCAGCGATTGAGGGGATAATAAAGTACAGGAGCCCACAAACTACTGAGAATGGCAGAAGCCAAGGCAACGCGCTGGTAGTAGGTCCAAATGTCTTCAGGTTTGCGAAAACACTGAGGACCGCAGTTACCACCCATAAAAGACAATTGCAGTGCAAAAATAGTATTTGATAATACCGCCATGCCAAAAACAATTAAAGCAATAGAAATAAAATCTTCTTGGATAAAACGCTGTTTTTGAATTAGGCTTGTCAGCATTCCTACGATTCCTAAGCTGAGGGCATGAGTTGGGTTAGGTGATGTCATCGCATCTTGGAGGAGACCTAGAGTTATACCCGCTAATGCTCCCACAAATACAGGGCGTTTTACACTCCATGCCACTACCCAAATTAGCAACCAGTTAGGTCCAATACCCAATAATTCCATGCCTGGTAATCGGGTTGGCAACATGAGTAAACATAACAGCACTGATCCAGATGTGACTGTCCAATCCATTGCTTGACTTAACCAGGGATGCCAATCCGTCAACTGGGGAAGCAGGGATTTGGATTTTCGGTCTGGCGTTCTTGCTCTTTTGTTGGTATTGCCAGGAAATCCAGGAATTTTCATTGTTTTGCGAAATTTTCAAGAATCTAATTAGACTATTATGGTTTTTGATTTTCTACTTTTGGTTTTTCCTGCTCTATTTTTTCAGGGCTAGGATATATAGTTACCCAATCTAAGTAACGAATGGGCGGGAATAATTCAACTTTGGCTACTGATGCTGGTAGTTTCTTTAAATCTAGAGATTTGATTCTTCCTACTGGTAATCCAGCGGGGAATTTTTGACTATAAGTGGAAGTAGAAACTAAATCTCCAACTTTGACATTGGGTACTTTTTCGTAAAACTCCAGCACTCCTTCGGCTGAAGAGTCACCCCGCAAAACTCCTTTAGCGGTTGTCCGGCTAATTGTCACACCTACTTGACTTTTCAAATCGCTAACTAATAAAACCCGGCTAGTATTGGGGGTGACGCTTTCTACTAAACCGACTAAGCCACCTTCTGCTTTAACAACAAAACCTTCCTGAATACCTGCTTTTGTGCCACTATTCAGAGTTACTTGTTGCCACCAGTGGTCTGCACTGCGCCCTACTACCCTGGCTACAATTGGGCGTTTTGAGAGTGGTTCTTTCTCTACGTAATCCAATAAACTTTTCAGCTTTTGATTTTGACTTTCTAAATCAACTACACGTGTTTGTAATTCTAATATTTGGGCATCACGGATACGGTCTTCAGGACTTATCCCTGGCTGCAATGTTTTTAAGGGACGGGTAATACCTTGATATATTTCCATTACTAGCGCCCCTTGAGTCTGCCGCAGTGTCCAAGCACTACCAACAACTAGAGCTACCAAACCTATTTGTAATGCTTTATGTTCCCACCAACGGCGTGTAGTAAACATTTATACCTGTATATATTTAATGAATGAGCAAGATTATAAAATAATGGATGCCATATTGACTAGATACAGAATCCATTATCCTGTTTACACTTTTGACTACATATTGCGAGAGCGTCCGCTAAATACCCGTTCTAGCTGTTTGAAGTTTTCTAATACGCGCCCTGTTCCCAAAACAACGCAACTTAAAGGATCCGCTGCAATGTGGGTGACAATACCCGTTTCATGACTAATTAGGGTATCTATGCCTTTGAGTAATGCGCCACCACCAGCTAACATGATGCCTCGATCAATAATGTCTGCTGCTAATTCTGGAGGGGTTCTTTCCAGTGTGCGTTTAACTGCTTCTATAATTATAGATAGTGGTTCTAACATACTTTCCCGAATTTCTGGACCTTTGATGGTGACTGTTCGTGGCAGTCCAGAAAGCAGGTGTAAACCCCGGACTTCCATGATGGCATCGCTATCATCGTTGGTGGGATAGGCTGAACCAATGCGAATTTTGATGTCTTCGGCGGTTCGTTCTCCAATGACTAGGTTATGAACTTTTTTCATGTACTGGATGATTGCTTCTGTCAATTCATCTCCAGCAATACGGACTGATTCGCTGATTACTGTTCCTTGGAGACTGAGTACGGCTACTTCTGTTGTCCCACCACCAATATCGATGATCATGTTCCCTGTCGGTTCAGCTACTGGCAAGCCCGCACCAATAGCTGCTGCTACTGGTTCATCGATCAAATATACTTCTCTGGCTCCGGCTTGGGTGGCTGCATCCATTACGGCTCGTCTTTCTACCCCGGTAACGCCGCTGGGAATACCAATGACAATCCGTGGTAAGATTAAAGACCTGCCTTCATTTACCCGCTGGATAAAACTTTTGAGCATTAGTTCGGCGGTGTCGAAATCAGCGATTACACCATCACGCAGAGGGCGGACTGCGATCACATTACCTGGTGTCCGACCGAGCATTTTTTTGGCATCTTCTCCTACTGCCAATGCTATTTTTTCATTTTGATCAATGGCAACTACTGATGGTTCTTGGAGTACAATTCCTTTACCAGATACATAAACTAGGGTGTTGGCTGTACCGAGGTCGATACCCATATCCCATGATGAGCGAAAGTTTCTAAAAAGACCCACGCGTATCTATGCCCCCTATTTGTGCTAATTTTTTTGTGATGATAACAGTGAGTGTTAATTGTTCTGGATTTTATGATGTTAGTTTGCCTGACTCCAGTAAATCAGACTATTTTTCTCTATAATTTTTGTCAATGTTAATGGATGTTTCCGGCATCTTATGTTCTCTCTTCTCAAAGTTACTCAGTATAACCGTATAATTTTGGCAATGATGACAAGTAATTTTTAAAGCATCTGGGAAAATTAATATATATTATGGTTAATTACTTAACATATTTTAAAGGTTTTTACAATTAGTTATTATAGGATCAAAACTTAATCAGTACAATCGTACTTAAATTTCACATTCAGGTAACAGTAACACCTATGAGCATTAATGTTGTCACTCTTGTTGGACGGGTAGGCGGCGATCCGAATATCAGGTATTTTGAGTCGGGAAAGGTTAAATGTGAGTTAACTTTAGCGGTTAATAGAAAAACTCGCAATAGTGATCAACCAGACTGGTTTAATTTGGAACTGTGGGGAAAAACTGCGGAAATAGCAGGTAATTATGTGCGTAAAGGCAGTTTAATCGGGGTTAAAGGTTCTTTGAAGTTTGACACTTGGAGCGATCGCCAAACGGGTACTAACCGTTCTAAACCAGTTATAAACGTAGAACAACTAGAATTGCTCGGTTCTAAGCGTGATGCTGAGGGTGCTATGGGGGATATGTCTCCAGAGAATTTCTAGGTGCAGGAGGCAGGAGGCAGTAGAGACGTTCCGCCGGAACGTCTGTACAGGAGGCAGTAGGCAGAATAAAGATAAATATTCCCTGTTCCCCGTTCCCTGTTCCCTGTTCCTAATAACTAATTTGCAGGGTGACTGATGCTTGTACTTCTTGTTCACCACCGACTATGGGGGTAGAAGCATCTGCGAGGTTTGCTTTAGCAATTTCAACCCGTTGTAGCATTGGAGGTGGTGGTGGAGTTGCACCATTAATTTGAATACTGACTATTTCTTTTTTCTGAAATCCCAAGGTGCTGAAAACTGCATCAGCTTGTTGTTGGGCATCCTGGGTGGCTTTTTTCAATGCTTGTTTTTGAGCGTTGCTAATAGCTTCATCAGTAGCTACAAAACTGACACCGTTAATTTGTGTTGCTCCGGTTTTTACGGCTTCATCTAATAATGTACCAACTTTATCGGTGGGAAAGCGAAAACTAACGGTGTTGCTGGCTGCATAACCAGTGATTTTTTGGACGTTGTTGGTATAACTATAAACTGGGTTGAGGCGAACACCTGTAGTTTCTAATTTCTGCACATTCCGGCTTTTGAGTAATTCTACTACAGCGGATGACCTGCGGGCGGCTTCTTTTTGTACTTCTTCGGCTGTTTTTCCTTGAATTTCTACACCTAAACTAACTTGTGATAAGGTGGTAGCAATTGTTTCAACACCACGACCACTGACGGTTAAGGTGCGCCATAATTTTTCTTTTTCCTGGGCTGATGCTGGTAAGGTGAATATCATACATATTAATAAGGTGGAATAAAGGATTTTTCCCAGGTTCTTGATGTGAACGGGAGACGCTGATAAGGTATTTCTAGACATGAGATGGACACTCCTCAAAAAATCAATATACACACACTGTCAACTTTTGACGGTCAACAGTTCCTAAGAGTTTTTGGCAATTTAAACCCTATTGATAGTTTGGCATTGTCTAAATACAAGTTTGGTTTGGTTACATTTTTGGCAACAAAAAAATATTCTGGTTGTGGGGTGAACTTACGCAGTTTCTTCAATGGTTAGGCTGCAAAGAAGTGTAAAGATATAATTTAGTGTTGTAAGTTTTATTTTATACTAAAAATCTAGTAGTTGTGATATATTGTCATTAGCGATCGCTATTGTTTCTTGCTTTTACACGATTACTTCGCAAAATTACGCTTCAGTTACTCATATATTCTAAATAAAAATATTGTAAACTAAGTTATAAAGTATAGCAGTGGTAATACTAAATTCTATGTCGTTACTAAACCTGGGATTAGTGGTATTAGTAGCTGGACTTTCTGCCGCCTTAGTACAATCCCTAATTGCAGAATCCCGGCTTAGGAAAAAATTATATAAGTATGACGCATTAGACGATAAAGAAGCTTATCAACGGCAGTTAGAGTCAAATATTCATTTGCTGGAAAACCAGCAGGAATCTCTGAATAGAGAAATTGGAAATCTTCAGCAGCAATTTAATGCAATTAATGCAAAACTCTATCTTCAGTCTATAGATGCTTACGAAGCAAAAGATGAATTTATTAGTTCTGATGACTATATCCTTCGATTAAAGGATATCAAGTTACAACAGGAAAATATGCGAAAAAATAAGCAAGCCTACATTTGTAATACTCAATTAGATTTGGATAATAGTACAAGAAAAGGCAACAGAATGATAAATGATCTTCTGAAATTAGTAGAACTGGCATTTGAAGAACGCTGTAAATATGCGCTTAAAGAAGTCAGATACAATAATGTCGATTCTTTGAAGAGAAAGGTAAATAATGCTTTTGAAAAATACAATAAATGTTTAAAAATTCTACAAGCTAAAATTTCATATGAATATTTACAACTTAAATTTATTGAATTAGATTTACAGTATGAATTAGAAGATAAAAAACAGCAAGAGCAAGAAAGAGATAAAGAAGATAGAAAGCAAAATAAAGAACGTGAAGCAATTGATAAGGCAAGAAAAAGAGGAGAAGAGGCAGAACAAAGAGAAAAACTTCACCAACAAGAACTTGATAAAATTCGACAAGAAGTATTACAAGCTAAAGAAGAAGAGAAAAAACAATTAGAGACTAGAATTCAAGATTTAGAACGATTAGTCGCAGAAGATATAAGTGATAAAGAAAATGCTTTATTTGAATCTAGTAAACTCAAATCAGGATACATTTATATAATTTCTAATATAGGTTCTCTTGGTCAAAATATATATCGTATTTGTATGACATTTCGTAGTCAAGAAGACATATATATTAGGGAAATGAACCCCGCAGTCCCATTTCAATTTGATGTTCATTTCAAAATTTTCTCAGAAGATGCTTTAGATACATTACAAAATTTACATCAACGTTTTGATGATAAAAGAGTTAATAAAGTGAATTCAAGAAGAGATTTTTTTCAAGTCTCAATAGATGAAATTGAAGCAGCCATTAAAGAAATAAAAAGAAAAAATAGCGTATTTTTAAGAATAGATGAGTTTGAAAAATCTCCTAAAGCATCTGAATATTGGCAAACTCAAGCAGCACGTAAAAAGCAACAGCTATAAAAAGTAAATAATGAATATTGAGAATCAATAAAATTATAAATTATTTGGAGTAACTAATTCAACATTACAATGAGCGAACAATTCTAAAACCAATATTGTTTGACTTTTCGCTTGTATGATGAAACTGGCGAGAACTAGAACGACACCAAAACGCTTCGTTACGCCATGAGCCACCACGCATAACACGAGTATTATTATCATCACTGTCTAGCCAAGCATCTCCATTTGTAGGTGCTTTATCATAATTTTGATGCCAATTATCTAAGCACCATTCCCAAACTAACCCGTGCATATCGAACAATCCAAATGAGTTTGCAATCTGAAAAATACCTACTTCTGTAGTTTTTTCAAGATAAATTCCTTTAGGTTCTGAACGATAGGGATAACGGCTATCGTAATTAGCTAAATTGAAGTTAATAGTTTCTCCAAAATTGAAAGGTGTCGTAGTTTCAGCACGACAAGCATATTCCCACTCGGCTTCGCTAGGAAGACGATACTTGTGTCCTGTTTTTTGAGATAGGCGATCGCAAAACTCAACAGCATCAAACCAAGAAACTTGGGTAACAGGATGACTGTTGCCTCCTTGGCGTGATGGGCGAAGCTTGAGCTTTTGACGGACTTCTACTAAAGAAGCAATCTGTTTCCATTGTGTTTGTGTAATTGGGTATTTGCTAATAAAAAATGGTTGAATTGTGACTAAATGCTGAGGTTTTTCATGAGAGTATCGCTTTCCTTCAGATTCCGGTGAACCCATCCAAAATTCTCCTCCTGGAATATAAACCATTTCCAATATCACACCATTGCCAAGTTCTTCAGTTAAGTAGCAGCTTTGTTTTTGACAACGATCAATTTCTTGGCCTTGGGCATTTATCGTAACCACAGTAAATTTAAAAGCTTGAGTTCCAGCGACTGATGGAACAATTTTTATATTTTGTTGTTTTTTTAATCCTTCAGCACTTTGGTTAGGAGTAAAAACAATACCAATTGTTTGATTATTCTTTGGTTGGTTGCATTCCCTATTCCATTGTCGAGGTTCTAAAACCTTAATTTGTGCAATGAAATTATTTAGTTTATCTCTAGTCTCCAAGCCAACAAATTCACTATCTACAAGCTCAATAAGGAATTTTAATAATTGAGCTTGGCCTTCAGAGAATACGAGTTCAATTAATTCAGTAAAAAAGACATAGTTACTTTGTTCGAGTGTACTGATTCTTGCATTTAAATAATCAAACCCCGTGATACTTAGAAGTGTTCTACGCTCCTTAACGGTTTGAGTGGATGGTATTTGTACTAAAATTTGTATCAATTGGGGCTTGATTTCCATAGTCATTGAACTCTAGATTCTTGTAGAAAATCTCCAAGGCTAAGTGTTTTTTGCTGCCTTAAGCAAGTCTACAAGTTCTGAAGGTAAGTCAGCCAAAATACTTTTTATTAATATGCCCTCATTTCTAAAGTAACGCCGTTGAGTTGTTGGTTCTGAAATATTACCTCCTGCATGATGCAGCGCAACAACTTCCCAAGCATCATTCAAGACTGGAGAACCAGATGAGCCTTGCAAAGTAGAGGTGACGTACTGTACTACAGTACAGCCCACAAATTGAACAAAATTGTTTTGAAGAGAAATTTGTTTTGGTTGCCCTTGTGGATGCTGAATAATATTGACTCGGCTATCACGCCTTATTTCTTTAGGCAGCAATGGAAATTGCAACCAACCCCATTTTTTTCCAGGTTCTCCTTCAATCTCAATTAAACTGTAATCTAGAGCTTGGTTTGTATGAAAAATTCCATTGGATTTAGGGCGGTACTCATCAGTTATTTGAGCTTCTCCTTGGAAATTCTCCTCATAATTAAAACGAAAAATTGTACCTGACAGTAAATCTGAACTTGGTAAAACGTGGTTGTTAGTTAATAACAAATTCTCAGCTACAAGAAACCCCGTACCTGACCATCGTTCTTGGCTAGTTCGCACTCCAATATAGGCAACAGATTGTGCAACTTGAAGCCCCTGCTGTAAAAATGAAATTGGACGTAGGGTATTTTCTCCAACTATTTTCTCGAATATGTCTGCTACAGTTTCTCTTCCTCGCCAGTCATTTATGGCTGGTAATGTTGCGATTGGTGTCATCATGTCATATTTTTTTAGCAGCTTGTCTAAAAATTGTTGCTGCTGTATTCCCACAAAGCCTTTCAAGGTATTTAAGAATCGTCCTAATGCCTCGTGGTCATAAGTTAAACGCCCATATTTAGATAAATAGCTGACAATCTCAGTAACTGCAACAAAGGGCGCACCAGAAAGGTCAATCATTGGCGATAACTGTTTTAAATCTGCTAGTTCCAAAATTTGCTGACGTGATCGCTCTGTAGTTAGTTCTGGTATATCTTGGAGAAGAGTTATCAACTGTTTACGGTCTTCAGCTTCTAGGTTAACCATATTTTTAGTCTTATTTTGCAAAGCAATAGCCAATTCGGCTGACGAAATTCTACTGTATGTATTAGAGTAAAATCATACAGTATCTAATATTATGCTGGTATGGTAAACTAGAAAAATAAACCAGATAAACATAAGAGTCTGTATATCTGGCTATCTAGCTAAATAGTGCGTCATAATTTTTGACAATAATTATTTAATCTACAAATGGAGAATAGGAGACTCGAACCCCTGACCTCTGCGGTGCGATCGCAGCACTCTACCAACTGAGCTAATTCCCCTTATTAATCTGTAATTAATGCAGAGTAACAAACTCTAGCATATATATCATATTTTATCACTCAGGCGCAGTAAGGTTCACATTTTTTGGCAAAAAAACTTCCTGGACCCGTTCTAATTCTAAATCAGTCAAATAGTCAACAGTCCAGTTAGCTTGACGCTGAAGCATATGAAAAGGGTAAGTATTCGCAACTCCCACTACTTGCATCTGAGCGCGTTTCGCTGCTTGAATACCCGCCGGAGTATCTTCAATAGCTAAACATTCCTGGGGTCGTAGATTTAAATCTGGGTATGCTTGATTAAATTTGTCTACAGCCAGCAAATAACCCTCTGGTTGGGGTTTACTGGTAGTGATGTCGTTACCTGTGACAATAACATGAAAGTATTCAATCAGTTTGGCACGTTTTAGCACCAGTTCTATTTCTTGACGCAAAGCACCACTAACTAAACCTAGTTTAATATGCTGCGTTCGCACCTGAAAAATTAAATCTTCTATTCCTGGATACAAAGGCAGTTTTTCCAGTTTCTCCAGTTCCAGGACATAGATTTCAGCTTTGCGTTGTAGCAACTGAGTTAAATATTCTTCCGTGACTACTCTACCACGATTTTTGAGCAAGTCTTGAAAACAAGCGCGATCGCTCCTGCCCAAACAAGCTTGACGCTCATGCAGCTTTTGCGGTTGCAAATTTTCCTGCACCAGAATCTCATCTATCAATTGTAGGTGAACTGGCTCATCTTTGATGATGACACCATTGAAATCGAATAAAACAGCCTTTAAACTCATGCGACTATGCCAAAAACTGAAGAAGTAATATCCTCACCAATGATTATTACCCATTCTGGTGTGCATTGATGCTGGCAAAACCCTAAATATCTTACCACAGAGCCGAAAATAACCCTCACTTCTCCCATCAGCTGAGAATCTAGGTTTTTTATTCTGACAAGTTGACAGATAAATATTTATGTAATATATTTGTAGTATTGTTTGAATAAAATCTAAAACTATGATTTAAAACATACCTGCAATATTAAATCTTTTGACTTTTAACTTTTGAAGTTTGACTTAATCTTATGCCCTACGAACAATTAGGAATTACTACACCACACCCCGTTTTATCTTGGGCAAATCATTCTTTAGGCTCAGATGAAACCAAAATGGCTAAAAATGTTGCATCCTTGCCATTTGTATTTAAACACGTTGCCTTAATGCCCGATGTTCACTTAGGAAAAAGTGCCTTAGTTGGTTCAGTTATTGCCACCAAAGAAGCCATTATCCCTGCGGCTGTGGGCGTGGACCTGGGTTGCGGTATGAGTGCCATTAAAACACCATTTACAGGTGAACAATTAGAAGGCAAACTGAAGAAAATTCGCCTCGATATAGAAGCAGCAATTCCCACAGGATTCAATGAAAACAAAGATGTAGAAAAAGCTGTAACTAATTGGCAGAAATGGCGCTCATTTAAAGACTTGCATCGGGGAGTGCAAGATTTAGAAAGCAAAGCCATGAAACAAATGGGTTCTCTCGGTGGGGGTGAAAGATTGCCCCATCTTACAGTGATGTAAGATTAAAAACTCGTCCAAATCGGTGAAGGCTGCGATGCTAATACCGAGGGAAGCGGTAAAACGCCCTGTAGAGAGTAGAGGGACTTGGGCATCCTGATATATTAGCTAATTTATTAGGATGAAGGTGTACTCCGAACTATACCGAATAGGAAGGTATAGAATCAAGCAGAAATGACTTGATCGATTGCTACTTTCATTTATGATATTGTGGGATTATGGAAACCACTAATATCACACTCAATAACCCCGATTATGCCTACTTATTTGGCTTCATTCAAACCGATGGTCATCTATACAACAACACTCGTGATCGAGGTCGTTTAAGTATAGAAATCAATAAACAAGATGAAGATATATTGTGGGCTTTTAAGAATCTGATACCGTTTAATTCTTCCATTACTGAACGTATTCGCAGCACTAATTTTAGTCATAATTACACATCAGTTATTTGGAGAGTTTATGACAAACGGTTTAGAGAGTATCTTGAATCTTGGGGTTTACCAATAGGTAGTAAGTCAGAGTTAATCAAACCACCGAGTTGTAGTTTCTCCAAAGTTGATTATTTTAGAGGTTTGGTAGATGGAGATGGATCTCTAGGGTTTACCTCAAATTGCTTTCCTTTTCTATCGTTAGTAACATCTAGCTCACATATTTGTTTTGAATATATAGACTTAATTCAGCAGATTGTGGGTAAAACAAAAACCTCTAACAGAAATACTAGAGATAATATTTACAACATAGTGGTTTACAAAGAGGACGCTCAAATATTAGCAAAATACTTATATTATGATGGTTGTCTGGCTTTATCTAGAAAAATCATCAAGGCTAATGAAATATTGAGTTGGAGCCGTCCTCCTGATATGAAGAGGGTTAACAATAGAAAACGTTGGACACCTCAAGAAGATCAGTTTATTACTACCCATTCTGTTGAGTGTTCAATGAAAGTATTAGGCAGAAGTCGAAACAGTATTGAAATGAGACTGTGGCGACTGAATAACCTTAACTAGCAATGAGTAACAAATTGAATCACTTTATCGAGATTTGTCTTGATACAGAAAACCAAGTTTGGCTAATGTTGCATTCTGGTTCTAGAAACATTGGAAATAAACTAGCACAATGTCATATTGACACAGCCAAACAACTCGCAAAAATGGCAGGTGAGAAATTACCAGATCCAGATTTAGCTTATTTTGTAGCAGGAACACCAGAATTTAAAGCCTACTGGGAAGACTTACAATGGGCGCAAAATTACGCACTTTTTAACCGTGATGTGATGATGGCGAGATTTAAAAAGATCGTCGAAAAACATCTATCAGGAGGGAAAGTAAGTAAACCTTTATTAGAGGTAAATTGTCATCACAACTACGCCGAAAAAGAAGTACATTTTGGCGAAGATGTATATGTCACTCGTAAAGGTGCAGTTCGCGCTCAAACAGAAGATTATGGCATTATTCCTGGTTCAATGGGAGCAAAATCTTTTATTGTTAAAGGTAAAGGAAATGCTCATAGTTTTTGCAGTTGTAGTCACGGTGCAGGGCGTTTAATGTCTAGAAACAAGGCAAAAAATGTCTATACTCTTGATGATTTAATTGCCCAAACTGAAGGTGTAGAATGTCGTAAAGATGCAGGAGTTTTAGATGAAATTCCCGGTGCATATAAACCTATTGAGCAAGTAATGGCAAACCAAGCAGACTTAGTGGAAGTGGTAGCAACTCTTAAACAGGTTATGTGTGTGAAAGGGTAAGGGAATAGGGAACAGGGAACAGGGAACAGGTAATAATTTATTGATGTTTATCCTGACTCCTGTACAGACGTTCCACCGGAACGTCTCTACTATTCTTTATCTGGCCTAACACTTAAATATCTATCTTTACGAATAGTATTGATCACACTTTGGATGTAACTTTCTGCTGCTCCCAAGGTTTTTAATAAATGATTTCCTAACTCTAATGCGGCTTCAAATTCAGGTTGTACAACTTCCTTCGCACCCATTTGGGTTAAGAGATCAATTTCCTTATTACTGTGTGAACGAGCAATGACATCTAAATTAGGTGCAATAGTCAAAGCATTTTTTAAAAGTAAGCGGGTACTAGCAGGATCTGGAAGTGCGATCGCTAAAGCTTTAGCAGTTTCTAAATGTGCTTTTTCTAAGACTAATTCTGAATCTGCATCACCAAAAATATAAGGAATTTGGCGCATTCTTAGTCTTTGTACAGATGCTTCACTATTTTCAATAACTAAAACTGGATATCCTTCAGTTTGTAAAATGTTGACAATTACTTGTCCAACTCTACCATAACCTGCTACCACTACATGACCAGCAATTATTTCTGGCATAGATATGGTTTTGGGTGCAGAAAAGCGTTGTAAGAAGTTTGCTAGGAAGGGATTTTGATTTAATTTATCTGCAATTACAGGTGCAATTTTGAGTGAAAAAGGTGTGAGTATGAGTGTAATTGCTGTTGTTCCTAACAATAAAGAATAGGTTTGTGGAGATATCAATTCTAATTGTAAACCTACCAAGGCTAATACAAAGGAAAATTCACCAATTTGGTTAATTCCCAAACTGACTATAATGGCATTTTTGAGAGAGTAGCCAAATTTTAACACAATTCCGCAAATAATTGCTGCTTTCCCTAGCAATACCAAAGTTACAAGTCCTAAAATTATAGCAAAATTGTTAACGAGAATAGCCGGATCAATGAGCATTCCAATGGATGCAAAAAACAAACTTGCAAATGTATCTCGCAAGGGTAAAATCTTGGCTAAAGCCTGATCAGCATAATCAATTTCTGATATCATTAAACCAGCCACAAACGCCCCCATTGCAATGGAAAGACCTAAATGTGCAGTTATTAACGCCACTCCTAAACAAAGAGCAATTAGAACTAACAGAAATAACTCAGTGCTTTCTGTGGCGGCAATATTGCTTAAAATGCGAGGCACTATCCAACGACTAAATATAATTGCAACTACTACAAACAGTGCAATTTTGACTAAAGCAAAACCTAATGCTGTGGCAATATTTTCTGGTTTTTGTAAAGCCGGAAGTATTGCTAACATTACACCCAAAGCTAAATCTTGAGTAATTAATATTGCCAGCATAATTTGCCCATGCACTGTATTAGTTTCACCCTTTTCGGTGAGTGTTTTTAATACTATTGCTGTGGAAGAAAGAGATAAAACTGCTCCTAAAAAAATGCCTTTTGTAATTCCAGAAGCCCACCCTGTGGAGACGGTTACTATTGTTACTAGGGCAATTGTTAAACCAATTTGTAATAAACTACCTTTAATGGCAATTTCTTTAACTCGTTTGAGTTCTGCTAAAGAAAATTCTACACCCAATGCAAATAGCAGGAAAGCAACACCAATTTCTGCTAAAGATTTAATATCATCAACATTGCTTAATAATTTGAAACCAAAAGGTCCAATAGCAAAACCACTAACTAAATAACCAAGTATCACAGGTTGACGCAACCGATGGGACAAAAACCCTCCTAGTGCGGTAGCGGTTAAAACTGTTGTTATATCCAGAATTAAACTATGTTCTGTTGTCATATTTTTTTGTTTGATTTTTTTATCAACTGATGTCACTCACTTTCAGAGTAACTTGAGTTGGTAACAGTCAACATCTACATAGCGATACGCAGATCCCCAACTTCTTTAAGAAGTCGGGGATCTATCTGTGGATAAAAAAAACTTGGAATTTTAAAAAACTCCAAGTCTGAAATTAAGATTTATTGGTTTTTAAAGTTTTTGCTTACAGTGTCAAAGATTGAGGGTTGGTTTCAATCAATTTTGCCAAATCTTGCAAGAATGAGGCTGCATGAGCGCCGTAAATAATGCGATGGTCACAGGTGATGTTAACTTTCATTTGTTGACGCACACCAAATAAACCATCTGCGGTGGCTACAACTTGCGGACGAGCAGCAGCGATCGCTAAAATTGAACCTTGTCCTGGTGGTAAAATCGCATCAAATGTATCTACACCAAACATCCCCAAGTTAGACAGGGTAAATGTACCAGTGCTATATTCCTCTGGTTGTAGTTGTTTAGCTCTGGCTTTTTCTACCAAAGATTTCCAATTGCGTGATAGAGAATAGATATCTACTTGATCCGCTTTTTGTAATACGGGTGTAATCAAACCACCATCATCCATTGCTACTGCTACGGCAACATTGATATGAGGATGATAAACAATTCCTTGCTCGGAATAACTAGCATTGAGTAATGGATGTTTTTGTAATGTCACCGCTACAGCTTTCGCTAATAGCGCCGTCATTGTCACACCTTTGGATTTAATTTGTTTGTAAAGTTTATCTAATCCATCAGTAGTAATTGTGTAACCAACATGGAATATTGGTACAGATAGACTTACCATCATATTACGTACTACTGCATTTTGCAGAGTAGTTAATGGTACTACCTGACCAGGAACGGCACTGGTAACAACTGGGGCAGCTGCGGGTGTGGGTTTTGCAGCTGCTGGTGCTGGTGCTGTGGGTAGGATAACAGGTGGTGTGGGTTGAGTTGGGGTAATAACAGGGGTAGTAGGTTGGGGAACTTTACCAACAGCAGTTTCCACATCTTCGGCGACGATACGACCGTAGGGACCACTACCTTTGAGGTTATTTAAATCAACTCTCAGTTCTTTTGCCAACTTGCGAGCGCGGGGAGAAGCTACTAACCGTCCTTGCCGATGGTTGGAGCCATTTTGAGAGGCTGTAACAGGTGTGGCTACGGTTGTGGCTGCTGCCACGGGTACAGGTACGGGTGCGGGTGTTTCCGCCACAGCACTACCTCCACCAGCCATAGTCTTAGCGGCTTCGATTTCTGCTTCTGTTTCTGCAACGTAAGCGATCGCTGCGCCAATGGGGGCGCTTTCACCGGCTGGGACTATAATATGGGCGAGAAATCCCTCATAGAAAGATTCCACATCCATATCAGCCTTATCTGACTCGACAACCACCACTGTTTCGCCTTTTTCCACTTTATCCCCCGGCGATTTTACCCAAGAGACGATTTTTCCCTCAGTCATGGTGGAACTTAGCGCCGGCATAAATACTTCATGAATGCTCATAATGGTGGTTTCAGAATCAATAATTTTATGGACTTTAACAGCTGTCGCCAGATCGAATTGTATCTTGCTACGAGGATTTTAGATGATCAAATGATTGGGGACTAGGGACTAGGGACTAGGAACTAGGGACTAGGGGGGACTGGGAAAAGTAACTAATGACCAATTACCAATTATCACTACCAATTGGAACCTAAAACTGAGGCTGATGTCTATAGATAAAGCAATCACTGATAATTCGTCAACAGCAAATAATATTGCTATATATATTTAATCCTCCTCACCGCTTCTTTACACACACAACTTGCTCATGGGCAGTTATTTAGGGGTGAGAGTAAAATCTAGAACTCAAACTAGAACTCAAAATTGGTGATTAACTTGTTGGCAATTCCCCTTTAATACCATCACTATGTCGGCCAAGTTTAAATTCTTTTTAATTTTTATCCTCAGCATTTTTGCTACGGCATCTTCGTTCTATCTAATACAACGCCAGCCCGTAGCTTTGGTAACTGGAACTGCTAATGGACACGAACAACAATTATCTAGAGAACAGGAATCTTCAGGATTAGTGACATACCCTGAGCGTTCCCATTATCAAACTATTCCTTTAAAAAGTATCAATTCTATCCTGCAAGGCAGTGATCCTACTACTCTAGCTTTAAATATTTTGGATGAAGTGACATCTGTAGAGAGACCGCCCCAAATAGAGTTAGCCTACCCCCAACCTCATCAAGCCTTGGTAACAATTATCCAAGTTAATCAGGTTGATAAAAATTCGGTGAGTGCGACTAAATACCGAGTGGAGATGAGCCGCTTTGGAAGATCGCTCTTAGTTAGTTCACCCCCAGTCTGGGAAATTATCTGGGCTGGTTTTCAAAGACAATGTTTCTCTAAAAATCCAACGCAGAGTAAATCTAGCCAAAAGTGTGATTAGTCAGTGGTCAATAGTCAGTGGTCAGTTGTTGATGACTCATGACTATTGACTATTGATTATTGACTAAACATCACCACGAATTTCTTCGACAACGCCATCACGCAGCACAACTTCAACTTGCATCTTACTAATCAGGTTATCACCTGTTTCCACCCGGAAAAAACCTTCCATTTGAAATTGGTTGACTTCTTGATCTATCTCTAGATACTGGACTTGCTGAAGGTTTTGTAGTAGTTGATTTTTTTGTTCTAGCAGTTCACTTTTCTTTTGATTAACCTGAAGTTGGATGTTGTCAATTTGTTGCAGGGTTTGGGGCCCAGGTGGTTGTAAACTCTGTTTTTGAATGGCTGTAATTGCTCTTTGTCCTTCAATATCTAGCTGTTGTAGTTGTTGATCTAGTTGATTGATCTGCGCTTGTAATTGCTGTTGCACTTCATCTTTCCAAAGAGGAGTGACGATAGCTTTAACGTTAACGACGCGCTTTAAAAGCAGTTGAGGGTTGGAGACATCCATAAAAATTTCACGTTCACTCTATATAGTTTGCAAGTGGAATTATTTGGCAAACATTCCGTCAATAATATCGCGATACTGTTCCATGACAATGTGACGACGGATTTTTAAGGTTTGTGTCATCATGCCATTGTCAATAGAAAAGGGTTCGATAATTAGCTTGAATGGTCCAATCCGATCATCGGCTCGATAACCAGGACGGTTTTTAACTTCCCGATTCAATTCTTGCCGAAATAAATCCTGGATTATTTTACTCTCTAAGTCAATTTTTTGACTAGGTGAAGCAGGATTATGATCCTGTTTGCTTAAATTCAGATTCTGACTTTCTGCCCATTTTTCCAAGGCTTCCAGGTTGGGAACTATCAAAGCGCCGATGCTGCGCTGGTCTTGACCTACGAGCATAATTTGATCAATGTAGGGCGATCGCAAACAAGCGTCTTCTATCGGTTGTGGTTCGATATTTTCCCCATTGGTTAAAACGATTGTATCTTTAGCTCTACCCGTTAGCACCAAGTCGTTTTGGGGTGTCACCCAACCTAAATCACCGCTATCAAACCAACCTTCAGCGTCTATGACTTTTTTTGTCGCTTCGGGATTTTGGTAATAGCCTTGCATGATTTGTGGACCCTTGAGCAGCACTAAACCGCGATTTCCTGTCGGTAGGGTCTGTCTCGTCTCTGGATCAACAATTTTCACTTCTGTCCCCGGAATTGGTTGCCCAGATGAACCCCGTAAATTTCGCCAATGACGACGGGCATTTGTGACCGGTGAAGTTTCTGTCAAGCCATAACCCTGTAGGATTTCTACGCCAATAATTTCAAAAAAGTTATCTATATGTCCGGGTAAGGCCCCACCACCGCTAATGACTTGCTTGATTTTGCCGCCTGTGGCTTCTCGCACCTGAGCATATACTAATTTTTCTCCCAGGGCTTGAAACGGATACAAGGCTAATTCTAGTATTTTCGCCCCTAGTCGCTCTATATCTGAGGCATTAATATGATTTAAACTCAATCCCTCACCTATACGCCGCGCTGTAATATATTTCTGGCTCATGTCCAGTAAAAATTTAATCAGCTGTTGTTTGTTGGCTGGTTGGCTGCGAAACTGCTTTTGCACTCCTTCATAAATTGATTCCCACAACCGGGGTACGGCAATCATGTAATTAGGTTTAAACTTTTTCAAGTCTTCTTTTACAGCACGTAGATTCGTATAAACTTGTGTGCAACCTTGAGAAAGTAAAAAATACTCTCCACTGCGTTCATAACTATGCCATGTAGGTAAAATACTAAGGACGATATCTCCTTGTTGTGGTTGGACTATCGTTCCCAAGGTTTTAACTTGGTGCAGCAAGTTTTGATGGGAAAGCATGACACCTTTAGGCTTGCCGGTTGTTCCAGAAGTATAAATTAATGTTGCTAAGGCATTACCGCTTGGTTTCAGTGCTACTAAAGTTTGGTTGCTACCAATTTCTACCAACTGGCTAAAGTTGACGGTTTTAAACTTTTCTGTTGCTGGTGGTGTTTCATCAGAAAGCAAGATTACCAGTTTAAGGGGTAAATCCTGTAACCCTGGTTCTAATTTTTTAAAAGTCTTAATATCCTCAACTACTAGCGCCGTACTACCACTATTGGCGATAATAAATAGTAATTCTTCCCTTTCAGCTTGGGCGCTACGCACTGCGTTTACTGCTCCAGCAGTCATAATACCTTGATCGGCAATAAACCAGCGCGGACTGTTGTCTGCAATTAGGGCAATGCGTTCAGGGTGTTCAGCAGTTTCATCCTCGCCCATATTCACCCCTAATACCTGCAAACCTGCGGCAAATCGCTGAATTTGGGCTGATAACTGAGAATAGGTAATCTTAATTTCTGGTTGTGTATGGGGGCTATGGAGGGCGACAGTGTTACCAAACTTTCTGGCCGCTAAGGGCCATATTTCTGGCATCGATTGGACATTTGTGTAATCTACCAAACTTTGTAAGGCTCGGTATTCTCTCTCGGTGATGTTGGCTAAGGCTGAATTTGCTAGTTCTATTTTTGACATAATATTATTTAGTTCAATAGTCAATTCGTTGTTGTTTTAATAACAGTATCTAATATTAGCTTTCCTAACTGTGTATGACAGTAACACAACTTCAACAGTTCTATCAACAAAAATTTATGCTAAACTAGATTTATATAGATTAAATGCAATGCTTTTTTCTGCATATAGTTCCATGTATTTTACTGTGGAAGTTGCTCAATGACCAAATAATTCGTAATTCGTAATTCGTAATTCGTAATTACAGCAGAATTCAAGGTCAGAAATCAGGAGTCAGAACCTCTTGATAATTAGCTCTTGGCTGGAATTTTGTACTTCATTTATTTGCAATCTACTCCATCTCAAACGCAAATCCAGAAGTCGAAACATAAGGCTACTCTACATTCTTTGATTATGAATGATGAATGAATGATGAATTGTTACTGCCTATTTTCTCAAGGGGGTGATTAACCATAGGTTTAATCGAGGCATTATTAATCACTATCATGAGTGCTGCGGCTTGTATAGCTTTTCCTAAGTTTCTATCTGTGCTGTTGTCTTTTAAAAATAAACAGCATCAGCCATCATCTATAAATTCTCGATTGCATACAGACAGGATCGAAATTGCCAGTTTTCCCTATTGTACAGCTTATGCTTTGACTGGTAGACAGTTCTGTAAATTCAGCCCTCAATTTTGTTCCCAGTGTTCTCCTCGTGTTGGAGAATAAATAACTTGTTTTTGATGGGAAGAAACTTCACTTATAAAGGGATGGGGGAAAGGAAAAAGCTCAACCTTACCCTTTAACCTTTCTTTTTCTGGATTGAATCCCTAATTTTCAGTTTTTTTAAAGATATAGCATTTCCTAGTCTAATGAAGTACAAAATTATCCGCGTTTATCAGCGTCCATCTGCGTTTAATTATTATTGCTTGTACCTCACTTGAATGGGAA
>RDYJ01000088.1 GCA_004293145.1 Nostocales cyanobacterium | reverse complement strand
AGACGAGTTTTATACTCAACTTTCAGACATTGAACGAGAATTGAAACATTATAAAAATCACTTTAAGGGTAAAGTAGTTCTATGCAACTGTGACGACCCAAGAGTTAGTAATTTTTTTCACTTCTTTTCATACAACTTTGAAAAGTTTGGACTAAAAAAACTTATCGCAACTTGTTACAAAAATCAGGAAATGGACTTGTTTAGTGAAAACAAATCTGAACAAGCAATTTACTTGGAATACACTGGTGACAAAAACGGAAATAATGTTCCTGACACAAATGAAATTGGTATTAAAAAACTTAAAGGTGATGGGGATTTTAGAAGTAAGGAGTGTATTGAACTTTTAAAACAAGCGGACATCGTAGTTACAAACCCACCCTTTTCATTATTTCGTGAATATGTTGCTCAACTAATTGATTACGATAAAAAATTCTTGATTATCGGAAATATAAACGCAATATCATACAAAGAAATATTCAAGCTAATCAAAGAAAACAAAGCCTGGTTAGGTGTAAATATGGGCAGGGGAATTTCAGGATTTATTGTACCTAAGCATTACGAGTTATATGGAACTGAGGCTCGTGTAGATGAAAATGGTTGTTTATATTTGAAACTTCCCCCAAATTTTGCTGGTATGGAAATAACAGGAAAACTTTTATATCAAGCTCATCCTATTTCCTTACCAAATCGCAAAGAGAACAAAATTGATATTAATCTTGTTCGGAGTATTTGTCATCAGATTAGAAACTTACCAGTTCTTGATAGCAGAACTCCTGATGAAATTATTGGTTATAACGAGTTTGGAATCCCAGAATAATGGTTATTGATACTTCTGCTATTATGGCAATTATTTATGGTGAACCTGAAGAATTGATATTTATTGAACTGATTAACGAAAGTGCAGAATGTTTACTTTCTTCTCCAGGTTATGTAGAAGCATCCATTGTTTTAGGTACTAAACATGGTCAGCAAGGTGTAGAAAATCTGAATTTATTAATTGCAGCATTGTCTATAACTATTGTACCTTTTACTGTAGAACAGGCACAAATAGCAAGTGCAGCATTTTTGAAATTTGGTAAAGGCCGTCATCCTGCAAAACTGAATATGGGAAATTGCTTTTCTTATGCTTTAGCAAAATCTACAAATCAACCTTTATTATTCAAAGGTAATGACTTTATTCACACTGATATTGATCAAGTAAATTATTGATTGATGCTCTATTTGATGTAGAGAATAAAATCCTGTAAATCCTCTAATCCTGGTTATCCTGATTCAGACAGTTTAGAGTTTATAATTGATATAGAGTTCAATCTTACCTATAACCTAGTAAATGACATAGATAATTATGAATGTACAACTTGTTAACTCCCTTGTAGAAATTGTGTTAAAATTAACTCCCGAAGAAAAACAACTTTTCCAAGAAAGGTTAATTTATCAAGATTTCAATAAACAAACTAAAAAGCCTTTAACCTCTGAAGAAAGACTACAACTTTGGCAAGAGTGGATAGAAAAAGCTCCTAAAAGTTCTGTTAATCTTCCTGATGAAGCACTACGTCGAGAAAACATTTATGATGATCGAGGAAGATGAGTAGTTACTTATTAGATACCAATATTTTGTTACGTTCAAGAGATATCACATCTCCTGATTTTCATCTAGTTGATAAAACAATTAGATATTTAATATCTAATAATCATCAATGTTTTATTACCTCTCAAGTAATTATTGAATTTTGGGTTGTTGCTACTCGTCCTGTGAATGTCAATGGATTAGGATGGAATATAGAACAAACAACTCAAGCAGTACAAATGCTAATAAATCAATTTGATTTACTAGAAGAAACACCAGATGTATTTTCTATTTGGTTGAACTTAGTAACAACATATAATATTTCTGGTAAACGAACTCACGATATACACATATTAGCAGTGATGCTTGCTCATAATATCAGCCATATTTTAACTTTAAATCCCAAAGATTTTATAGCTGTTCCCGAAATTACAATTATTCATCCTCAAAATATTAATAGGTAAGAATATAGCATATTCTTGTCAGAATCAGGATGTCCAGGATTTAAGGCTTTAGAGGATGTAATTGGATGATTTTTTGTTGTGTGGTGAAAGTTGTGGTTGTCTGATAGCGAAGCGTGGCGTAAGTCATATCAGGATGTCCAGGATTTGAGGATGTACAGGATGTGATTGTTTAATTATTGGTTAGGTTTTGATGATTAGTATGGAGAAAAGTTAATTTTTATGAAATTAGTGTAATAATCAATACATCATTCAGGTCTAGTAATTATCAAATAATCATCCTGTTAATCCTTTAATCCTGGTTATCCTGATTCAGACAAAAAGTTAATTTTTGTCAAATGAACGTAATCATCAATATATCATTCACGTCTAGTAATCATCAAATAACAATCCTGTTAATCCTTTAATCCTGGTTATCCTGATATGGCTTACGCCACGCTACGCTATCAGACAAATGTAAACTTTTGACTTTTGACTTTTGACTTTTGACTTCCCGAAGGGTGTCCTGATTCAAACAATATGTTACAATTTGAATTGAGAGAAACAGGAGCATAAAACTATGCCATTAATCAAAATACCAAAACATTATCTGGTATCTCAAGATGAAGATTCAATTATAGTAGATGTACCAGAATCAATGTTATCACATTGGAAAAAAGACTATGAAAAAATTAGTAAAGCTAAAGGTATTTTAAAACATAGAAAATCTGCTATGTTAGCTCATTTAGATCATCTGCGTCAGGAGTGGGATAAATGAGATATCTTTATGATACAAATATTTTTATTTACTATTTAGCCGATGATACAGTAGTTGATTCATGGTTTACAGAAGAGTTTTTGAATTTACACGCAATTCTACTTTCACCAATTATCCGTATTGAATTACTGAGTTTTGCTGGTTTGTCACAGGAAGAAGAGGAATGTATTGAAGATTTGTTATCTCAGTTTACAGTAGTTTCATTATCACAAGAGATTGAAGATAAAACCATCCAATTAAAGCGAAATTACAAAATTAAACTTCCTGATGCAATTATCGCTGCTACAGCAATAAATCAAAACGCTATTTTAGTGACAAGAAATATTAGTGATTTTCAGGCAATTACAGAATTAAAAATAGTAAATCCTTTTGCTAATTGATTAATCCTCTAATCCTGGTTATCCTGATTCTGACAAAATATTAAGTTAATAGTCATTAACCATCAAATAATCATCCTGTTAATCCTCTAATCCTGGGTATCCTGATTCTGACAACTCAAACACTCTTTACCCTAATCAAACCCCGGTCAAAAACACGATTATCAGTACCAATACCACTCACCTCAATTCTATCTGCATACACATCATAAGCCGCAAAACTTAAATTACTCGTAGAATATTCAGTCCACGCAGAACGACCCACAGGACGATTTCCCGCACCAGCACCACAAATTAAATAAGTTGTCCCATTAATAGAACGAGTGCGTTCATAATGATGTTCATGACCATTAATATAAAGTTGCACACCGTATTTTTGAAATAAAGGAGTAAACGTTTTAATAAAATTCGCATTACTCCCATAAGCACCAGAAGCATAAATTGGATGATGACCAAATACCACCTTCCAAGCTGCTTTACTTAAACTTAATTCTTTCTCCAACCAAATTAGCTGATTTTTCCAATCAGCATTACCGTTAGTATCTAAACCAAAAAACTGTACATTCTCCCGAATAAATGTATAGTACCTTCCTTTCATATTAAAACCAGGATAATTTACCTGGGGAATACCGTTATCAGTTCTAATATCGTGATTACCTAAACAAGCGTGAAATTTCACATCTTTTTTGAGCAAAGGTTGATAAGGACGTTCAAAAACAGCGCCTATTTTCTCAATTTCGCCATTATTATAAATGTTGTCTCCACCTAAAATTACTAAATTGTAGGGATTTTTTTGGTGATAAAAATTCATCGCCTTAGCGACAGCATACTGTCCTCTAGTACCCGTTCCTGTATCAGCGACAGATACAAAACGTAATAATAAATCCTTTGAATTGGAATTTGCAGCTATAGCTGTTGTTAAAAAAGGATTTTCAGCATTTTCATGGGCTAACTTCCAACCGAGAAATCCTGAACCAATCGCACTAAGACCACCTAAAAATAAAAATTGACGGCGTTTAATTTTCATAAATTAGTAAATTGATTGGGAAATTAATTAGTAAATTAATTAAATGGCACAATAAAAAGTATTCTGACTCCTTACATTGAATCATTAATCTGAGTAAAAGTTCCATGTCACAAGACAAACGACGGAAACCAAAGAATGAGCAAAAAACTCCACTTTCCCCAAAACCATACCAGAAAAACCCACCAATTTGGAAGACGACAATTATTCAATTTTTGCGGGGAACTATAGGAGTTTTAGAAAATACAGTAGTTAAACTAGAAACAGAACCACCTCCTACTACTGAAAAAAAGCCTCATCCTTTAGAAAGGGTTTTGTTGGGATGGGATAGATTTTTACAGACATTCCGCTTGTTTTTACCATCAAAAGTTTCTAATAATGTATCAGATACTGCTTTGACGGCAATCTTGGCAGTATTCGTGGTGGTAATACTGGGGACAACAGCATTTATATCTACTTCTAATCATACTGAAGTAGCAACCCTTCCGACAGTTGATGAAGTTCCCGTACCTACAGCAACACCTACACCAAGTTTAACTCCAACATTAGAACCTGAACCCGAACCAACTCCAACACTAGAACCAGAACCTGAACCAATTCCAACATTAGAACCAGAACCTGAACCAATTCCAACACTAGAACCAGAACCTGAACCAATTCCAACTCCAACATTAGAACCAGAACCTGAACCAATTCCAACACTAGAACCAGAACCTGAACCCGAAAAGATTGTAGAATTGACACCAGAACAAGCTTTAATTGCGGCCATTAAAAATCAATTGGCAGAAATTACCGTTTCTTTACAGCCTAAAGACGATGAAAAGATTTATCTTAACCCCATAAAATCTATTCAAGCTAATTTCCGTACCAGTGATTTAACCATTACTATTAGTGATGATTGGTACACTTTAGAACTAACACAACAGCAACAATTAGCAGCGGATATATTACAACGTTCTCAAGAACTAGATTTCACACATTTACAACTTGTTGATTCTCAAGATAGATTAATTGCACGTAGTCCGGTTGTGGGTAATGAAATGGTCATTTTTAGAAAAAGTTCAGCAGTCAGCAGTCGTGACTAGCAGAATTTGTAGTCAACAGTAATCGTTTGTAAGCATTTGTGAAAACTGCACATTATCAGATAAAATAAGTGATTTATCCGTTGAAAGACTCTGCTGTTATATTATGTCTAAAACTTACACCGTTGAAATTAAGCACCAAGGTAAAATTCATACCTTGCAAGTTCCTGATACCGAAACAGTCCTAGCAGTAGCAGAAGCAGCCGGTTTAGATTTCCCCGCTTCTTGTCATGCTGGTGTTTGTACAACTTGTGCTGCTTTGGTTACTAAAGGACAGGTAGACCAAACGGAAGGTATGGGTGTAAGTCAAGAATTGCAAAAACAAGGCTTTGCACTACTTTGTGTATCTAAGCCTCTTTCTGATTTAAAAGTTGAGACAGAAAAGGAAGACATCGTTTATCAAAAGCAATTTGGTAAAGATTAAGTAAACTGGGTAATCGGTAATAGGTGAGAGGTAATCAATTTTATTTTTCCCAATCACCAATTACCAATTACCAATTACCAATTACCAAAAATAGCTGTATTCTAGAAATCATTAATCCTATAGGTTTGATCATCATGACTACCCATTTTATTACCGCCGAAATCGACTTACAAGAAACACCCACAGAATTACAAAAAGCCATTGAAGCGGAATTGAAAAAACAAGGTGAACCCCTGCGCTGGGCTGTTACTTCCGTTGATGAAAAACAGGAAAAAGCAACAGTAGAAGCTGTAGTAACTACAGCTATTACTGAGTAATGAGTTTTGAGTCCTGAGTAATGAGAAATACTGTGACAAATTTGAGGTAACTTATTTAGACTCAGCACTCAATACTGACCATGCACCGACCATATACAGCAATTTTAATTATACCTACCGGCATTGGCGCGGCCATTGGCGGCTATGCCGGTGACGCATTACCAGTAGCTAGAGTTATATCACAGGTGTGCGATCGCTTGATCACTCATCCCAATGTTTTAAACGGTGCAAGTTTATACTGGAATATTCCCAACGCCTTCTATGTGGAAGGTTATGGTTTAGATAAATTTGCGGCTGGAGAATGGGGTTTAAGACCCGTCCATAGTAACCGTGTTGGTTTACTTTTAGACCAGGGAATTGAGCCAGAATTAATGCTGCGACACCTGCAAGCCGCAGACGCAGCCAGAGCCACACTAGGATTAAATATTGCAAATTATGTAATTACAGATGCCCCATTAAACGTAGAATTACGCATATCATCATCGGGTGCAAGTTGGGGAACAATCGGCAACCCAGATAGTTTATTACGGGCTGCGGAAATATTGATTCAAAAAGAGCAAGCAGAAGCGATCGCAGTTGTCGCCCGTTTTCCCGATAATATAGATGAGGAAGCAACCCAAAATTACCGTCATGGCAAAGGTGTAGACCCCCTAGCAGGTGCAGAAGCTGTAATTAGCCATCTATTAGTACGAACCTTTCAAATTCCTTGCGCCCATGCTCCCGCCCTTGCACCAGCACCACCAGATCCCCAATTATCACCCCGTTCAGCAGCCGAAGAATTAGGTTATACTTTTTTACCCTGCGTCCTTGTCGGCTTAAGCCGCGCTCCCCAGTTTATCGTCAGTAGAGAATTTATCAATTCTTTACCAGCAGATATTTGGGCAGATCAAATTGATGCTGTTATAGTACCAGCAAACGCTTGTGGTAGCAGCACATTACTAAGTTTAGGCCAGAAGCAATGCCAAATAATTACAGTTGCAGAAAATAAAACTTTAATCCAAGTTCCAGCCCCAGCCTTGGGAATCAAATCCATACAGGTAAACTCTTATGTAGAAGCAGTAGGTGTCTTAGTCGCTCACAAAGCAGGAATTAATCCTTCGTCATTAGTCATTAGTCATTAATTATTCTCCCCTGCTCCCCATTCCCCATTATCTAAACGCCTGTGGTTGAACAACAAAAGCAAGATCCTGAAATTCCTTACCTCACACGTACCCAAGTCCTTGTAGCTATGGGTGCAACAGCAATTATTTTGTGGATAGTCGCCAAGCTGTGGTTGCGTTTTGGGAACTTTCCTCCATTCAAATTATACTGGCAACCTAGAGATTTGTTTTTGGGTCTAGGTTTGGGTTTAATCATTACTGTTTTCAGTAGTTTAGCCTATCGCCTATCTCCGCCCTATCGTAAAAGCGCAGACTATTACCTAGAACTCGTGCTGAAACCATTAGTTCTACCAGACTTGATCTGGCTGGGGTTATTACCAGGTTTGAGCGAAGAATTATTATTTCGTGGTGTCATGCTACCAGCTTTAGGTACTGATCATCTAGCTGTCATCGTTTCCAGCCTTTGTTTTGGCGTTCTACACCTTAGTGGTTCAGAACAATGGCCTTATGTAATTTGGGCAACAATTATCGGTATTATCTTAGGATATAGCGCCCTAGTCAGTGGCAACCTGTTAGTGCCAATACTTGCTCATATCCTCACCAATTGGCTATCCAGCTACCTATGGAAAATCCGGCAATTGGGCTAAAAACAGTTAACAGTGAAAAAAGGCAAAAGGCAATGAGCAAAAGTTACAAGATGATTTTCCCTAACTACTGAAAAAAGATATTACACCCAGAATTTTCTCAGAATTTCTGGGTGTAACTAACAAACTTCTCACACTTCCCGATCTTTTTGGTAAAAAGGCTTAATAACTGGCTTTTTCCTTAGAAATCATCAACCAAAGAACTCAAGCGACTGATTACAGGGTCAACCTCTTGGGGAGGACTGGGATCGGGAATAAAAACAGAATTGTTAACCACCTCTACCATTGGTACTGATGAAGTTGCAGAGTGAATAGATGGTGCTTGACTGACTATAATTGCCAGTTGTGCAACTTGTTGACTAAGTTGCAATATCTGACTTTCCATAGTCTGCAAACGATTGGATTCCTTAGCAAAAAAACGTTCCTCAAGTCCAGCTATTTGACGTTGCAATTCACCCATTTGTTGTTCCATTGGCAGTGCTGCTGTATTTGGAGAAGGTCTTACAGAGTCAGGTACACATAAAGCTTGCCAAAGAGCATCCTTACACAGATCACTAAAAGTCTTTTCGGGCTGTGCCTCCAAGTAACTTTCTACCTGTGCTAACAAGCTTTCATCCCCAATTTCTGGATTAAAAGTGACAGATTTAACTACTTTTTTTGACCATTGGAACATCAGTTTTATTACCTAGCAGCGCGAACAGCAGACAATTGCGCCTCTCCGTAAAGATACTGCCCCAAAGCATTCGCCTGCCGCGATGGTGCAGCCAAATAAGCATTAATCTTCGCTTCTTTGAGTAGGCGTTGAACATCTTCCCAGAAAAACTCCCCACCGCCACCAGTAATTATTACATCTGTAACCCTTTCTGGTAGCCAGGCTAGAACACGTTCACAAATATCGCGAGAAAACATCTCTATCAGGTTGGGAAGAAAATCATCCAGGTTGGTTGGCTTACTAACACCTTTAGGACGGTAAAAGCGTTCACCTTTGGGCTTGTTAACAGCAGAAATCAATGCGAGAGATTGGCTATCTGCGCTTTGAATTTCTTTAGCAACCATTTCATAAAATTTGTTCATGCCAAACTCTTCACTTTTAGAAGCTCCTCTGGCAAAACGGAAGTTATCCACCATCAGAAAATCAATGGTTTGATGGCCAATATCGACAATTGCCACCGATATTTTCGTAAAATCGGGGGCTGTTGCTGCTTTATTAGGTTGAGCTTCAGACCACAGCAGACTGCCGTAACCTTCTGGCATCACCCAAACCTTAGTGATATTCAGCGACAAAGATTCCCCACGGAAATTCAACACATGAGGCCCAGTTACCAAGCTAGTTAACTGTGCTTTTTCTTTTTCAAATTGTTCTAAAGAAAGAAAAGGCAATCCCAGTACAACTGCGATTTCGTCTTGAAGTTTAAAGTAGCCAGCACTCGATAACACCTTTACCAGTGCATCTTCTACCTTAGATTGGCCTACTCCTAAATTCGCGCCAAAGTCCGCTGCCAACTGACCAACAGCATAGCCGCTACCTTGGTACTCCAGCCACAAATCCATTAAAGGGTCAGTAGCCCGTGATTCAAAAACGCCCCCGCGAACTTGTTCTATAGACATTTGCTTGACATTGGCAGGTACAAATGCCACATTGCTCGGTTCACGGCTAACACAAGTCTTAGTGGAGGTTCTGCCTAAATCCACACTGAGAATTGTTTTCCCGCTGGGAATGTTGTTTGGCCTGTTAACTGCTGCATTCAGAGGGGTGGATGCCGACACTCTATTCATTGGTATAGATGCGGCATTCATTGGGGTTGCAGCGGTAGGTTGGTCTGTCATGAAAGCTCCTATGTGGTAACTTAACTGTAAAAAGTTATCATGCCCATCTTACAAAAATGCAAGATTAAAAAATTTTCAGTTGGGTCAAGTGTAGCTAGAAATACGTCAAAAATTATTGTAGACGATTGAAAATTTAGTTAGCACTATTTTGGCTTCATGGTATGGGAAAATTTTTTCACATCTGACTCAGTAGTGGGTACAGACGGTTCCCCCGAAACATCTATAACAACAGTCAAATTTTCAAACCCCGTTTCTAATCAGGAATTGAGAATTTGATACCGTCTTCATCACCTTAGCAACTGCTACACATAATTGTCTGCCAGAACTAAATTTATTTGCCAGTTCTTTGACGTTTGCGTTTAAGTACCCAAAAGCAGAATACTAGAACTATACTCCCCAGCACAATTTTAGATACAGGCGCAAGGTATTTGTCCACCAATTCATACTGAGTCCCTAAAAAGTATCCCGAATATGTGAGCAAGCCGACCCAAGCCGCACTACCCAGAGTTGTGTAGAATAAGAACGCCAGCAACGGCATATTGCCCATACCTGCGGGAACAGAAATCAAAGTACGAATTCCTGGAACAAGACGACCAATTAAAACTGCTTTGCTGCCTTGTCTATTGAACCAGGTTTTAGCCTTATCGATATCTTCGCCAGATATAGTCAACCACTTACCGTACTTGTTAGCTAAAGCTTTCAAGCGTCGTTCTTCCAACAATTTACCAGGATAGTACCAGATCAGTGCGCCGGCAACAGAACCTACAAGTCCTGATAAAAATACGCCTAATATATTCAGCTTTGCCCCTCCTGGTTGATAGGGACTGGCTGTAAATCCTGCCAGTGGCATAATCAATTCAGAAGGTATGGGGGGAAATAAATTCTCCAAAAACATCAACAGAGCAATTCCTGTATATCCCAGGGAGTTGATAGTGTTAGTTATCCATTCGAGCATATTAGGGATTAGGGATTAGGGAACATGGGAATACGGAACAGGGAAAAGGGAACAGGGAACAGGGAACATGGGAAGTGGGGAGAATAACCTTCTATCTGTCACCTGTCACCTATCACCTATAACCTATCACCTGTCACCTGTCACCTCTTCTAGACAGTTGGCGTTAATGACTGTACTCTCGACTCAGATTGCCAGTCCAATGGGTTCCAAACCCGCTCTTCCACAGCCATCTGCTCAATTAAACTGGCTAATCTTAGAGCTTTGAGAGCTTGTTCACCACCAACAGAAGGCTGATTGCCACCATGCACACAGTTGACAAAATGCTCTAACTCTGCACTTAACGGTTGAATATTACTGGTGTAGACTTTTTCTATCAAGCCATCTTGTCTGTAAAGTACCTGGCGATGATCGTTGTGAGGATTGGTATTGGTTTGACGATGAATCAAAATTTCATTCTTGAGAAAATCGGCTTCAGTGAATGAATTTTTGCAATGGGCGACGATGCGGCGAATTTTCCGGTGAGTGACTTTACTGGCAGTCAGAGTGGCAACAATACCGTTGGCAAAGCCCAAGGTGGCAGTTACATAATCTAAATAACCAGAGTCTAGGGAACGAGTTCCATTAGCTGTCAATTTGACGACAGGAGAACCAGCTAATTCTAAAAGTAGGTCAATATCATGGATCATTAAATCCAGGACTACTGAAACATCATTCGCCCTAGCTGAATAAGGACTCATTCGATGAGCTTCTAAAGCCAGAACTTCCTCGGTTTTCAGGACTTGACTGAGTTCTCTGAAGGCTGGATTAAAACGCTCAATGTGGCCTACTTGCAAAATACATTGAGATTCAGCAGCAGCGTTGACGAGAGATTCCGCTTCAGCAATACTCGCCGCGATTGGCTTTTCAATCAAAACATGGATTCCCGCTAACAGACAATTGATGCCTACGGCATAATGCAAGCGTGTAGGTACAGCAACACAAACTGCATCTACATGGGGTAGTAGGTCGCAGTAATCCTCAAAAAAACGGACTTTGTATTTGCTGGCAGTTTCTAGCCCTCGTTCCACGTTAATGTCGGAAACTCCTACTAGTTCAACATCTTTCATTGAACTCAGTACACGGGTGTGATGTTGTCCCATGTTACCCACCCCAATCACGCCTATGCGGATTGCTCGTGGCTGGTTGCGCTGTGAATATAGATTTGGTTCTGCCACTGACATGCTATTCTGCACTATTATTTTCTCCTCAACCACCAAATTTAAAAACGCTACGGTCATTGGCATTTATACTGAACTGCCAGGTGCGATCCGTCTAAAACCATCCAGATGGTAACATAGTGGTTCTATTTATGAAGAATTTCAAAGTTTCTGTTCAGTTCCCACTATCTTGCTAACTTTTGGATAGTTAGTTATTAATTGCGCTATTGTTTGTAATTGACACAAAGAAAAATGTGTTTTTTTCTTGACTTTACAATCCATGTTTGACCCACGTGATAATTTTCAGGTGGCAGTTAGGCAATTAATAACTCAGATAACTACTTGATTTCCGTCTGGATAAATTGTTTACATTTAGGTTACGGTAAAATTATCAATAAATACGATTTTCAGCAGAATTCTCTGTAAAAATGCTGCCATCGATACTGTAAGTTATTTTTTGCATCTTGAATTTAATTTTCTGTTTGTTGCATTTTGTTGATTGTCTCACCTTTTGGGTGAAATTGGTGTTAATGATTTTTTAGGGCTGTTTTGAGCGATGAAAGCTGTAATTCTGTTATCTGGCGGTTTGGATTCTTCTACGGTTCTCTACCAAGCTAGGGTAGATGGTTGTGAATGTTACGCAATTTCTTTTGATTACCAACAGCGACACCGCCGAGAGTTACAATCAGCTTTGTTGGTAGCCCAATCTGTAGGGGTAGTTCAACATCAGGTAGTGAATTTTGATTTGCGGCTATGGGGTGGTTCAGCTTTGACCGATGAAGCAATCGCTTTACCTCAAGATCGTTCTCTGGATCAAATGTCACAAAATATTCCTGTCACTTATGTTCCTGCCCGGAATACTATTTTTTTAAGTTTTGCTTTGGGCTATGCTGAAACTATCGGCGCAGAACGTGTATACATTGGTGTTAATGCTTTAGATTACTCTGGTTATCCTGATTGTCGTCCTGATTATATCCAAGCAATGCAAGCAGTTTTCCACTTGGGAACCAAACAAGGACGGGAAGGACAATCTATAAATATTGTTGCACCACTAATTAATTTGAAGAAAACCGAAATTATCCAACTTGGCAATCAATTGGGTGTACCTTGGGATTTAACTTGGTCTTGTTATGCTGGTGGTGATCAAGCTTGTGGGGTTTGTGATTCTTGTCGGTTGCGGTTAGCTGCTTTTGCTGAGTTGGGTTTCAAAGATCCTGTGGATTATGTTTAGTAGGAGTCAGGAGTCAGGAGTCAGGAGTCAGGAGTCATGAATTTTTTAATTATGAATTATGAATTATGAATTATGAATTATGAATTATCTGATAATCTTCTAATTTCAATTTGGTGCAAGCGCGGTCCAATAACTGAGACTATGGTAAATTCCAGATTGTCATAGTGAAAAATTTCACCTTTAGCCGGGATTTTTTGCCACTGATAAAGTAAAAAGCCTCCCAAAGTTTGATATTCTCTAGTCAAGGGTAAATTAAGATGCAAAACTTCATTGAGTTCTTCTAGATTTATCTGTGCTTGTACTAAAAATGTTTGCTTATCTAACATTTGAATTAGCAAATCATCATTGATTCCTGGTTCACCTGCATTACCAATAATTTCAGCAATCACATCTTGAATTGTCACTATTCCCACGGTTGCGCCAAATTCATTGACAACAATCACCATAGCTGGTTTTTCTTGCTGCATCATTGGTAATAATTCGCTCAACAGGGTCTGTTCTGGGACAAACCTGGGGGGACGCATCCAAGGGTAAATTTGTGTTTCTAATGTCATTTTACCGACGGATAGCGGTGTTGCTAAATCTTGAAAATAAACAATGCCCCGAATGTCGTCTAAAGATTCCCCAATGATGGGATAACGGGAATGACCTGTAGAGGTTATTTCATCAAGTAATGACTGGAAGTTGGCATTGTCTGGTAAAGCAATTATGTTAGTACGGGGAATCATTACATCTTGGGCTGTGATTTCTCCAAACTCAAAAACATTATTCAGCAGTTCTCTTTCTGATAATTCTAAGCCTGTGGATTCCCGTTCTGTAGATATAATCAGTTGCAATTCTTCAGGAGTAACTGGAGGTCGCCAACTTTGACCTGTGTATTCAATCCCAAATAATCTTAACAGGTAACGGGTGGATTGGTTGAGAATCCAAATCACCGGGCTGAAAAAACGAACTATGGCTTTAACTGAAGAACCCAAAAACCTGGCCAGTTTTTCTGAATACAGCATTGCAACTGATTTAGGAAATAATTCCCCTAAAACAATTTGCAAATAGGCAATTAAAAAAAAGGTAATGGGAACTGAGAGAGAATGAGCTAGAAAATTACTCAAATTCCCAGGTAAAGGCCAGGATTTTAACCATGTTTCCATCAACACAACTATGCTACTTTCTCCAATCCAACCTAGTGCCAAACTAGAGAGAGTAATACCTAATTGAGCCGTAGATAGCAACCTGTCAATACTACGTTGTAACATTTCTACGGAGATAGCGGGTATGTCACCAGCCTGAACTAGCTGATGGATACGTGTTCGCCGCACTGTCACCATTGAAAATTCCGCCGTCACAAAAAAGGCATTAATCGCTATCAGCAGTAGCACTGACAATAATCGCAACCCGATATCTGTCCAAATTAACTGAGGAAAACCACTCACCGCTAAAGCTCGTGCTAAAATTACGCCGATACTAAAACGCTAACAATAGCATTTCTATTTTTCCACAGGAATATCAGACACCTGTAATTTCAATTTTTGAGCAGGATAATCCGTTAACGCCAGTGATATGTTGCTGACATCATCCAGTAAAGCTGTAGGAATGCTGATTGTGCCTGTAAATGTCGGTCCTTTACCTGGTAATTCTGCGGGTAGTCCCTCTGTAATGGCGCTCAAAGTTCTATCTTTATCATCAGTGACATCTAAAAAACTATAGAGAAAGCGTACAGAATCAGCACTCTTATTTTGCATTTTGACTTTTAGTAATAAATCACCGCCGGAGTAACGAACAGATTGTACAGACATAGTTACGCCTTCACTCTCAGCTACAACCGGAAATCCTGGTTCTAGTTTTTCTTCTGCCACTTCTTCCGGCTTTTCATCTGGTTCAGGCTTTTTGGTGATTATTTCTTCTTCTTCTTCTGGTTTTTTGGCTTTGTTATCAGTTTTATTATCCTGAATTCGCGCTTTGACGGTTTTGAGAATATCCTCCTCTTTTAAAAGGGCTACTCCTACCGATTGAGCATTATTGCTCTTGTTACTGGCAAATTTAGATGTGGGACGACCATCTGGTGATGTCACACCCTTAAGAGCAGAACTTCCCATCGAAAACCCCAAAAAGGCACTCACAGAACCTGCTCCCAGCATTAGGGTTAACAAAATCAACGTCAGAACTACAGTGGAATTTATTTTCATCGCTAACAAGCTATTACAAACTCACAATATTTTATTTACAAGTATTAACAAGGCAAAAGGCAGGAGGCAGAAATTTTCTAATTTTTATTTTTTAATTGATTTCTTCCCTACAGCCTACACCCCAAACCCTGGCTTCATTCAAATTCCAGAACCTGAGAATTTTTTTTAAAATTTTGCTCATGTTGTAAAATCATGCTATACTCATAGACGTGCGTTTGTCTAAAAGTCAAAAATTATTGACTCAAGCTCAAATAATAACAAAGAGTTATGATTAAAGCTTAGGTAGACTAAACTAAAATCTAGCACAACAAGCGCCTTTGGCCGATTGGGGAGGCAACGAACTCATAATTCGTCTTCAGGCTGGTTCGATTCCAGCAGGGCGCACTTAAACACAAGGTAAATATAATGGCGCTTTGGGACTGGGAAAGCAGTTAATTCACTATTTACTTTCTCTCAATACAATCATTGTATTCCTAAAACCTAAAACAACTACTTACGGGTAAATGGTTAATTGAGATAAAATTATTGCATCTCATTACTTAATATCATGCGATGAAACCAACATCTCAAACAGGTGTAGCATTCATTACTACCGGAACTATCTCAGGTGCGGGTATTTCCTCCACAGTGGGAGGTATGGGAATAGCAGGAAGCTTTGGTGCAGTGGGAATAGGTGCAACTTCCTTCACTGCTGCGGGTGCGGTTGTGGGTGCTGCTATATACGGTGCATTTGCAGGTATAACCACAGGTGACAAAGCAGTTTTTATTACAATGGGAATAGGTGCTATTGGTGGTTTTAGTTTTTCACAAATTGTTGGTAGCATAGGATTTGTAGCGCCTAAAATTGGTTTAGCTTATGGTATTGGTGCAGCATCAATGACGGGAATAGGTGCAGTTTTAGGACTTGCTGCTTATGGTGTGACCAAAGTATTAGATAATTCGGAATTTAAAGAAACTCCCATGCAAGTTTTTGAACGCATGGAAGCAAAAGTTTTAGAAATGGACTATGATAATGCCGCATTAATAGAGTTAGATTTATTCTTATCCGGTGATGATATTAATCAAAAATTTGCAACTTTAGAAATTGAGGATGAGTTAGAAAAACTCAAGAACAAAATAAATAATAAGCCAAATGATCAACCTCCTCCAATTGAGACTAAAGCTATATCCTTGAATAACCAATTACCGGAAAATTGGCAATGTGTAAAAACCTTAACAGGACATTTGTCCAAGGTTAACGCAGTAGCTATTCATCCTGATGGTAATAGTTTAATTAGTGGCAGTGATGATAAACAAGTTATTTTTTGGGATTTGAAAACAGAAAAATGTTTATATAATTTCGTAGGACAAGGAGAAGCAGTTTTATCAGTTGCTATTAGTCCTGATGGTAAAGAGATAATTAGCGGTAGTGTAGATCGAAAAATTAGTAGTTGGCAATTAGACACTAAGAAATTTAACCGGACATTTTATTATTTGAATTCTCCCTACAGTCATAATGGTTTTGTTAATGTAGTTGCTTACAGTGCAGATAACAGAATTATTGCTAGTGGAAGTACAGATAAAACGATTATAATTTGGGGACGCTATACTGGAAAATATAAACGCATTTTAAATGGACATAAGGATACAGTTTTAGCAATTGTTATTAGTCCAGATAGTACAACTTTAGTTAGTGCAAGTGCTGATAAAACTATCAGAATTTGGGATTTACAAATGGGGAAACAGCGGTTTATTCTCACTCAACATTTAGCAGCGGTAAATACATTAGCTATTACTCCAGATGGTAAAACTTTGATTAGTGGGAGTAGTGACACTACTATTAAAATCTGGAATTTACAAACTGGAGAATTACAATGCACTCTCACCCAACATTCAACAGCAGTTTTATCTATCGCTATTCACCCATTTGCTAAAACTATTGCTAGTAGTAGCAAAGATGGATTTATTAAAGTTTGGAATTTGCCAACTGGGGAAATTTTAGAAAATGTTTCTGGGTTTGCTCCTTTGGTATTTTCACCCAATGGTAAAATTCTTGTTAGTGGTGGTAAAAGTGGAACAATCAAAATTTGGCAACAGCTAAAAAATAGGGAAAATTTAACTTTAACTGGGGAATGGTGGGAAATATTAGGAGTGGATAAAAATGCTCATCCTCAAGATGTGAAAATTGCCTATCGAAGATTAGCGAGATTATATCATCCTGATATTAACACTACGGCTACTGCTAAAGCTGCAATGCAAGCAATTAATCAGGCTTATCAACATTTTCAGAGGCTTGTTAATGTTAAAAATTAAATCCTATTTTTCAGGTTTGAAAACAAAAAATTGTGTAATTAGTTACAGTAAATTTTAAATTTCCAGATTTATTTCTAGAGGATGCTTGAAAACTCACTATAAGCTTTGATTTTGCATCAAAAGGTAGTAAATGTAACGGAATTTTGTATTTTCTAGCTTTTAGTAACCTGTGAAGACAGTAAAAAAAGCCATGAGATAGTTTGACTCATGTATAAGTCTCTGGTTGTGAATTTCCGAGTAGAGCTAGTTATTTGGGCTGTTATTTGATTATTGGGTTAGAATATACTGATTTTGAAGAAAATTGACATCCTAAATTTTTTAAGCGTCCATATTGCATATTGCCAAAAAACGTTATAAATTGTTAAGTTATAGGGGAATAATTTAACCAGCAGTTGCAAACAGTCAATCTCTAGTCAAGTAAATATACTGTAAGGGGTTTAAACTTCATAGAAGCCTTAAACAGCAGTGGAGATATGTTTTTGTTTGGTAAAGCACAATCCCAAATATTATGATGGGATAATGCAGAATCTAAAAATATATCTTGATATCCTGCTGTAATTGTTCTGATGCCTATTTTTTATCGATTAATGTGAATAATCCAGATCACGGAAATTCACAGACAGATAATCTATAAACAGCAAATTAACTATCAATTAATTTGCCAATAGTTGGCATTTGTAACTATTATTATTTGCGGATTGCTATTGATGGTTAATATTTGCTATTCCTCTAATCATCCTTTCAGGCTGATAATAGTAAATACTAATGAGAGATAAAGGCGCATCCACCACATATTCACTATCTAAATGGAGTTATTCTGGCGATGCAACTAAATGAATTAAGCACAAGTGAAAATATAGAACAAGAGGCATGGCAAGCACTAGAGAATTCAATTCTTTACTATAAAGATCGTCCTATTGGGACTTTAGCAGCTTATGATCCATCCGTAGAAGCTTTGAATTATGACCAGTGTTTCATTAGAGATTTTGTCTCTTCAGCATTAATTTTTCTGATTAAAGGAAGAACAGATATTGTTAGAAATTTCCTGGAAGAAACATTAAAGTTACAGCCTAAAGAAAAAGCCTTAGATGCCTATAAACCCGGTAGAGGTTTAATTCCGGCTAGTTTTAAAGTTGTATCTATCAATGGAGAAGAACATTTAGAAGCTGATTTTGGAGAACACGCGATCGCTAGAGTCACACCAGTTGATTCTTGTTTGTGGTGGCTAATTTTATTACGTGCTTATGTAGTTGCTACTAATGATCCTTCCCTAGCTTATCAACCGGAATTTCAAACAGGTATCAGGTTAATTATGGATATCTGTTTGGCAAATCGTTTTGATATGTACCCAACGCTATTAGTTCCCGATGGCGCGTGTATGATAGATAGACGCATGGGTATTTATGGACATCCTCTAGAAATTCAAGTTCTATTTTTTGCGGCTTTACGTGCAGCGCGAGAACTACTAATTTGTAAAGATAATCAAGATATTGTCGAAGCAATTGATAACCGGTTACCTCTATTATGTGGTCATATTCGTCAGCATTATTGGATAGATATTAATCGTCTGAATGCAATTTATCGCTTTAAAGGTGAAGAATACGGAAAAACTGCCGTCAATCTTTTCAATATCTATGCAGATTCTTTGCCTTATTACGACCTAGATAAATGGCTACCCAAAAAAGGTGGTTATTTTGCGGGAAATGTCGGACCATCACAGATGGATACTCGCTTCTTCACTCTCGGAAATTTAATGGCTGTAATTTCTGATTTATCTACTGAAGAACAGTCCCAAGCAATTATAAATCTCATTGAAAAAAGATGGGAAGATTTAGTAGCAGATATGCCCATGAAAATCTGTTATCCTGCCTTACAAGGTGAAGAATATCGAGTTGTGACAGGATGTGATCCGAAAAATATCCCTTGGTCCTATCATAATGCCGGCAGTTGGCCTGTTCTAATGTGGATGTTAGCAGCAGCAGCAGTGAAAACCAAGAAACCACATTTAGCAACAAAAGCCCTGGAAATTGCTAAAGCTAAACTGAGTGAAGATGAATGGCCAGAATATTACGATGGTAAAAAAGGGAGATTAATTGGTAAACAAGCTAGGAAATATCAAACCTGGACAATTGCAGGGTATTTATTAGCGAAAGAACTTATCGATAATCCTGATTATTTACCATTAGTTAGTTTTGGTAAATTACCTCCAGAAACAATTTCTAGGGCTTGTGAATTTGAACTTGGCGGTTTAGAGCCTTATATGAATCTTTAACAGATGTAGAAATTCTCACAAAACGTAATACCCAAATCCCCGATTCTTCAAAAAAGTCGGGGATTTATCTTAGAGGATGTTTGATAAGTTCTTGGTCATTCATGT
>RDYJ01000087.1 GCA_004293145.1 Nostocales cyanobacterium | reverse complement strand
GGAATCCGCAGGTTTGAGATTTGAGCAAAATTATCCAGAATGATAGTGAAAGTTTTATTTATTTTGAGTCCTTACCAAAAATTTTAAGATTCGTTTTCTAAGCTAGAACATTCTTTGAAGGCATAATGCGCGATCGCTAAACTGATTTTTGCCTGTTCTATTTCTGATAACTCTGTCCACTCTCTTTTTTCAATATTGCTAATTATGGCAGCCAGGTTTTGTGGTTCATTGCTTCGCATGGAGTAGGCAAAAGGACGGGCTAAAACTAGCAAATCGTCTGCTGCCCAATTTGGCAGTAAACTCTGAACACATTCTACTAGTTTATCACTGGCAGACTGTTCTAAATTGATCATTTCTGATACTTTTTGAGCGATGGTATTCAACCAACTTGAGGGAACAGAAGCAGCAAAGGCGCTGTGTAAAGCCGCTTGTATACTTTTGGGTGGTTGTTCATCACGGTCTGTTTTAGAATGGGAAACTTGAGACCAAATCTCATCTAAATGATGATAAAAATCTTGCGATCGCCTATTTAGGTTTTCTCCCAGTAAGTCTTCACATTCAAACTGTTGCTCTAGTTGATGAAAATAAGCTTCTGATTCCTCATCAGCCAGATTCCAGGGATAAGTCGCATCTTCCGGTTGTAGTAGTGCTTCTAATAACTCTAAATCCGCGGTCGATGGTAAAAAGCCGCAAGTATCTAACTCATTGATTTTATTAATCATGTTTCGCCTCACAATTAATTAGCATTAATTAACTTTGTTGACAGCTACAAATGGAAGAGTCAAATTTCCGCAAAAAACAATTCATTGGTAATTAGTCATTGGTCATTGGTAATTAGTCATTGGTTATTTTTCCCCTGCCCTGGTCTAGTGGGTCCAGAGTCCCTGGTCACGCTTCGGGTTCGCCACTTGCTTTATGCCAGGAAACCCGTCCACCGCACTGGCTCACCTGTCACCTGTCAGGGGATCTTCAATCACAAATTCCCATGTTTCACCTTTAGCACTACCAAACTTTAATTTCATTCCTGATGTCAGAGGTACTTCTTCCCGGAGGATTTGTTGCCAACCATTTGGACCGAGACACCAGGTTGTACCGTAGGTAGAGAAATCTTGCAGATAATAAGTAGGAACTGATTCAGAACCAGTGAGAATATTGCGGCAGAGGATTTCCGCGTGGCGTTTGGAAACATAGAGTTGAGGAATAACAACATCATTATCCTTGGTGCGACCAATACGGGTAACACCAGAACGCAGTAACCAAGTTTTTCCTTCTGGTGAAAGCGATCGCAAAGCTGCCGTGGGTTTGGGGGAATTTATCCCAGAAATAGCAGTATCTGGTAATTCCGTAATGCCCTCATCAACACCTTTAATCAAATCACCATGAAAGTCTGGATGCAGATAGAGAACTGGTAATGTCCAAGCTGGTTGATTGAACTTATAGATTGTTAACAGTTCTTGTCTAGCTGCTGCTACTGCTTCATCAATGGGTTTATGCGAGCGCAATGCTTCAGCAAAAGCTTGAATAAAACTGCGACTTTCTTGGTCAGCAATCTCATCCCGCATTGCCAATACCGCAGGTACACCATGACGAATCAGAACTTCTGCTAAACTACTAGCTGGCATCGCCTGTTGATTAATCGCCGCTGGTTGCGCTCCCCAGCAAGCATTAAACACACCCAGTTTTACACCTGTGCGGGTTAATACTTGGGCTAATTCTATGCCATTAAGGGTCATATTTTCAGCCAAAAATAATAAACCGCCATCAGGACCTGGTAATCCATGACCAGCGTAAAAAAAGACATTGTAGGCTTTAGTTTCTAACTCTTGAATTAACTGTTGTGGAGTGGGTTGCAAGAGTGTCTTCACCATACAGGCTGACACAGTATTTTTACCTACTGGACTACATTCTGACAAGATTTTTTCCAGAATAGCCGCTTCTTTTGCCAATTCCAAATTGTCATCATGTCCCAGAACCAACAAGACATTTAAAGCTGGATCTGCTCGCAAATTTGGCAGGGGTTCAACTTCACTGGTAGTCCGACTAAATAAAATATCTTGGGAAAGAGATATTGCTGATTGGCCCGGTTCGCGCTGCATAATTTCCCAAGGTAGTGCAATCAGATCCGGATCACGAATTTCTAAACGAAAGCGCAACCGTCTATTCTGACCCATAGCCATACCACGACTACGTTCTAAACTACCAAGAATTGCTCCGTCAAAGACCCAACGCCATAAACTTATACCCAGAGATTGCATCAATCGACTACTGTAGGGACTTGTAGTTTGACCTACCAGGGATGAATTCAAATCCATTGGTAATGTATTGGCCCCTGGTGATATTGAAATTGAACCAATATCTAGGGGAGTATGACCAGCAAACATTTGCTGCCATTCTTGCCAAATTTGACTAAGTTCAGGAGAAAAAACACAGTCACGCAAAACATAACCACTGGGATAGGGCGCTTTGACCACCCAAATGGCGAAGTTATCAGTGCCAGTATTTACCAGACGAGCGATCGCCAGATTTAGGCAGGACATGGATTTGTGGAAACTAAACTCTAAGAACCAGTAATTGACGACAAATTTTGTCTAAAAAGTGAATTTTGATTTTGTTTATCACCTGCATCATCATATCTCATGATGGTGATGAGAATCACTAAGGCGCTGGCGGTTGTCCCAGCGGTGATGGCAATGGATTTTCTGGGTTTCCCTGGGTTGTGGGTTGTGGGGTGGTAGATGGAATTGGCGACTCTACTGTAGATTCTGGTTCTCGTTGGATTTTGAGCCAATATCCCAGAGAACCAGCTGCTAAAAGCACTCCTAAAATAATTAGCAACTGTAGCGGTAGTTTGGAAGTACGAGCAGGGTTGGTTTCTGTAATGACTTGAGTTTGTTGGTGAGAATTGTCTAAAGCCGTTCCATTTGTTGTATTTGGTGTCAAATCTACCGTTTTGCTGGCTGAAATAGCCGGAATCTCAGCTTTGAGGATGATGTCTGGTTCGGAGTATTTAACATGATAATGTACTAAAGCGATGGTGACATTATCATGTCCATTTTTCGTATTAGCGATTTCTATGAGTCGGGTGGCAACTTTTTCTATATCTGTATCACTGGACAGAATTGGTAGAATTTCTGTTTCCCAACACTCTTCAATTCGGTCAAAATCACTCAACCCATCGGAAGTGAGCAAAAAAACAGCATCCTCGTCAATGATAAATCGTTGGGAAGTAGGATGTAATGAGCCGCTCTTACTCATCCCTAAAGCTTGAACTAAAGAACCAGAACCACTGTGTTGCAATGCTTCCCGATAAATAGCATAGCCCAATCGTACCTCACGGGACGCGACATCATCATCCAGGGTGACTTGATCACAACTGTGGCGTGTAATCCAATAGGCACGACTATCACCGACATGGGTTATGTACATTTCATGGGCAATAGGCAAAGCCATAACTAGGGTTGTTCCCATCCGTTGACGGCCTTGGCGATGTTCCGTGTCGTTGCGTTGGCTAATTTTGTCGTTGACCTGTGCTACAGCCTGTTCTAAATCACCCTGAAGTGTTAAGGGGTCGATGTTTTCATAAGGCACTGAGGTGAGTTCAATTACCTTTTGCTGTATGGTTTCAATGGCTAAATTTGATGCTATGTTGCCGCCCTCGTGTCCACCAATACCATCACAAACGATAGCTAAGGCGGTGTGCTGGGGAGGTTTACTCACAAGCAGCCCGCTAGGTGGGTAACAGGCATCTTCGTTACGTTGACGGCTCGGACCCGTATGTGTTTGGGTGATGATTTGAATGGTGGTGCTTTGAATCAGCGAATTTTTTCCAGAACAGGCTGTCCCCAACCCTGCTAGTCCTTGATCTAAAACTGTAATTAACTGTGCTGATGAATTGATTTCACCTTGAATGAGAGCCAAGCTAATTTCTTTGAGAAATTCAGCTATGGCTGGCTTGGCATTTTTGAGGAGTTGTTGCCAAAATCCTCCTAATTGCGACAATGTTGGGGCTGGTTGGGCATCAAAACGCAATTCTAGTAACCGTACTAAAGACCCTTCAACTCGAATTAAGTAGGGATCTAATAAGCTGGAGGCTACTCCTTCTGTCAACAGAGGTTGCCACAAATTAGCTATCTGCCAAAGCCAATTCATTTGCCGCATTGATGAGGCTTCACCCCAAGCGGTGGTTAACTCGCTGCACAAATGCTCTTGAGTATTTGTACTATTAGCTAACAGAGGCGGTTTTTCCAGAAGTAGTATTTCTGACTCAGATTGTCCCTCATTCAGAGAGAGTATGCCGTATACTTGTGGTATGTGTAAGCGATAGGGAATTAGTTTTAGATAAGCTTTTATTTTCTCTAAATTATCTAATTCAGGTATTTGAGGCAGTAACCCAGGTTTGAGATCAACAATAATTGATTGCCCAATCAATAAATAGCGATCGGCTAAAATTTCTCCAGGACTACCCAGGCTCAAACTATCTCCCACTGCCCACAGGTAACGCTTGGGTAATGGTGTGGAGCATCGCTGGCAAAACTTGTGGTTCAAGGGGTTGGCAGCTTGACAATATTCATTTGGGCAGTAGAGCGTTGCCGCGTCATTTTCCATATTTGTCGCACCGATCAGCGATTGGCAATTTATTCAACAGCATGAGCAGCGGTAATTTAGTCCGCTGATGTTTTTGTACTCAACATAATAGAGGATTGGGGATTGGGGACTCTTTACTGACTGGGGATTGGGGATTGGGGATAGAAAAAAGTTATTCTTCTCTGCTAGAAAGCTCCCCTGCTCCCCTGCTAGAAAGCTCCCCTGCTAGAAAGCTCCCCTGCTCCCTAACCTCTTTTCTCCTACCTCAAGCATAGCTACATCTCAAGGGCTAGTTTGTTCATGCCCTGAATTTGTTGGTGAGTTATTGAGTTATAAATGGATTTATACATTTTGTAACTCACCAACAATAACTCTCAAATTTATTGATCTACACTAGCTGCAACTTGGGGTAGTCCCATGCTGTAGTTAGTAACACGACTAGAGAGATTGTAGCTAATTTCACCTTTTTGTAGGAGAGATCGCAGAAAATGTTCTAGGTCTGACCCAATCCGACGCAAGTTATAATCAGTTAGGTCTACACCACTGGAAGCCTCTACTAGTTCATCAAACTGACGATAAACTTTTTGTAGCGTGTCTTCATTCCAGTTAAATTCGTTGTCTGGGTCCACATCTAATGTCAAGACATGATTGCTAGGAACTAATTCATCCTTGTCCATTTCCGCCGCAAAAATGCGAATATGACGGGTTGTGGACTTGAGCAGCATCGGGTTATCCATAAAAAGGTGTAAGATTTCGGTTAATTACACTGCAATCATTTTAACTGCTATGTCTGAGCTTAATTGTCTCAGCTTACAAGCTTTGAGCGCAGCTTTAATTTTGATCAGGAGGCAAAAAGTTCTCTAATTTTGACTTTTGAGTCGATTTATGGCAACCGCCAAGTTGGTGATGACTCCAACTCATCATTAAACTCAGACACACACAGGCTTTCAACCCTGTCAGTTGAATAGTGGGATCTGATGATGAACATACTTGAGCAAATCTCAAGAAATGCTGAAAAAAAATCAAAAAATAATTATGATCGCCATGAAGCATAAGCAAACTCGCTTAAACAAACTACCGGACAAGAGTCCAAAAATCAAACTGATGTTTTGTGGAAGTTGATGACATGATTGAGAAGGATGCCAAATGCTCAAATTCAAACCGTTTTCTCAGTAGAGCGAGTAGTATTTAAAACTAAAACTACTACTTTGTTAAATTCTGGGCTAAAATAATATAGTTCATTACCTATGTGATTCTCCAGAAAAGAATTTGCAGAGTTCATAAATTTACTTGTTTACCCCTCCTAAATTTACTGACCAAAAAGCGCACCTTTAATAATTTCATCTAAACTGCTCATAACCTTATCTAGCTTTGAAAACAGGAAAAATAGTAGCTATTTTATTTAAGTAAAATTACCAATTTTGTTGTAACACGTAAAGTGGTTATTGACGTTTAGATAAAGTTGATGTAAAAACTTTTAAAAAGGTTGGACAAGTTCTTACAGAAACTTTATTGTATAGAATCTTAAAAACTGAATAATAGTGTATGACTTAGATATGCCATAACTACGACAGGAACATCAAAACCTAGACAGTAAAAATCGAGTTGGAATCAAAATAGGGGGGAGTAAGAAATTGAATGCAAACTGGATGAATGAGGAAATAATCACACATTCAGATACTTCTTTGTATTTAAAAGAAATATGAAGAATTTTTTTTCTGGATATTTTAGCTCCTCACCTGTATAAACACCAAGTAAAGGAATCCTCAAGACTATGAACTCCAAAGCATTACCGCGCCAAGTCAATAATCTCGAAGTAGGTGTTTATGAGTGTGAAATACATCTCAAGTTCCGTTTGATTGAGGAAAAGAGTCTGCTGGGCGATCGCGAACAACTTTTGCAGGTGCTGCTAGACGCGCTCACTGAAGGATCTGATGACTTCTTGGAAACACTGCAAGCGTCTGTGAAAGCGCAGGAGGTTTCTGAATTTAAAGCCTCACCTCAAATGAGACGACAGCTGATGCGATTAAGAAACTTTGCTGATAACAGCCAATAGTTAGAAATTTAGTGTTGAGCAGTAGCAAATGTTTTATCTGCGTCTGCGCCTAACTAAAATTACAGCCGGTGACAGGTGATATGTGACAGGTAAGCCACTGTGGTGGACGGATTTTCGAGCATACAGCAAGTGGCGTTGACCAAAGGTCTGACAGATGACAAACTTGAAAGTCTGTTTATATCTTAGTTGTGTCATCATGTTGATACCCTAACCACTTGGCGGTTGCCATATAATCTGACTCTACAACCACAACCAGAAAATCACCAAGAAGTTCAAGTCAGCATCTACATTAACTCCAGCCCGCTGCACTACAAAAAAATTGATTTCCGTTCATGCGGTCATCTCGTGCTTAAAATCTGGGTTAGGGTTGTCTCAATTTATAGCTCAGGGAAATTTCACAAAAATTAGGGTTCTATTTCCAGTATATGAACCTATTTAGTAGAGTTTGGCAGCAAACTCAACCAGGTGCATTTTACCAACTGTTTAAATACGAAAATCGTCGCCGTAACGCCTCTTGACAATGGTGCTTAGTATGGTGTTAACCTTCTGCACTATTGAGCTAGTCCATGTTCTAGAGCAAAACGCACTAATTCTGTACGGCTATTAGTGCCTGTTTTACTAAATAAACGGCTGACGTATTTTTCGACGTTGCGGACACTTGTTTCCAAACGGCGAGCAATTTCTTTGTTCATCAATCCTTGCGCTACCAGGTTTAATACACTTTGCTCTCTGGGGGTTAAATCGATTTTGAATGGAGGTGGAGTTTGAGAAATACCAGTTCTTGGACTTAACAAATCTTTAATTTTGGAAATTTCATGTGCTAATTTGGCAATGTCCATATTTTCACTCTCTTCACCTATAGCTGGTGCTTGAGCAGTGCGACGGGTGAGCAAATTTTCCACAATGGCTATTAATTCATCTGGGTCAAAGGGTTTGGGCAAATAAGCATCAACACCTGCTTGATAACCTTGAATGCGATCGCCTGTCATGCCTTTAGCAGTTAAAAATACCACTGGTAATGCCTGGAAGCGCGGATCATCTCGCAGTTGCTTCAGGAACTGATAGCCATCCACCTGGGGCATCATGATATCAGAAATCACTAAATCAGGTGTATTGTGTTGCATCAAGTCCCAACCTTCACGGGCGTTACTGGCAACTTGAACACTGAAGCCGCTTTCTTGCAAATATTCTTTGACGGCTTCTCTTAACCCTGGTTCATCATCTACCAGTAACAGTTGTGCTGACATTGAAAATTCCCTTAGATTTACTGTTGATATCCTTTTTCTAATTTAGCGAAAGTTGGTCAGGATTGGGTACTAGAGACAAGGGAGTTTTGCTATTCCGTTTTAATCTAGTATCAATTTATGCTGTGTAGCTAACCAGAAGTACCTTTAAAATAAACAAATTTCTGATTTTGATGCTGCAACTTATCATTAATCTTATTAGAAGCAAATATACCTCGACTTAAAAGCCAATTTTGTAAAAAATCATTGATTGCATAAGCATTATGTCCATGATTAATAAGTAATCCTGTGGGACTTAAACGATTTAACAAAGATTGCATCGCCGCTATTACTTGTTCCTGGGAAATGATGTTAAAAAGTTGCACTGTCCGCCGAGTTATAATTACATCAAATAAACCAGGACAAATATCAGCATCACAAATACTGCCCGTGACAAATTTCACAGTTTTTACTTTCTGCAAAATCTCTGTTGATATCTCCTCTATATTTAAATCAGAAAAATAAGAGATATACTTTAATTCTTTATCACTAATTTTATAATTGGATACATATTGATTGGCATAACCTGAAACATCCAAAGCAGTAACATCAAAGCCAGCATAAGCTAAAGCATAAGGTTCCAAAGAAATACCATTACCAGCACACAGGATAGTTTGATAACCAAGTTTTTTCAGAAAAGGTATCAGAAAATCACTATCATCAAATAAATCAAATAGTAATTCCTCTGGATACATAGAAATTATATATTTCCAGAAATAATTCCAACCTTCCGCATCATTAACATTAGTAGGAATGGGATAATCTGGATAAAATGTTTTTGTAGCTTTAACTGGATCAAAATCTTCTGGAAAAAGAGTTTTGTAATTATATTGTGCTTGGGTAAAATTAGCTTTCTCTAAATTTGCACCCCGCAGATTTGCATCTTTTAAATTTGCTTCCCGTAACCGTGCATTTTCTAAATTTGCTTCTAAAAGAATAGAACCACTTAAATCAACTCGCAGCATAGTTGCTTTTGTGAAATTTGCTTTTGTCATCACCGCACGACTCAAGTCAGCGCGTGTCATATTCGCTTGACTCAAATTAGCTTTATTCAGCATAGCGTTACTTAAATTAGCTCTTAATAACAGCGCATTTCTTAAATCTGCACTACTTAAATCTGCTCTTTTTAAAGTAGCACCAGTTAAGTTTATATACCTCAAATTAGCACCTTGGAGATTTGCAGCAGTTAAATCAGAATTTTGAAAGTCTTTTTCTCCCGCTGCATAAAGATTTAATAATTCTTCTGCATTGTTAACTTTAACCATAATTGGTAATGGGTAATTGGTGATAAGATTTTGATTTTTGAATTGTTTTTGTCATTTCCAATCTAAAATCTAAAATCTAAAATCTAAAATTATTTTGACTCCTGACTCCTGAATTCTTGGCTACATCCATTCAATCATTTTGGCATTTTCTGGTAATTGCGCTTTTCTTTGTCCAACACTTCTTTCTCTACCAGTAAATAAACCTAAAGGAGTATTTAATAAATCCACCAAACTAGCTTTACCAATCAGATTTTTAAGACTTTCCCTGGGAACTTCTTTTAATAACCAACGCAGCAGAATATAAGCATATTCTTTTGTTTTCATTTCTCGTGTTAATTCTATCCCATGCAATTCATGTAAATAGCGATTAGAACGCCCATATCGCCGCCATTGACTGGCTAATTCTTTCAATGTTAGTCGGTGACGATGTTGTACAATAGCTTCGGGAGCAAATTCTAATTTACCAAGATTAGCTTGGAGAATGCGCCAACAAATATCCGCATCTCCCCCTGTGGTCAGATAGGGACGAAATAAACCTGAAGTTTTAAAAATATGACGACGAATAGCTAAATTTGCAGTTTGTCCATAGGGACAAAATTTGTGGGCAAGGGTATGTTTTTGAGATAAAGTTTCTTGTTTATCTGCGAATTGTTCTAATAAACTTTTCCCTGGTAATGCTACAATTTCTCCAGCAACAATTACAACTTCCGAATTAATAAAAGGCTGAATTAATGTTTGTAACCATTGGGGTTGAGGACGACAATCTGCATCGGTAAAGGCCATAATTTCACCAGTGGCGGCTTTAATACCTGTGTTGCGGGCTGCGTAAGAACTTTGAATATTATTTGCGCTTAAAGGGTGAATAGTAATGGGTGAATTTTCAGCGGTTGTGTTGAGAATGGAAAGGGTGCGATCGCTGCTATTATTATCTATCAACAAATACTCTACCTGATCTTTTGGATAAGTTTGCGACAACAAACAACTCAACAAGTCTGGTAAATCGCCCTCACCATTATAAATAGGAATCACCACCGACACCTTGGGGAAAAAGCTTTGAGCGGTAGTTGCTGCAACTGGCTGATGATTCATAAATCTGAAAATATCGCTTACTTATGAATATTATTACTATTTATACTATCAGATCCCCGATTCCTTGGAGAAATCGGGGATATTGTCCATAAATTAATTATGAATTGATGTCAGAAATTAAGGATCTTATTTTTTTGATGCTTTCTCTACAATTTCAAATCTTCAGCCCGAACACTCAGAGGCTGGGAGGTTTGAGTAGGTGCTAAAGGTTGAGCAAATTTTGTATTAGAGAGCGCAGCAATAGCACGTGCATATTGTGGATCACTCAAAGTTCCAATTAAATTGGGATTAGCAGCCAATTGACGCTCTTGTGCTTCCGTCAAATCTAGCTGAATATCAGGTGTAATCCCTTTCTTGTTGATATCTGTGCCTTTGGGGGTGTAATAATGAGCAATGGTAACAGCTAAACCAGAGCCATCTGTAAGTTCATGAACTGACTGCACCAAAGCTTTACCAAAGGTTTGGCTACCCACAACTACCGCCCGATTATTATCCTTAAGTGCGCCGGTGAGAATCTCACTAGCACTAGCGGAATTACCATCTACAAGCACCGCTAAGGGTCGATTTGTTAGGGCTGTACGATTAGCTTTAGTTTCTTCACTACCTCCGACTCGGTCTACAGTTTTGACAATCCCACCATTGTCGTACCACATCCGCGCTATTTCAATGCTGGCTTGCAACAAACCCCCAGGGTTTCCTCGCAAATCTAATACATAGGAATCAACTTTTTGACTGTTCAAGTCACGAATTGCTCGTCGCATCTGATCAGCCGCGTGGCCACTAAACTCTCTGAGCTTAATATAGCCAATCCGACGACCACCTTCTTGTTTGAGGGTATAACGCACTGTGGGAACTTCGATAGTTGCCCTTGTCAGTTTGACATCAAACTCATTTTTTCCTGGCCTTACCAGTCTTAAGGTGATAGCAGTACCAGCTTTACCGCGAATCAAATTAGAGGCATCATCCACGTTCATTTTCAGAGTGGGTTTACCGTTAATGGCGACAATTTCATCCCCGGTTTTAATACCTGCTTTCTGGGCTGGAGAATTATCTATGGGTTCAACAACTGTCAATCGCTTGGTTTTTTCGTTGATTTCCATGCGAATACCAATTCCAGACACTTCCCCAGATGTTTGACTGGTCAGAGCTTCAAATTGCTTTGGATCCAGAAACCTCGTATAAGGATCACCCAATCTTTGCAAAGCTTGGCGGATAGCTACATAAGCTTGGTCGTTAGAAGTATAGTCTTTGCTTAATAGGCTTTGTCTAATTGCTTGCCAATCTTGTTGATTAAATTTACCATCAACATATTCACGATTCACCAGTTGCCATACTTGGTCAACTAACGCTTTTGGGCTATCTTGTAAAGCAGCATGAACGCACCGTGTCCAAGCTTGACCAAATACAGATATAGTGGCAGTTGTAGCGATCGCTCCACCAATCAAGGCTGCTTGGAGCGGTGAGTGACGTTTCGCAGATTGATTCATGTATATCAGCTGGAATAATTGTATTCTTGACAGTTTAGCAATCAGGTTTTCCTGAGAAATTTTTAAGTTTTTATACTCTACTTGTGAGCTATATTTAATCCATCATTTTTTTCCTTTGTAAATGATGTGGAAACTCCTGTCTTTTTATTAATAGTTATCCATAGGATTTGGTGGTTTTACTGTAAAAATAACCACAGCATTGCGGTGACAGTCATCACTGCTTTCTTTTTACAGCCTGAATCCTTTTCCTAAGATAGCACTTTGTTGACTTGATGGCAGGATTTTTCAATAGTAGACAATAAAGCTTTAAATTTCTATGTTATGAAGCACAAATTTACCATAAAATCCTCAGTTTTCTGGCAGTGTAAATCGAGAAAATTGTGGCATCTGTTACAAAATATTGCTGTTGGGTTGTGCTTGATCCTGCTGAGTTGGCTAACTTTCACTACCATAACCTTAGTTTCTGCTTCTTCGCAGCCAGTAGATGCGTTTTTTGTGCTTGGGGGTAGCATTCGTCGGGAAATTTATGTCGCTCAACTAGCAAAACAATCTCCACAAATACCGATTTTAATTTCTCAAGGTTCTCCAGCCCCCTGTATTTGGTTAATTTTTCAGCGGGAAGTAGCAGATTTACAAAACGTTTGCTTGGAGAATTGCGCTTATTCTACTTTTGAAAATTTTTATTATGGTCTGCCAATTTTGCGCCACTGGAAAGTGCGTAAAGTAAAATTAATTACTTCTGGAACTCACGGCTTACGAGCTAAATTAATGGCACAAATTCTTTTGGGCGCTCATGGCATCTGGGTAGAGCCTGATGTTATTCAGGAAAAAGGCATTCCAGGGAATCGGGAATCTATACTAAAAACTGTATTAGATATTACTCGTAGCTTATTCTGGGCGGTTTTAAGTCAAGTCATTTCTCCTCAATGCTCACAAGTAACTAGGCTGGCTGATGTAGATATGCAAGCTTGGGAACAACGTGGTTTTAACTGTGAACACCAGGGACAATTAAAAATTAAAAAATTGCCTTTTTAGAATAATCTAAATTTTGCCAAAATACACATCACCTGCCACCTGCTGAATCCTAGATATAGGAACTGTGGCAAAATATTCCTTTTGAAATTGTTCTTCCCTGACTGCGGCTAAAAATTGATTAATAGTATGATCAGCTTTAATTTCATGTTTAATATCTCCATCCCAAGTAATTTGTAAATAACGATCTTCCCGTTGAACCGTAAAACCTAAATATTTTAAAGCTTGAAATCCTAAATGTAAACTTGGATCGCTGATACTGAGTTTTTCTAAAATTTGTACACGGGTTACTAGCTGATTTGTTCGATTGAGAAATTTAGCAACTCCTACCAATTTCAACCAAATTTCTTGAGGTGTTTGATTTTGTGGTTTTGACCAGGCTATAGCTAATTTCTGTTGCTGATAAACCGACTTTCTCAACCAGACCCGCAAATCATCCCAACTTGTTGGGCAATCTTTAATAATCAATGTTGAGTTATTTTCATTAAATTGTGCATAATCTTGATTTCGCCAATCTAGAATCATCTCTGATCTCTCAGATTTAACTTCTAGTTCAACACTAGAACGCACAGCAATTAATCTAATTTCATAGCGATTTTTAAAACTGTTATAGTCTATTTCTGCGATACAATCACATTTACCTGTGGGTAATTCTTCTTGATAATGTCCCCACCAAATCCCCGGAAAAGGGTTTTGACTAGAATTATCACGAATATCAAACTCTGTTTTAATATATTGTATTTTCTTTCCTTGTAAATCTTGTTGATTTCGATGTCTAGCATTTTCAAACCAACAGTTTTTAATAAGTAGCTTGGGAACAGGGTTTCCCATTCCACAAGGTTCTAAAATTTTCAGTTCTAAAAATAAATCTTTACCTAAATCTGCAACTGTCACCTCCAAATCAGCTTGGACTGTAGGTGTAAGATTAATTACCCCTAAAGATTGTCGTAATTTTTGATTAATTGCATCTGTAAATAAGGGAATATTCTCAACTGATAAACTTAAACCTGCTGCAAAGGGATGTCCACCAAAACGATGCAATAAATGTGCTTGTTCTTTAACTAATTGATATAAATCGACGGAATTAATTGAACGGGCAGAACCACGTGCGAAAATTGGCTGTGATTCTCCAATTTCTGTACTTAATAAAATTGTTGGCCGACCTGTTTCTTGGGCAACTTGACCGGCAACTAAACCCAACACACCTACAGCCCATTGTGGATCTTCTAAAACAATCACACTAGTAGTTGATAAATCTAATTGAGTGAGTTTTTTAAATACTTGATTTTGGACATCTTTTTGTAAAGATTTGCGTCTGGTATTAGCTAATTCTGTTTCTTCTGCAAGTTGATGACAGCGTTGAATATCTCGACTTGTTAATAGTTCCACACAGAACCTAGCATCACCATGAATTCTGCTAACAGCATTAATACGAGGACCCAAACCAAAGGAAATATCTGTGGGGCGATCGCCACTTTTCTGGCATAATTCTAATAATCTCCCTACTCCAGGTCTTCTTCGTTCTGCAACTGGTTTTTTATAATCAGCTTGTAATTTTTGAATTCCCAATTGCGCTAAATAACGACAATCACCATTTAATTGTACCAAATCAGCAATTAATCCCACTGCTACTAAATCTAATAAATCCTCTAAGGGATTTTGTGGTACGTCTGGCAAAGTTTTATATAATGCTTCCACTAATTTGTAAGCAACTGCTACCCCAGACAGATGAAATAATGGATGTTCTTTTGGTAAATAACGAGGATTGATAATTGCAGCGACTGGAGGACGTTCCGCAGGTAAAGTATGATGGTCGGTAACAATAACATCAATACCTAATTTTTGTGCATAAATAATTTCATCAATATTTGTACTTCCTGTATCGCAAGTGACGATTAATTGACAACCTTGTTTTGCTAAATTATCAATTCCTGCTAAATTAAGTCCGTGAGATTCTGTTAAGCGGTTGGGAATATAATAAGTTAATTGCTGATTTTGAATAAAAAATTGTCCTAAACCATCCCATAAAATAGCAGTTGAGGTAATACCATCAGCGTCAAAATCTCCCCAAATTGCAACTTTTTCACCAGCTTCACCCGCTTTTTTTAACCGTTGCATTGCCAAATCCATTTCTTGTCCAAATTCATAAGGACTCGCAGGTTGATAAGCTTGATAATTAACAAAATTTGCTAATTGTAATTCAGTTTGTATCCCTCTTTGCCAAAGTAATTGGGCAGCAAACATTCCACTAGATAGCGGTGTGTACTGTTTAACTGCTTGCATGAACCACTCAGGAAGTTGTTCTGTTTCTACTAAATTCCACTGCATTTAATTAAAAATTAAAAATTAAAAAATTCTGCCCTTTGTTACTGCCAACTGACCAAATTTATTCATCATTGATCATTAAATCTATCGGTGATTCATTCGCTAAGGGATTAATAGCTATTTCCCCGGGAATGCCTTCTGATTTACGAGAACGAATAGTAGGACGTGTGCGCTTATAACCTGCCCTTTCGGCTTTTTGATGTTCATAATCTATCAATCTGCCATAATATGGATGTTTACTCAAATTCATTGATAAGAAAATATGTTGGCGATTGTTACCAAAGCCTTTGCGATTAAAAAATTTCACTGCTGGTATATTCGTAGGATCTGTATCTACTAACATAAACCGCGCCCCATCTTCAATCATTCGCGCTACAACTTTATCAACTAGTTTATCTGCTACTCCCTGACGCTGAAATTTGGGATTTACTCCTAACCACAAAATATAACCATAAGTCCAAGATGCTTTACTAATAATTGTTCCTAAAATAAATCCTGCAAGTTCACTTTCTGTTTCTGCAACTAAGCAATATTCTGGATCTGTGTTATAAAGTCCAATTACTTCCCATTCATCCCAGGTGCGATACAAATAAGGATATAAATCACTGGTAAATAATTCTTCGCCTAAGTGGTAAACAGGTGCAATATCGTCAATTCCTAAGTCCCGGGCATAAATGGTGTCGGTTTCATCAAAGGCTTTCATAACTATTAGGGTTAATTTGTGATATAAATTTTCTGGGGCAGTTTAATGAGGTTATCATTTGATAAAATCACGGTATGTCACAGCTAAAGGAATTCCAAAAAATACGAAAAATATCATGTTTAAAACAGCATTTTGCCAAAAACCTGTTGATAGGGAAAATGAACTATCTACCATAAACCAAATAAGTATTGATCCTGTGATAGCGTACCATGCCTCAATTTGTCTACGGCGAAATGGACCTGCTAAGATTAAGAAAAGAGTCACACTCCAACCAATCATAACTGCACCAAGCAAACCACAGATAAATTTAATGTAAGAATTTGCAACTTCACTAAAGGTAGTTTGTGCTTGAGATGTTGAAAAAAATATTGCATTAAAGACTGATTGCATAAAATCTGGGAAGATGACTAAGCTAAGACTAAATATAGTTAGTCCACAGGTGGTAATAATTAACCAATACCACCAAAAACGAAACCATGAATTCATCATTTCAATCTAACTCCTCAATTGTTATAATGAAGTTATGTAGCTGTTGTCAGCTGTTATTTGTCACTTGTCAGTGGCAAAAGGTACTCATGCAAGACACAAGATCAAGTCATTTCTGTAACCTGTTCTCTGTTAATATCTCCCTGCTATAGTGATACTTCTTCAATAATATCAAGATTAGATATATAATTAGTTAACGCTGCTTCTGGTGTTTTTGAGCCATACCTCCCGTCAGCGAAGCGATCGCACCGTTTAGCAAACTGGCAATAATCACAGGTTTGAGATTCTCCTATCTGCGGAAATGGTTCACCATTTTCGTAATTCTCTAACCAATTCGTTAATTTTTTTAACAATTGATTGAGTTGATTCCCTGTCTGTTCGTGTTCTTGAGTATCATATTTAAATTCAATATTTTTAGGTTGGTCTTTAGCCTGAAAAAACCAGTAAGTCATAGATATGTTTTTGGGCAAATATTCACTAGTCTCTGCTAAAACATACATATAAAGTCTGGTTTGCCAATTTTTAGCTAAATCATCTTTTTTTGGTAGTTTAGGATTGGTTTTCCAATCATAAATCTGTGCTTTTTCATGATCTGCAATTAATAAATCATAAATTACTGTGATTAAATAATCTTGCACTTGCAAAGTACGATAATGTTCACTCTCTCGAAAAGTTTGATTATTGATTTCTGGTGTTAATATTTCTGGTGCAACTTTACTAAAAGCTGTCATCCAAGTTTTCAATGTTTTCAATTTTTCATCTTCTTTATCCCGTTCCAGAAAACTATTAATTGGTAAACCCATTTCTTGTTGCTGCATCAGCAGGTGAAAGCTACTACCCAAGGTCTGATATTCTTCTTGTTGGGGATCTGTGGGTGTAGCAAGTTGTTCTAAATAGGTATACTGGAATTTACGAGGACAAGCTGTTAATAAGTTGAGATGTCCTTGGGACAGTCTAAATAGTTGAGTCGATGTTGATAGCATTTTTGCTTTTTTTCTCCCGTCGCGCCATTTTTTTTGGTTGGGTTGTTGACTTTTTGCTGGAGGCGCGGTATTATTCTAATATAATGGAGTGTAACCAAAATTTTTAAGTCAAGCTGAGTTCCATTATTTAATTTATCTAAAATCATCCTACCACTAAGAAATAGAAAAAGCAACCCTTTATAAAAGCAAAATTATCAATTTTTTTTAGTCCTTTTTTGGCGCTATTTTTCAAATATCAAAGAAAAATAAAAGGTAAAAGGCTGAATTTTACATTTCTCTTTCATCCTCTTACCTTTTTTATGTACCTTCCTCTGATTTAATGTTAGCTATTCTCAAGCAATTAGAGAAAACTAAACAACATTAAACATTGCCAGGATTCATTCTATAGGACTTACGAAATAACTCTCTAAAACCCTCTTTTCTTAGTGTTCTTTGCGTCCTTTGCGGTTTGTTTCTTTATGCTCAAAGCTTAAGTCCTGATTTCATTTAGTTAGAGTTGTTAGCCCGCGCATCCTTGACGGCCGCAATAAAAAATAATACGGTGAGAGGAATGCTCAAAGCCAGGATAATGGCAGTAGTTTGGACACCTAAATCTGGTTGTCCAGAACCCAGTTCAAACACAGAACCGACAGCAGCGATCGCTGTAAAACAAGAACCGCCTAAAAATAAACCGCTTTTTGGAGTTAAATACACAACTAGACCACCCTACGCTACTGGTTTTACGGCTTGATATGAGAAGCCATTTTTAGATAGTTCCTGTGCCAAAGTCAAGGAATTATCTACACGATCCACAAATACCACACCATTAAGGTGATCCATCTCGTGTAAAATACATCTTCCCAGTAAATCATCGGCTTTTAAGGTCTTAGGACGACCATATTCATCTTTATAAGCAATTTCTACAACTTTGGGGCGTTTGACATCCAAATAAACTTTAGGGATACTTAAACAGCCTTCTTGAGCTACACAAAGCTCACTGCTAACCTGTTTAATCACAGGGTTGATCAATACCAATGGCGGTATATCTGGTTTGTCTGGTTCGCAGTCGATGACAATCAGTTGTTTATTAATTCCGACTTGGGGTGCAGCTAAACCAATACCATCCTCGCTGTACATAGTTTGCAGCATTTCCCGCACCAGTTGGCGAAGTTCATCATCTATTTTTGTCACGCGCTTTGCGGGTTGACGCAGGACGCGATCGCCCAAATAATGAAGCTTCAAAGGTGGATTTTTTAACTTTTTCTTCTCTACAGCAATATCAGAGGGCATGATTCTTGTGGCTTAATGATGAATGTCTGATTAATTTAATTCTATCGTTAGTTGGCAGGGAACAGGGAACTCTTAACAGGGAACAGGTGACAGGTGACAGGTGACAGGTGACAGGTGACAGTGAATAATTAATTACCAATTACCAATTACCAATTACCAATTACCAATTACCAATTACCAAATTTATGCTTAAATTTTTTACCAAACTAGATTATCTACTTAAAGAAACTTTCCTGGGGTTATTGCGGGGAGGTTGGATGAATTGGGCTGCTGTCAGCACCGTGACAGTGTTACTATTTTTGTTTGGGTTAAGTCTGCAAACTTCTTGGCAAGTTGAAAGACTCCTCAACCAGTTCGGTAGTCAGTTGGAATTATCGGTTTATCTGGAATCTGGTTTTCAAGCTGTTAATCTTGAACCAATGATAGCAAATATCCCCAATGTGGCGGGAGTAGAAGTCATTACCAAGGATCAAGCTTGGACGAAGTTAGTTAAAGAACTAGGTTTGACTGATATTGAAGGTGCTAACCAGCAACTAGGGGGTAATCCCTTGGTGGATGAAATCAAGGTAAAAGCCGCAAATCCCCAAGTTGTAGCCAATTTAGCCACACAGTTGGCAAAAATACAAGGTGTGGATGTGGTGCAGTATGTCGATGAAGCTGTAAAACGTATAGCCCAATTACATCGGGGTTTAAATTGGCTGACTTTAACCATTACCATTATTTTAACTTTAACCGCGATCGCTGTCACCACAACTACTATCCGCCTCATTGTTATGGCACGTCGTCGGGAAATTGAAATCATGCAATTGGTAGGTGCTACTACTGCTTGGATTTATTTACCATTTATTTTACAAGGAATTTCCTTTGGTTTGGTTGGAGGAGCGATCGCTTGGAGTTTTATTTCTGTCACTCAACAATTTATCAACCGCTTACTAGCCAATCAACCTGAGTTTATCCAATTTATTAGCAACGGTTTACAGCTAACTTTTTCCCAAACCTTGCTATTACCCCTCATTCTCCTGGGTTTTGGCGCAACTGTAGGATTAATGGGTAGCTTATTCGCTGTTCACCGTTTTGCTAATAGGTAACTGGGGACTGGGGACTGGGGACTGGGGACTGGGGACTGGGGACTGGGGACTGGGGACTGGGGACTGGGTAATCAATTTTATTTTTCCCCCTTACCAATTACCAATTACCAATTACCAATTACCAATTACCAATTACCAATTACCAATTACCAATTACCAATTACCAATTACCAATTACCAATTACCAA
>RDYJ01000086.1 GCA_004293145.1 Nostocales cyanobacterium | reverse complement strand
ACCAATAACGAAACAGTACCTAGACCTCTACAGCCACCCCAACCACAGCCACCCGAAGGGACAATTCTCCAACCCCGCCCTTCACCCGATCCAAAGCCTAGTCCAAGTCCAGCAAATTGGCAAATCAACAATGAACAAGCCAGCAATTTAGAGAAAACTTTGTATCAGGCACGACCTATAGTTTCTCAAAGTCGTAACAACACAACAGATCACACAATCTTTCAACCAAAGCTAGACGAGTTAGTTAACCCCAGAAATTCCCACATTTTTGGGCGAAATATGTGGGTCGGATTAGCAATTGTATTAGCTTGTCTGGCAGGAATATTGATATTTTTCTTGCTCTCAAATTCTGGTTCTCAAGATTCACCTAGTGAACCGAACTCAACCGAAAATAACCAATAACGTCAGCTAGCTGCTATATATTGGTGACAGGTTAAGGCTGTAAGACTTGTGTTAAGGGACTTTGAGAAAATTGTTGAAAAAAAACTGGTCAGTCCCACGTTGCAGGTTAGGAAAAGGTGCAACAATTAATCTAAATTCAGGTTTTCGCTTCTGTTTAATAACTGGACTTTAGACTAAAAACACAAAAAGACTCAGGGAAGCTGAGTGGAAAAGAAGCAAAGTAAAAAATTAGCAATCAAGCAGCAGGTACAAATGTTAGTTTTCTTAACAAAAATATAAACTCTTTTCTCTTGTTTTTACCCTCTCTTTTTCCTTAACTGAACAGTATTGATATCTGAACTAATCAAAAAATTATCGACAAAAGTCTAATTACATTTAAACGACTAATCCAGATATGCTATAAGCATCTGGATTAGCTACCAGCCAAACACTTTCATGCTTATCTTTGTTGTTCAAACATTAGCAGAAATTCTAGCTGGAGGAACCTCACTTACCAGTACCGAGCAAATTGACTTTAGTCATCCCAGTCATCGCCGGGAAGAGGGTGCAGGACCTACTCTCAATTTGTATGTTTATGACTTACGTGAGAGCAAACAAATACAACATTCCGGCAGACAAGTGGAACGCAAACTGAGCAACAGTCAGGAACCTGCCATGATCAATTGGTCACCTAGTTGGTTTGATGTCTCCATATTATTGACAGCTTGGGATAGAACTACTTTAGGTGAGCATCACTTGTTAAGTGAAGCTTTGAATGTGCTATTGCGTCATCGTTCTCTGCAAGAGGATTTTTTGTTTCCAGAATTGCGGGGTTATGGCAATTTGTCTATGACAGTTGCGCTTGATCCAGCAATTGAGGTTGGCTCTTTATGGAGTGCGCTGAATGTACCCTTGCGTCCTGGCTTGTATTTAACGGTAACAGTACCCTTCGAGCCACAGTCGATTCCTGTACCATTGGTTTCGGAAAGAATTTTCAATTTACAAAACCAATTTTATGGCAATGGTAACGGCTCAGTTGCTACTAGACGACGAGTAGCGATCGCTGGAATTGTGAAAAGTGCGGTAGCTAATCAGCCTTTGGTAGATGCAAAAGTTGCTGTCGTCAAAACTGAAAAATCTGTATTGACAAATCAAGAAGGAATTTTCTTTTTTGAAGATTTACGTATAGGTAATTATGTTTTGACAGTCCATTGTCCTGGCTATTTACCCCAGAATGTCAATATCTTGGTCGATAGCCAAAATTATACCTTCAAAGAAATCTTACTAACTCTTGAATAATTTTAGGTGTTTACCAACTAGGAGATGCTTTTATGGCCAGACTTGATTACTTTGCTCCCGGTGTCTATATTGAAGAAATTGACCGTGGGAGCAGACCAATTGAAGGTGTGAGTACGGCGATCGCTGGTTTTGTTGGGTTTACAGAAGATGTGCGTGATGGGGCTGAATTATTTAAGCCCATGTTGGTGACTAATTGGACGCAATATCTCAACTATTTTGCCCGTCCTAATTCTGATGGGTTCACTGATTTTAACGCCTACTTACCTTTTGCTGTTTATGGCTACTTTATGAATGGTGGTGGTCGTTGCTGGGTAACAAGTATTGGTACTCAGTTACCAGGCGCACCTAAACCCTCCAGCCCAGAACCAGCCATTCTCACAATTACTGGTAGAGGTAATCGGCCAACACTGCGTTTTGCTCTGCGTCCTGAACAAGCAGCCAGTGGAGCAGTCAATATTTTAATTACCGATAGTGGTCCTCGCGCTTTACCAGAAGGTACAGAAGGTGAAGCCCCACCCAATACGGGTGAGTATTTTTCTGTGCAGATTCGCCGGGGTGATGAAGTTCTGGAGCAATACGAGAACTTAAGCATGAACCGGGAAGCCGCACCCCAAGCAGCCACCTATGCAGTAGCGGCTTTGAGAAATTCTATGTATATTCAGGTGCAAGATATGTCTCAAGCTGGACAGCCTTTGTCTCGCCGTCCGGCTAATGGACAATATGAACTAGCACCACCGATTGTAGCTGTTCCCGTCGATAGATTTTCCAGCAATTTAGAAGGTGTACGTGATGACCGTACAGGGGTACGGGGGATTTTTGAAATAGATGAAATCACCATGTTGGCCTGTCCTGATTTAATGCGAGCTTATGAAACGCAAGTGTTGAATTTAGATCAAGTCCACGGCATCATGGAATTGATGATTAGTATGTGCGAAGGTTCAGCCAGTGGTGATATTCCTAACCCACCCAACCGCATGGTTTTGATTGATCCGCCTTCAGAAGCAGTCAAACCTCAACAGGTAGTGGAATGGTTGAATAGATTTAACCGTCGTTCCATGTTTGCTGCACTTTATTATCCTTGGATCAAAGTTGCCAACCCACGCGATCGCGGTAATCCTATTCTTGTACCTCCCTGTGGACATATTATGGGAGTTTGGGCGCGGACTGATGAAACCAGAGGTGTTTATAAAGCCCCAGCCAATGAAGTACCTAGAGGCGTAATTGGTTTAGGTTATGATACCAACTTCCGGGAACAAGAACTATTAAACCCCTTGGGAATTAACTGTATTCGCACTTTCCCTAATCGTGGTATCCGCATTTGGGGAGCGAGAACCCTCGTTGAGCCAGATAAAACTGAATGGCGTTATATCAGCGTGCGGCGATTGATTAGTTATATCGAAAAATCCATTGAATTAGGTACTCAGTGGGTAGTTTTTGAACCCAACGATGAAGACTTGTGGGCGCGCGTCAGACGCACTGTTAGTAACTTTTTAGAGCGGATTTGGCGTGAAGGTGCTTTGTTTGGATCTAGTCCACAACAAGCATTTTATGTCAAGTGTGACGAAGAACTCAACCCACCAGAAACCAGAATGTTAGGTCGTTTGTATATTGAAGTTGGAGTGTGTCCTGTCAGACCGGCAGAATTTGTCATCTTCCGCGTCAGTCAGTGGAATGGAATTGAAGATGAAGAGTAGCAGAAAATTCCATCTTGAACGTACTTTATATCACTTATTGCACAGGAGTTTAAATCAGTATGGCAGGCGAATTTTTAACGGCTTGTAAATTTTACTTTGAGGCTGATGGAATTACTGATAAATTCATCAAAGAGATTAGTGGTTTAGGCGTTGAAAGCACTCCAGCACAAGATATCCACGGTTCATCTAAGTCTGGTAAGATCATGCGCCAAGCGACACCTACAATAGTGAAATTTACCAATATTACACTGAAAGTTATTGCAACTGATGACGTTGACTTGTATCAATGGTATCAAAAATGCAACGAAGACATGGGAGATCCTAGACAGTGGTCGCAAAATCGTAAGACTGGTTCGGTAGTGGCCTATGACCAGCAAGGCAGTGAAAAAGCTCGTTGGAACATTGTTAACTGTTATCCCTGTAAATATACTGGTCCTACCTTAACTGCATCTGGTGGAGATATGGCCAATGAAACTATTGAGTTGGTTCACGAAGGTGTTAAACGTGTTAAATAATTAGTCTGATCAGCAATTATAAAGTGCCAAAAACAGCAGGTCAAGTTCCAGAAATTCTCACCGCCCATAGATTTTATTTAGGGCTGACACTAGATGGTCAAAAAGATAATGTTGATGGTTTCTTTTTAGAGTGTCAAGGCTTTAAAAGAACCCAAGATGCCATTGAAATTGCTGAAGTTACTCCTAATAAATGGGGTGCATCAGAGAAAGGTCAAGTTGTCAGAACCAAAATTCCTGGTAATGTCAAGAGTGGGAATATCACTCTCAAAAGAGGTATGACTAATTCTCTAGCTATCTGGAAATGGTTTGAAGCCGTTCAAGAAGGCAAATGGGCAACTCAGCGCAAAAATGCTTCTTTGACTATCTATGACCAAGCTGGCACAGAACAAGCAAGATTTGAATTAGCTGGTGCTTGGCCTGCTAGTTATAAAATAGCTGATGTTAATGCCCGCAGTGGTGACATAGAAATTGAAGAAATTGAAGTTGCTTATGAAGAATTTAAGCGAGTGAAATAGTCAATGGATAAGGGAACAGGGAGTAGGGAATAGGGAATAGGAAAGAGGTAGAAGTTCTGAATTTTGGACTTTTAATTTTGGATTTTGGATTGTTGTATCAACTCCAATCTAAAATCTAAAATTCAAGTAGAACGGTGGGAAAAAACCAAACTATGTAACGAAAAGTAAATAAACCTAAAAACCTTTTGCCTTTTGCCTTTTGCCTTGCCACAACGATAAATTTCAACGCCCACCTACATATCATCAGGCAGAATATGTTTGCAACAGAGTTTGAATTTACACTGCCTAAAGGGTATCTAGACTCGGAAGGCAATCTGCACCGCAAGGGTATAATGCGATTATCAACGGCTATAGATGAGATAGCACCTTTACGTGACCCTCGTGTAAAAGCTAACCCAGCCTATGCCACGATTATTATCTTGTCTCGTGTGATTACTCAATTGGGTGCTGTATCTGAAGTTAGTCCTGCTATGGTAGAAAACTTTTTTGCCCAAGATTTAAATTACCTGCAAGACTTTTATCGTCATATCAATGGTTTGAACGGTGAAACTTCCTTACCACAGGAGAAAGGAACTTCCCAGGAACCACTCCTGCATAATTAAATCTACTCAATACATCAGGAAAAACCATCAGGACTTATGCCCCGTAAACAAGACACCCTCTATACTGAATTTGGCTTCACTCTGCCACGGGGGTTAATTGATAGCCAAAACCGTGTGCATCGTCATGGAACCATGCGTTTAGCCACTGCTAAAGATGAAATTTGGGTCCAAAAAGAGCGCAAAGTTCAAGAAAATCCAGCTTACAGCGTTTTGGTCATGTTATCCCGCGTTATTACAAGACTAGGGAGTTTAAACTCTGTTAGTCCTGATTTACTGGAAGGACTGCTCTTACATGACATTGCCTATCTCAGAGAATTTTACAATCGAATTAATCAGCAAGGTAATACCCATATCCCTACTCAGTGTCCACACTGTAATACTCAATTTTCGGTAGAGTTAGCACTAGCGGGGGAGTCATAAGCTACCCCTCTGACACTTTGTATGAGGAAGTAGCTTTTATTGCTTATCACTTTCACTGGTCACAGGATGATATTCTAAATTTAGAACATAATTGCCGTCAGCGGTGGGTGACAGAAATTAATAAAATTAACCAAAAATTAATATGAAAGTCAAGATAGCCTATTTAACCACAGAAAATGAAGTAAATGAACTCGATTTAGTGGTAGCAACTATACCAAAAGGAGAGTTTATAATTGGGCGTTCTCCTGATTGTGACTTACCTTTAGAAAGTCCTGATGTCAGTCGTATACATGGTAAATTCTTTGTGCAAGGTGGAAATTATTATTATTGCGATACTGGTAGTAGAAATGGTTCAATAATTAATAACAACTTAGCTGTAAAAAATCAGCCATACATTTTAAAGGGCGGGGATTCTATCCAGATTGGAGATTATTTTCTGAAGATGGAAGATATGACACCTGCGGCGGAACAATTACCAGAAACCGTGTTTAGGGTTATAGATCCGGCACTGTTTTCTAGACCAATATCGTCAGAAGTTAATGTTGCTACCATTAATGAACCAACACCAGAAGTAGTTAGCAGCTTGACTGAAGAAGTGATCAGTCCAACTCAGGAAGAGATGACAACACCTGAAGTTGATGATGTTCCTGCTGCACAAGAGCAAGAGGTAATAACTGCACCTGAAAGTCAAATAGTACCTGAAAGTCAAATAGTAGAAGAAAGAACCTTTATCCAACCAGAAGATATTCTTACTCCTGCATTGGAAACAGTAGCTGATGTGACGACAACTGAAAGTGATGAAGATGTCGATATATTCTTACTCCTGCATTGGAAACAGTAGCTGATGTGACGACAACTGAAAGTGATGAAGATGTCGATTTAAGTACAACACCAATAGCAGAAGAAAGAAGCTTTGTAGAAACAGTTGTAGAAACAGTAGAAGCAGAAGATATTGCTGCTTCTGCATCGGCAACAGTAGCTGATGTGACGACAACTGAGAGTGATGAAGATGTCGATTTAAGTACACCAATTTTACAGGAATTCACAATTGTACAACCGCGAGATATCAACATTCAACCAGCACCAGCTGAGAGTGATGAAGATGTTGATATAAGTACGCCACTTATACAGGAATTTACAATTGTACAACCACGAGATATCAACATTCAAGCAGCGTCAACTGAGAGTGATATTGAAGCTGGAGATTCAGATCAAGATGATGGTATTGGAGGAGAAAATTTAGCAGATGAGAGTGAAGTTCAAGCAGCAGCGACTACAGATAACGATGCACCAGAAGTGGTGAGTGATGTTGATGTAGAAGCAACTGAAGCAGTATCAGAGACGTTGAATGAATCCCAGACTGATGTGATAGTTGCAGCACTGGATAACATTCATCCTCAAGCAGAAGTGACGGAAGTTATCAGTGATGAAGATAGTGCTGAAGATGTTGATTTGAGTAGTACAACCTTAGAAGAAGTTAATCAAGAGGTGACAGCAACAGAGGTTGTCTCTACAACAGAAAAATTAGAAACACTAGAAACAGAAACATCTATTTCCACAACAGAACTCAGTGAAGAAATATCAGCAACAGATGTTGTTTCTACAGCAGAAAAATTAGAAACACCAGAAACAGAAACATCTATTTCCACAACAGAAGTCAGTGAAGATTTAGTAGTTATTGGTGAAAAATTAGAAATAGTTACTGAAGCTGAAGAAGTACAAGCTGTTGACAATGTAGAAGCAAATACGGAGAGAGACGATAGTCAGATGAGCATTCAAAAAAATATAGTCCTCATTGCTCACGAAAGCAAGAAATATGAATTAGCTGAGTTAGTTGCTAAACACCAAGAATTTTTCTCTCAAAGCTTGACCATTAGTTGGCCTTCTGTGAGTGAAGTTTTAAAGCAAGAAGCTGGTCTGACTGTGAGTGAAGAAATTCCTTCCCCAACATCTGGAGGATATCAAAAAATTAATGTCCTGCTAGGTTCTGGAGATGTTTTAGCTATGATTTTCCTCAGAGATTTTCTCACCCCTGCACCTAGTCCCACTAATGAAGAAACTTTGTTGAAAATATGTAATATGAATCAGGTGTTAGTAGCGACTAATTTTAAAACAGCAGAGGCGATCGTGCATTATCTGAAACACATCACAGATTAATAGATCATTACTATTAAACCAAGTTGCTAGTTAGTAAGTTAATAACAACTTGGTTTAGCTTGAAAAACTGTTATTGAAAACTAGGTACAGGAGGCGTTATTTCAGGTATTGGTAATATAGGTTCAGGTGGAGGTGGTTTGATAACTGCGATCGCAAAGGATTTTTCTTGAGATTGTTGCTGACCCAATTTATCATAAACTTGCAGTCTAATTTGAGATGGAAAGGCTTGATTAACTTGTAGTTTCCGTGAACCAACTTGTTCCTCATTCCCAAAAGGATCAAGTTTCACCTGAATATCTTCTCCCTCTACTCTCCAAGATAAAGTGGCTGTTTCTCCTTCTTTTAACTCCTGATTAGGTTGTTCACTACCATTAAGTGTAAAAGAGATAATTCTAAATGGTTTTGGTAATATCTCAATTGCTGATGCAGTTTTTTTAGAACTAATTCTATCACTGCCATTATTGGGTAAAGCTTGAATTTCAAAAGTAAATTTCCCAGCTTTAGATACAAGTATGGGTATATTTTTACATTCTAATTGTTGATTTTCTGTTTTTTGACATTGTTTCTGAAGTTCAGGAACAGCAATATTACCATTTTTAAATGTATGAATAGTTGGTTGACCTGCTGATGTACCATCTTCTGCATTTGCAGTGATTCTAATTTCCTTCAGCAACAAAGGATTAGCAATTTTCCAACTTAAATTAATCTGATCACCTTTTCTATATTGGGGTCTATCTGTCTTCAACTCTACAACTTCAGCTATTGGTTTTTCTTTAATTTCAACTTGAACTCTTTTAGTATCTGTTTTCGCAACTTTGGAGAAAATTGGCAATCCTTTGCGATAGGATGCTTGTAATTCAAAACTATACTGTCCTTTAGCTTTTACTCCTGTGGGAAAATTGCTACAACTCAATTTTTCGGTTAACTTTTGACAAGAAGATAGTTCTTCAGGAATGCCATTACTGAAATCATAAGTCTTTTGAGTTGGTTGATTTCCTTTAATTGTTAGTACCAAGTTTTGCAAATTTTGATATTTTTGAATCTCCCAATTTAACGCTACTGCTTCACCTTCAATATATGTAGGGCTATCAGTTGCAAATTCTTTAATTGTGACAGGTTCAGGGTTTAAAAGCCGCCAAACCATAAATCCTACACCACCGAATAAACCTAAACATACTAAAATTAATAATAAAAATTGCCACCAAGGACGGGGTTTCCAAACAAAACTTAATTGAGGTAAATTATTCGGTAAAGGCAGATTATTTTGGTCTTGAATTTTAGCTTGAAAGTTGACAACTAACCCCCCACCCCACCAAGGTCTTCGCCACCAATGTCTAGGTTGGACTGTCAGATTAGCCATAGCACTTTTACTAGGCAGCAATTTGAGTTCATTAGGTTGAAATTTATAGGTATACAGTTGTTCTTCATCTCGACTTTCCAGGTAAAATGTTAATTCGCGTATGACATTTCCCTGGTTAATGATTGATAATTCGTATTTGGCAGGACTACGGCTGACGTGTGCCAAAATAGTCTGCAATTGGACATCTAAAATATAACTTGGCTTAATGTCTATATAAACCAAATCCAACAGTACCAACTGGGGAGAGTTTTCCGAATATAAGCGAATAGTCGGGGAATAAATTCCAGCTAAAGTGTCTCCTGGTGGGTGAAATCTCAGCCAGATTTGACCCTGACTACCGGGGTTGAGTTCTAAAGCAGTTACTTGTGATAATCCTGGTCCTTCTAACCCATCTGTGGGATAAGTAATAGTGAACCAATCTTCATCTAAATCTGGACAAGTGATGCGAAAACGGTCTACAAATTTGGAGCGATTGTCAACTATTACTTCTACTTGTAAAGGTTCACTGAGATTTAAAATTAGTGGTTTATTGGCATTGCTGCTAGGCTTGAGTGAAAAAGTCGGATCATTAAGACGAATTATCGTTTGTTCTTTAATTTGAACTTTCAGTTGCAGAGGAAAATTGATAGGAGTATGTTGGGGATAATGCTGAGGAGCATCTACTACTAAAGTATAATCATAGGTTCCTGGTTTAGCATCAATAGGAATTTGTAACTCAAACTTAACTTCATCACTCGTCTGTTGGGGAGCTATTCCCAAACTTTCTTGAGGAGGAGTAGACCAGCCAGTAATATTTTTAAATTCATCATTAAAGGTAAAAGACAAGTCAACAACAGCACTTTGATCTCCCTGATTGATGACAATAACATAAAATTCAATGGTATCTCCTGGCATTCCAAATTGAATCTCAGGAGGGTTAATAATAACTTGTAATGGACTGGCTTGAGCGTACATACCATCAAATTCCTTACCTAATACTGTGTAGTTTGACTTGAAAATCTTCACCACCACTCACAATCATGTTGTCTTTCAAGTCAACACTATTGATTCTCTTTGAGCTTTGGTAGATTGTTTGACCTGTTGCTGCTTTGGTTTTATCCAGTTGATATGCTTGAGTTAAATACCAAACTATCACTTTTCCATCATCTCCACCACTGACAAGCAAACGGCCATCTTCACTAAATTTTAGTGTCCGCACTGGCATTTTTGACACTTGCCAACTATCTAATGGTTGACAATTAACTTCGGTAATTGGATTTTGGGGGCTGGCATTTGTTACAGTTTGGCATTTATCTAAATTCCAAATAGTAATATATCCCGCAGAATCAGCGGTTGCTAAAATTTGTTCTTTTCCTTGCGGTTTAGGCACAAAATCCACAGCCCAAATATAGTCTGTACGCCCTGTACTACCTCTTCCTGCTAATTTTTGCATTGATAAATTCCGCAGTTGATTATCTGGTTGATTGGGATTAAATGACCCAAATAAAACTCGCTTAAAGTTTCCTCCTATTACCAGGGTTTGATCATCTGGGCTGAGAGTTAAAGCACGAGCTTCAAAAGGTAATTTTAATTGAGTTTGGATGTCGATGATTTGCGGTTTTTTCTGAAATTCACTGTTAAGAGATGTAGATGTTCGTGACCATAATCTCACTTTGCCACTACCATAACCACTAAATAAATACCGTGAATTTTTGGTAAATTCTAAATCAAAGACTCTATCACCTATAGCTTTTGGATCTTGTTGATCTTGAAGTTCTTCTCTTTTTTTTCCTTGATTAGATACATTCCTGAGTTCAATCACACCATTATCTAACCCAACGGCAACAATATCATTGTCAACTGGCATGAAGTTTGAGACATATACAACGTCATTGGTAATGGCTAACAAACCGTTAGGTTTTTGTGGTTTTTTACAAGCTATTGGCTGTTCTTGATAGCTAAATTTTCCTGGTTCTATACTATTGTTATTGCGATTAATGCTCCAAAATCTTAATGTACAATCATCTGAACCACTAAGAACAGAAAAACCATTACCGCTAAAAGCTACGGAATTTACAGAACGAGTGTGCATAACTGGCTCTGGTCTGAGTAGTAATGCTAAAAGTAATGCTATTAATCCCAGCACCATTAGCTGTAACCAGAGGGGAATAATAGGTAGACTCTGTAATTCTAAAGTCTGGGTTGCGGGGTCTGTAGTACCCAAACGTTGATCAAATAATTTGCTTCTGGCTTCTAGTAATAACGTTTTTGCTAATCCCAACCAAGGACGTTTTGTTTTCACATTGAGGAGAATTTTATTTGTTTCTCCTAAATGCAAATTTGCTGTTTCTGGAATAGTGTTGTAAGTGCATTCTCTTTTGTCTCTTCCCTGGAGATTAATGTTAATTTCTTGGTCGAGGTTGCTGGCATTTTTGAATATTAATTCAAAGGTGGCTGTATCTGATTTCCAATCAGGCAACCATTTGGATGGACTGGGAATTGTTTGGTGTTTGTTGGTGACAGAAAACTCTACGAAACCTACAGGTAAAACTTGTAAATTACCTGCTATACTCGCGGGATAACCATTATTGCTGGTGGCTTCAATGGTAAATGGATAGGTTTGACAGGGTGCTTGAACTACAGATGGGGGTTGACATTGAAAAGTTAGTTCTGTGTAGCCTCCTGGATCTAAAGAAAATCGTCTTTCTACATTACCAATTAACCAAGTTGGATCAAGACCAACAAAACGCAAGATTACATTTGTCATTTGTTGACCTAAATTCCGCACTCGCACTGGTATATCTACAGAATTACGTGGATAAACTTGGAATTCTCTTACAGGCAATTCTAAATTCAAGACGTTGGGTTGATTATCTCGCTCGATTTTTAACCGCAGCGTTAGTCTGCGCTGTTGTCCTAGTTGTGGTGAAAAAATTGTGATCGTGAGGTTGACAGTACCTACAAATCCGGGGATTGGTGTATTCAGAATGAATACTTGAAAGTCTGTACTATCTCCTGGCGGTTTAGCAGCTGCTACTTCTGGTTCAAGTTTATACCAGCGATATTCTGAATTGCGCTGCTCTCCTGCGGCTGTAATTTCTATTTGAAAATTAGCAAATTGGGTGCTGTCGTTGTTGACTGTAACTGTAAAGGAAGCAGGAGTAGTACCTGGTGTAAAGGTCAGATTTTGAGTAGACAGGCTGGCATTTATTAAAAAATTACTTTCCATATTATTTAGATAAATCACCCAAGTTGCTAGTTAGGAACAGGAGACAGGAGTAAGTAGAGACGTTTCGGCGAAACGTCTGTACAGGAGTCAGGAGTCAGCAGAAAGAATAAATCTTGAGGGTATTATCTCAGATTTTTGAAGCCTCTGTCTCTTTGTAGTTCCCATTTTCTCGCCTTTCTTGCATAACTAGCAACTTACGTTAATATTATGTCCGTTTGAATAGTTATAACTACAGAAATTTTCAGGTAAATTAACCACATTATTCTGCTGCTTTAAGCTTTTACAAGTCCTAATTTTAAGGCTGTAACTATCGCTTGAGTACGGCTATTGACTTTCAATTTTTCAAAAATACTGGTCAGATGAGCCTTAACTGTAGCAACTGTTACATATAAATGTTTGGCTATTTCTTCATTGGAAGCTCCTTGAGTTAACCAATATAAAACTTCTTGCTCTCTTACTGTTAAGTGCAGCTGATGACAAGCACGCAAACAAGAATCTGAATAAGTCTGAAAAAACCGGAAAAATCGACTAGCAACTTCTGAAGGTAGATAAATTTCTGACTTAGTTACTGTGTTTATGGCTTCAGATAATTGAGCCGCTAAATGATTTTTAAACACATAACCAGATGCTCCTGCTTGCATGGCTCGAAAAATCCATTCGTCTTCTTGGTGAGCAGATAACACTAAGACTTTTCCAGCATAAGCAATTTGTTTGAGAGAAACTAAAACTGTAATACCATCACTACCGATAAGTTGCAAATCTAGTAATATTAAATCTGGTGATTTATCTTGTGTCAATTTTAATGCCTGATCTAAGGAGTTAGCTTCACCGACTACCTCTACAGGTAATGAATCATTGCTACTATAAAAACTCAAGAGAGTGCGTAGACCTTGGCGAAAGCGTTCGTTGTCTTCTACCAAGAGAACTGTCAGAGGATTACTATGAGGCATTTTTGATACTCCTAAATTTTCTTGGGGCGAGGCAAAATGATACAAAATTGCGCTCCACCTTGTGACAAACTTTGCGCCCACAAGTTTCCCTGGTGGTCGAGAATAATTTTTTTGGCGATGGTTAAACCCAGTCCTGTACCTCCTGGACGACGAGTATAAAAAGGAGTAAATATTTTTTGCATATCTTCTGAAGATAGTCCCTTTCCTTGATCGGATATCTTGATTAATACTTCTTCTTGAAAAATCTGCCAGGTACAGGTAATTGTTCCTGATTCGGGACTAAAGTAAATAGCATTGTTTAGGATATTGTTAAAAACTTGCTTAATTTGTAAGTGGTCTATTAACAGGGTTGTAGAAGTTTCAGGAATTGATATTTTAAGTTTTTTTTCATTGAGTAAAGGTTGTAAGTATTTGATAGTTTCATCTACTAAGTTTCTTAAGTCCTGTGGAGTTACTCTTAATTTTTCACCTTGACCGCAATTAATCAGTTCGGTGAGATTAGTATCTATATCTTGAATACTTTCACGGATGATTGTTGCTTGTTCATACTCAGGCTGATTTTTTAAGCTAAAGCATAAATTGTTGGCATACAATCCTATTAAGGATAAATAGTTTCGCAATTGATGTCCAACTTTATGCAGTACCTGTTCTAGCAATTTAATTTCTGATTTTTGTCTGCCATAGTCTAAATATAGGTCTGCATATTTGCTTAGTAACATGACAGATTTTTTTATGTCATCTTTTGCGTTTTTGAAAAGAGGTGTTTCTGTAATTATCTGGATATATTCTGGTTTTTGATTTCTATATCCTATGGAAAATACATAAGAAAATAAATGCCAATCCTCTATTTTACATTCCTGAATTTGTCCCACAGCAGGATAGTCTATTAACCATAATTCTGAGCGCAGATATGTCAACAATTTTGACGATACTTTGAGTTTTTTTTCAATGCTTTCAGAATAATTAATTATTTCTTTATGTTTTTTTAAAAAACAATCATAATAGACAATACGAGCTAATAAAATCGGATATTGATTGGTTAACTGTTCAGATTGTAATTGACAAAATTCTTGGATATGTGATGCTCTCAAATTATGACAGCTAATTTCTGGTTTTGGCCAAATAATTTCCCGGATCATAGCTCTACTCAACTTTGATAAATAAAAAATTACACTCAAGTAAGAAGTATAATGTTTTCACCTAATTCCTACCCTACTTATATTTATCATAATTAGGGGTACACTAGCACAAGCAAGTTGGCGGTTAAAAATGTAGTTTGACAAGTAACAAATCAATACGGGAAAGGTGGTGAGCAGTTTTACTTTTTTTACATCCTTTGGTTTTTCCAGTGGTTATACCCCACCTTCTTTACCCCAGGGGAAACACATTTTATCAATTATCAATAAGGACAATTTAATCTCAATAATGACCAAAATATTCGCATTAGGGGCTTCCAGAGAATAAAATATACAGAAAATAAAAATGATAATCATGATGAACGGGAAGGGAGAAGCAGTCGTCGGCTGCCTCTCCCTTCCCCTTTTGTAGTAAATTCAATAATGATTCGATTTTGGGTGGTAAGTAGGTCGGCGTTAAAAATTGTCGTTATGATCAGGCAGCTATGCTGGAGGGAAGAGGTTTTTAGGCAACTTTATGTTTCGTTACATACTTCGGTTTTTTGCGCTGATGCAAAATATCTCTTGAACCCTCTTTCCTTTGTGTCCTTTGCGTCCTTTGCGGTTTATTTTTGCGTTACCACTGCGGAAGTCATAAGAATATATGAACAACAAGATACCGGACTTATTTAGAAAAATCATGGATTTGAATATGATCGATTTTCACAAAGGGGAAACCGCACAAACTTGTAATCCTACAGGGGTGTGAATAATCACGGATTCTACACCAAAAACTTCAGCAATATTATTTGGTGTTAGAACATTTTCCGGTGTACCAACTTCCCAAAGCTGACCTTGTTTTAATAAAGCAATGCGGGAACTATAACGGGCAGCTAAATTTAATTCATGTAAAACTGTAATGATAGTTAATTGTTGCTGTTGATTGAGATTTTTAAGTAATTCTAATAATTGTAATTGATAGTTAATGTCTAAATAAGTTGTTGGTTCATCTAATAATAATACTTTGGGTTCTTGTGCCAAAGCTAAAGCTAAAAAAGCCCGTTGTCTTTCACCTCCTGAAAGTTCTTCAACCAAGCGTGCGCTAAAATTTTCTAGTTGGGTTTTTTTAATTGCCGCTTCAACTTTTTGCCTATCATTACCAGTTAATTCCCATTGCCACCAAGCTTGATGAGGTGTTCTTCCCAAACTTACTAATTGACGCACTGTTAAACCAGCGGGAATAGGTTGTTGTTGCGGTAAAAGAGCTAGTTTTTGAGCTACTATATGGGGAGGTTGTGAGTGAATAGCTTTCCCATCCAGTAAAACTATTCCCTGTTGAGGTAAAATAATGCGACTAATTAATTTCAGTAAAGTAGATTTACCCGAACCATTAGCACCAACTAAACTTAACCATTCTCCATTTTGCAAAGAAAGATTAATATTTTGGATAATGGGCGAAGTAGTGTAACCACCTGTGACACTTTCTAGTTGTAGAGGCATTTGAACACGTTAAAAAAGTAATTCTTATGCTATTTTATATAGGGCTGGCTGGATAAAGCTAAAACTTTGATAAATTGATAGTTTTAGGGCTATTCAAGGCTAATAAGATGCCAAAAATCAGCTTTGATCCCATTAAAACTCAAACACTTTTTCTGACTCCTGTACAGACATTCCATCGACAGGTATCTACTGACTCCATAGTTGACCAATTACCAATGAGTAAAGAACTACCATATATCGTCCCGTCACCTCAGCCCGAAGTTGAGGAAGTTTTTGCAGTTCACCACACCACTATAGAATTTTACTACGAAGTTCAAACCCGGTCTGAATTGAAGCGTTATTGTGAATGGTATTACACAACTGCCGCCGAAAACCGTAGAGAATTAGAAAAAATGCGCGGCGAACTCAATATTATGGGGTGGTTTCGTCGCCGCTAAAAGATGAATTGAGGATAAATTTAAATTATTTCTAATTCACCCTCGCGTAAATGAGCTTTAAACTTTTTATCAAACTGGACTAAAATCGGGAGGTTAGCACTGACAGGTCTACCCTGCCATTGGGTGACAATAGCAGAAATTTCGCCTTCTGTGCCTTTGAGGTCAAAAGCCTCACCACGATGTTTAGGATGATGATAGACTACTACCGATTCTTTAACACGGACGTGATCGCCAACTTTCATAACATTATTTATACCTAGCTTTTGCTCTTCCACGACTATCTCCACAACCATCACTCAGTTATTGCAGATACTGGTGCTACTTGTATCTATTTATCTATTGAAGGTAGACAATTACTGCTACAAAGAGTCAGATGGTCATCTTCAGCACCAAGCGGACTCTAAGACTGAATTGGCCTCGCTTGGTTGATATTACCATATCTGGACGCTGGGAAAATATAGCTTATTCGGGTTCTGGGCAGAATTGTTGTAATTGTTGGGGAAGTTGCTGACAAACCTGCCCAAAAGATTGGGGTTGGAGTTGCCACCAAGCAAATAAACCCAGGCTTGTACCCCCCACGAATAAAGCTAAAACTCCTCCCAGCATGACTATCAGTTTACCGCGATTTGGGTCTTTGACTGGGGTTAAAGCGGGTTTTTCTGTCAAATCCAAATCTAATAAAGCTAGGGAACTGTCTGCTAAAGAATCTGCCTTTGGTGCTTCTAGTTCTGAGATTTCTAATTTTGGTAGTGTTATTGCTGATTCCTCTGGTTCGCTTGGTTGTATTGTTAATGGTGTAGGTGTAAAAGGTACTAAAGAGGCTTGGGAGATGCGGCAAAGAGTGATGACAACGGAAGTGTTATCTTGACCGTTTTTTTCATTTGCCAGTTTCACTAATTCCTGGGCTGCTTTTTCCACAGTCAGTTTACCTGTTAACAGTGGAATTGCATAATTGCGCCAAGATTTTTCTACCCAGTCATGATCGCTTAAACCATCGGAACAAAGTAATAAAATGCCATCTTCTTCCAAAATAAAGCGTTTAACGGCAAAGTTGAGGGATTCAGCTTCTTTTGTCCCTAATGCTTGAATCAGGGCATGGGCATTAGGTATTGTCATTGCTTGACGGTACAAACTATGACCAAAACGGACTTCCCTGTTTGCTATGTCATCATCTATTGTCAGTAGTTGGCAATAGCTGGGAGTGATCCAATAAGCACGACTATCACCAACACTAGCTATATAAAGTTCATGGGCGTTGTCTGATTCCCAACCTGTGTTTGTGACTAGCCGTTGTGGTAATTGTACAGCCATGACTAAAGTGGTGGCCATGCGTTCCCTACCTTGGCGATTTTGTTCGTCATTGCGTGACCAAATCATATTATTCACCACCCGCAAACTGGCTTCTAGTTGTTGCTGTAACAAGTCTGGGGGGACAATTTCTGTTTGTTCGGCGACATCTTGTAACCAAGCACGGATTTGTAATTTTAAAGACTGAACTGCTAATTGACTGGCAACTTCGCCACCTTCATGGCCACCAATGCCATCACAAACTATTGATAGGTGTTGGTTTAAATAGTTATCTAAGTCACTAGGGTGAATGGGGTAGCAGCTGTCCTCATTGTGTTTCATCACCAGACCTTTATCTGTGAACCCTGCGACTTTCACCATCAGGGGTAATTCTGCTGCTGCTGCTAGTAATAATTGATTGAGTTGATTACTAATTGTGCCTAAATTTTGATTACCCTGGCACATCTGCTGGATGATGCTACTTAAGTCTGCGGCTATTTCGGCTTTTGCTACCAGTACCCATGACTGCCAAGATTCTCCCAAATCCTGTAATGTGAGGTTTTCTGTTGTTTGCTGTAGTTCTAAAAGCCGTACACACCAACCTTGAACCAGTAAGTTATCTGGTGATAGTAAGCTGGCGGCTACTCCCAATTCTGATAATGGTTTCCAGAGTTGAAGAATTTGCCATAGCCAGTATAATTGCCTAACTGCTTTTGCATCTTCCCAAACTTCGGTAATGATGGGGTAGAGATTTCCTTTGTTATCTAAGGGGGCATTTTCTAATAAGAGAATATCATTTGTGTCTGCGGTTAAGGAATTTGTAAATCCATAGGGCTGGGGGATGTGTAACCTTTCTGGATATAGTTTGAGGTAAGGAATAACTTCTGGTGGTAGTTCTGCTGGGATTTCGGGTGGTAGTCCTGGTTGAGTATCCAGCCAGATTTGCTGTGTAATTACCTCATATCTGTCGGCAATTTTTGTTTCTGGGGGTATTGTGGCTGCGGCTATGCCAGTTGCCCATAGATAGCGGTATACTAGGGGTGTTTGGCAATTGTTACATAGGCGATCGCCTATATTATTCATGGGTTGATCACAGTCTGGATTGAGGCAATGAATGATCCGCTCGTTAGAAATCGTCATAAATGTAAAAATTATTCAAGAGTCAAGTTCGATTAAATTTATATGTCAATGACTGGAAAGTTACAATAGACTGTGTTTGTATATCCTTAGTTATACCTTGTTACTTAATTTAATCAAAAATTGTTGGTTAAAAATCCCCAGGCTTGATTTCCGTCAATAGTGATTGTTGAGATGTAGTTAATCACAAAATAATACTGGGATAATTAAATGTAGTGTCAATGTAGTGTCTAGGATGGCGCTATGCCAATTTTTACTTTAATCTGGCTATTAGCAGGTATCGTTCTGTGTTTAATGGAACTTTTGTTACCAACGGCTTTTGTGCAGTTCATCATGGGAATTAGTGCCTTGGTGGTGGCGCTACTTTCTTACTTGGGTTTAGAAAGTATATGGCTGCAAGTTGTGATATGGCTGTCGCTTTCAACTCTGCTGGTTGTTGTTTCCCGCAGGTTTTTGCAACCACCAGCACGGAAGTCGAAAATTACTGATGCGGTGATAGGGGAAACTCTCACAGAAATTTTACCAGGACAGGCGGGAAGGGTACTATATGAGGGCAATTCTTGGCGTGCCAGATGTGATGATGACAAAATCAGCATAGGCACAGGGCAAACAGTTTATGTGGTTAGCAGAGAAGGAACAACTTTAATTGTCATGCCGGAAAATGTTTTGCATTCGTAGTTCAGAATTTACTTACTATTTGGGAGAGTTATTAAAATGGGTGAGCTTTTTTTGTTATTTACTTTAATATTTGGTAGTGGTAGTGTTGCCCTACTCAAATCAGTGCGAGTGATTAATCAGGGTGATGAAGCTTTGGTGGAAAGTTTTGGTAAGTATAAGGATAAACTTGGCCCAGGCTTAAATCTGATTAATCCTTTTTTTGATAACATTGTTTACAAACAAACTATTAGAGAAAAGGTTTTAGATATTCCCCCACAGCAATGTATCACTCGTGACAATGTTTCGATCACGGTTGATGCGGTGGTTTATTGGCGGATTGTGGATTTGGAGAAGGCTTACTATAAGGTAGAAAATCTCCAATCGGCAATGGTCAACTTGGTTTTAACGCAAATTCGCTCAGAAATGGGACAATTGGAGTTAGATCAAACTTTTACCGCCCGCACCCAAATTAATGAGCTTTTATTGCAAGAATTAGATATTTCTACTGATCCTTGGGGTGTGAAAGTTACACGAGTCGAATTGAGAGATATTATCCCTTCTAAGGCAGTGCAAGAATCTATGGAGTTACAAATGTCCGCAGAAAGAAGAAAACGGGCATCAATTTTAACTTCTGAAGGTGATAGAGAGTCAGCAGTGAATAGTGCTAAAGGTAAGGCTGATGCTCAACTTCTGGATGCGGAAGCTCGGCAAAAATCAGTGATTTTACAGGCAGAAGCAGAACAAAAAGCGATTGTTTTGAGGGCGCAAGCGGAAAGACAACAACAGGTTTTGAAGGCACAGGCGATCGCTGAATCAGCTGAAATTCTGGCCCAAAAAATGAAAGCTAACCCGGAAGCGCAGAAAGCGGTGGAAGTGCTATTGGCTTTGGGTTATCTGGATATGGGTTCCATAATTGGTAAAAGCGATAGTAGCAAGGTGATGTTTATGGACCCCCGCACGATCCCGGCTACTTTAGAGGGTATACGTTCTATTGTCTCTGATGTACCGGGTAATTCTAACCCCCTATTTGGGAGTAGGGAATAGGGACTCTTTACTGGGGACTGGGGGAGAAGATTTTTCCCAATTACCAATTAGCAATGACTAATGACTAATGACTAATGACTAATTTCTTGACAGTTGTTACACAGTCCAAAAAATTCTAGGGTGTGGTAAAAGACTTTAAATTTATGGCTGGCTTTTAACTCGTTTTCTAGTTCATGGACTGGACATTGATGGATGGGGATGGAAAGACCACATTGTAAACAGGTGAGGTGATGTTTATCTTGCTGGGTTAGACTATAGAGGGCTTCGCCGTTGGATAGGGTTCGTACTTGTACTTTACCTTCCATTTTCAGGGCATCTAGTGAACGGTAAACTGTGGCTAAACCCATGCTTTGACTACAGCTACGTAGTTCTATGTATATATCTTGTGCGGAAATTCCTTGTTTAACGTTTTTTAACAGGTTCAAAATCCGGTCTTGACTGCGGGTACGTATAGCTCTCATAGTAATTTTGGATTTTATTGGATTTTAGATTTGGGTCTGAGAATAATAAGAATTTTGTATCTTCTGTGACTATTTTAAGTTAGCATATCTGATATCAGCCTTTTTGATTGGCTAACTTGATAGATTAACTTTAACCAGTCTGTGATCTTATTTTCACTCAGTTGGAACAGAAAGTTATAGGATAGCGATCGCAGCTTTCAGCACAAGCCTAATGCAAAGGAAGTATCTAGCTAAAATTTTCGTGACTCTTCGTCCTTCAGTCTTAGACCCCGCTGGTGTGGCTGTACAATCTAGCCTGAAGCAACTGGGATACGATAACGTTGAACAGGTGCGTATTGGTAAGTACATGGAAGTCACTATCATCTCACCAGATGAGCCGAAAGCACGTAAAGACTTGAATGAAATGTGTGAACAAATGTTAGCAAATCCAGTGATAGAAAACTATCGCTATGATTTGATTGAAGTGGAATCACAAACTGGTGTTTTCTAGGTAATGGGGACTGGGGACTCTTTACTGGGGACTGGGGACTGGTAATATTTGATTCTTCCCTATTCCCTATTCCCTATTCCCTGTTCCCTGACTAATGACTAATGACTAATGACTAAATTATGAAATTCGGTGTTTTAGTTTTTCCAGGGTCTAACTGCGATCGCGATGCTGCCTATGTTACTAGAGACTTGCTAGGACAACCAACGCGCATGGTTTGGCATCAAGATACTGATATTAGTGATATAGATGTAATTATTGTCCCTGGTGGCTTTAGTTACGGGGATTATTTGCGTTGTGGGGCGATCGCTCGTTTCTCTCCTGTGATGCAACAAGTGATTGACCATGCAAAACAAGGCAAGTTTGTCATCGGTATTTGCAACGGTTTTCAGGTATTAACTGAAGCTGGTTTGTTACCGGGGGTATTAACGAGAAATCGCGATTTGCATTTTATTTGCGATCGCTCTCCTTTGAAAGTTGAGCGTAATAATTTACCTTGGACTCAAGGTTATACTGAAGGGGAAGTGATCACTTTACCCATAGCTCACGGGGAAGGGCGATTTTACGCTGATAAAGATACTTTAGCAGAAATTGAAGATAACGGTCAAGTTCTGTTTCGTTATCACGGGGAAAACCCCAACGGTTCATTAAACAACATTGCGGGGATTTGTAATCTGCAAGGTAATGTATTAGGTATGATGCCACATCCTGAGAGAGCAGCAGATAAAGCGTTAGGTAATAGCGATGGTTTGCGCTTGTTTCAGGGTTTGTTGGGGAAAGTGGCCGCTTTGGTGTAAGAGATATCCGACTTCTTAGCGGAGTCGGGTATTTTTATTCTCTTTATGTCTTGACTTGTCAAGTCGCAAAACATTATTATCTAATAATTGTAATTTTCAAGACCACGTTAAAGGGTGCAAATGAATAAAATAGCAATCAATCCAGACTTAGCCAATGTTGATTATACTGATTTATTAACGAAAATTTTATTAGTTTTAAAGCAAAAGCAAATATTTAAAATTTCCGAAGACAATAAAAGGGTATTAATTAACATCAACGAAGTAGTCAATGAAGTTATTAATTTAAATCCCTATAACCCATTAGGAAATGAAAGATCAGTACGTGCTTCAACCTTGAATTTTAGTGCTAATTCTCAAGATTTATTTATAGCACAAATTAAAGAAATTGGGGTTTATATTCAACATCAATTAACAGCAGCTATTCAGAAAAACCCCGGAAATCAATCAATAGATAAAGTTGCATTTATTAAAAAATTAATGACAGATTTGCAGACATTTAAAGGAGAATATGCAAAAGACGAGAAAACGAAAACAACCCTTTTAGATTTTACCTATCCATTTCCTGCTGCGAGAAACCTAAAAAAGCAGAGATTAACCGTTAATAAAACCGAAAATAGCAAACAGAAACAACTATTAAAAGCGTATAAAGTCAAAATTTCTGTAGATAAACCCCGTGATTTTCAATCAACCTTATTAACAGGAATTAATAAATATATTGATGTAAATTTTGCTGATATCAACTCTCAGGATAGAGAAGATTTAGAGGATATTCTTGAGAACTTAGCAAAAAATACTAATTCAGATATTTACAGTTTACAAAACCTAGTTAACCAAGAAACATTAGGAAAACTGAAAAAATTAGCCAAGATTAAATATTTAGAATTTCTCCTAGAAAACATTGATGAAAATGTTCAAGGGAGAATATACTTAGAAGACTTAATCAGAAGATTGAAATTATTAGAAGATTATATTAACGATAGTAATAAAGCAGATGGAGATTATCAAGTTAACTATGGGGGAATATCAGTTAATTATCAAACAATCTTTTCCCGCAGTGAAGCTTATGATATGTTACCTATTATCCCCAACATCGAAGGTTATTTAGGAGAAACCGAAGATCCAAATAGAGAGAAAATAGAATTTACCTTTGGGTTAAAACTGAAATTTGATGGAAAAGTACAAGCGTATGGAGGTAAAACAGTTTTTGATTATAATCTCAATCTTTTAGATCCTGATAGTAAAGAACATCAAACCGAAATTGCAGATGATTCTAAAAAATTCACCTTTGTGAATAAAATCTTGAAGATTGCATTTTTGTACTATTTCATATTTGCATCTCGTCAAAACCCGAAAGCGGAGAATTATCATCCCCAAAGCGAGTTAGAATATAATCCCATTGAGAAATTTGAAAAAGATGTATTACCAATATTAAGAAGTAGTGATGATCAAGCGAAAAGGAAACTATTTAAAACTTGGATAGCGGGTTTTAAGACATTGAACGTGAGGGAAAAAATCAAAACCCTCAAAAAAGTCTTAACAAATTTGATTAAACGTGAAACTCCATTTCCATCTAGACACTATCCTGTACATATTTCCCTCAAGAACAGTATTTTAGAAAATGATATTGATACCATAAACGAGAGAGAGACAATATTTAAAGATGCGCTGCGAAGAAACTTTAAAGACTGTTTGAAATACATTAATTTAGGAAAAGCAACCACACATAAAAACCTACTGATCACTCTTCCTGCACAAATAAGTATTAGTGAACTTCATTTTTTAGAGACAGAAGATCAAGAAACCTTCGACATGGAATATGATATTCCTCAAGGTATTGGGGTTTTACCTGTGATATTTTTAGCGATGAAAGAAGGGGGTGAATTTTACCAGAAAAACTTACAACATCGTCAACTGCTAATTTTTACCCATCGTTCAGAAACCGAAAAACTAGAATCTCAGCAAGAAATTATTTACAAAATTGCATATAGTTTACTTGCGTATATTTGTCTTCACGTCATCTTAGAAAAACAGACTAAGATATTTATTCCTCTTTTAAGGATACACCTGAAAGAAAAAACCGATCACGCACCAATAGAAAAATTCATAGTTTCCTTAACTAAGGTATTATCACACTTATTTAATGATGGATATCGTAGTAATGAACAGGGAATAGTTATTACTAACCCTAACAAAGTAAAATTTAAAATCCCTAATGTTCTCAGTTCATTGTATTCTGTCGTTCCCAAGAAATTCAATTTATCTAAAACTGATAAGTTTGAATTTCAGGAACTTGATAAACTTGCGATCATCGTAGTTTCCAGTCGAGAAAGTGATAGTCGTTGGGTGACAAAAGCAAAAAAATCTAACCTGATGGGGGAAATTATTACCTTACAGATGGAAGCTAAAAGTGCAAGATTTCAACTTTTCAAAACCTTCTCACAAAACTTTGATGATCATGAAAAAATGTTTGAATATCCGACAGTCGTAGTTGATAACGTAGACAAACTTTATGAAAAAGGGTACAGACACTTTATTTATATAGCAAAAGTTCCCTACAGCAGTACATTACATATTACCCAAACTGCAAAAGACGAAGAATTGTTTTTCATGTCTAAGAATGTTATTACCGCATTAAAAAAAGAAAGACATGATATCAAAATTTATCCAATGTTTTTTGAGAAATACTACGCAGTAAAAGTTTCAGGAATTGAATCTACATCATTATATATTCAGGATACCCTAGAACTTACTAATTTAGCAGAAGATAATAATAAACAGTCTGTGATTTTCTTCAACTTATTTAACGGGTTAAAAGTTGCGGATGAAGTCAATTATCATGGAGTCATGTCTTATGCGACATTATTAAACATCTACGATGGAATTTTAGATGATGAAGATATTAGAAAAGGATTGATGTATGATCACAGTCAATTAAAAAATGAAATCTTGCAATGTTTAACCTTATTTCATTTTTCCCGCTATGAAAAATCAAGAGATATTCAACTAAAATTAGATCCCTATCAAAATTTAATTGGGGATGAGTCAGTGAGTCAAGTTGCATTATTTCCCCATAGTCGTATGAAAGGGAATTTTAACTCTCTCGCTTTTTTAACCCACATCAAACAAATACTCAATAAAAAAGAATAGTTCGTAGTGAGGACTTCAGTCCTCCTTCTTGATGAAAACCAGGACTAAAGTCCTGACTACAAACAGGGAAAAAAATGACAGCAAAAATAGCAGATGACTTGGGAAGATTATTTGAAGTAGGATTTAATATTGGAATCTTATCTTATATTCATAAAAACAAGATCAAAAATCGGTTTGGTGACTTATATCGTCATGAACTAGAAAATCTCAAATTTGCTAAAATTAAAAAACGCATAGTTAATAAACTGGTGAATGCGGTACATCAAAAGATAGCTGAAACTTGGTGTCAATTTTTTGTTCAGAAGGGGTTTTTATGCGGTTTAAACTTTTTTCGAGAATATCTTAAATCTCTTGGATGTGATGAAAAATCAAATTTGCAAAATTTAGACATTCTATATTATCAATGTTGTTTTAACGGAAATAACAGCATGGGTACTCATGACGTTGATAATAAAAAGTGGTTTAAAAGTGTTCTTTCCCAATTTGAGGAATTAGAACATAGTTCAGATTATATTGATAGATATAAAGGTACCGGTGATTTTCTCAATGCTGATACTTTGATATTGTTGAAATATAAACGCAAATATCGGGTTTTGTGTCTTGACTTATCGGTATTTTCTATCCACACTGATGAAGAGATGGAAGATATTGACTATGTGGAAATTATCCGACGTTTATTATTACGAGATATCAACTATATTCGTTCTAAAAGTGTGTTTTCTAATTTGCGTATTGATACTGAATCTTTAGGTTTAGATTTTTCCCCAGGTTTAAAGGAATATTTTACAGCTTTTAAATATCAGGATAAGGAAAGCGCAAAATTAATTCAAGCTGCTGGTTATATTTATAGTTTCTGTCAGTTTCTCCAACAAACTGCGGTTATTCCAGATATATCAAAGTTGGTATGTAATGCGGTAGGATAT
>RDYJ01000085.1 GCA_004293145.1 Nostocales cyanobacterium | reverse complement strand
CAAAAAAAATATTTTCAATTGATGGATTCTTTTTATTTAGTTTACCAAGGACGATAATTGAATCAATGAACTCTTTTGGCTTTTCATTATATCGTGTTGTTAACTCCTCGAACTTTATTTTCCACCGATTTGTATTTTGGGAATACAATTCAATTTCTGTGGCCTCGTCAGGCAGCGAAACTTTAGAAATAAGAACAGGTAGCAATCCTGATACTTTGGAAATTATTTTAGTTTCCTAAAAACCTCTCCTACAAGGACAGGGAAAATGAATAACAATGAATACTGGAGAAGTTTTGAAATCCCCATTCCCTTGTCAAGAAGGGGGGTAGGGGAGTTAGGTTCTTCATAATTATTTGTCTCATATAATAAATCTATCTTCAAAACAACCACAACCAAAGGGGGAGAGTAACTAACAATACCATAGACCCCATTGCTAAAGCCGTCACAGCCAAATCACGATCTAAATCAAAAGTTTCGGCTAATACCACTGTGGCAAAAGCTGGAGGCATGGCCATTTGTAGAACAACTACCTTTGCTGCTTCACCAGTGACACCAAACAGTGGTAAAGTGCTGCCTAAAATTAGGGGAACTAACAGCATTTTGATAAATAAACTGCTTCCTGCTTGTTTGAGTTTGTACCAAGAACTCAGCAGTGAAAGTCTCATACCTATTAAAATCAAGGATGAAGCAACCGCAAACCAAGCTAATGTATTTAAGCTAAATTCTATAAGTGGGGGAATTGTCATTTGGCGAAATAATAACCCAAAACCAAAACTCCACAGGGCAGGATTGATTAATATAGCCTTAGCCATCTGTTGATGATTTCCGGCTTTGCTACCAAAACGGGCTGCCAATAATACACCCAAGCCATAAGCACCGAATAAAGTCCCCAATAAATCGTAAAATAAAGCCCAGGCGAAATATTCTTTCCCGACCATTGCTAAAGTGATGGGAAAGCCTAAATAACCTGTGTTACCCACCATCGCTGCTAAAATCAAACTACCTTGAGTTGAGGGTTCGGGGAAAGATTTTGTCAAATAGGCTTGACCTTGGATCACTATCCAAGCTAAAAATGCTCCTAGTAAAATGGCTAGATAGGCGATCGCTGGTGCAATCCAAATCTGTCCTGATAAGTCCGTTTGACGCAAAAAAGCAACAATACTTATCGGTACTCCTACCCAAAACAAAAATTGACCCAAACGAGTAGGAAATATGGCAGGTAATTTACGTCCCAGGATAAATCCTACAAGGACTAATCCCACTAGCTTGACGTATAGTTCTAAGAGATTTATCAAGATTTTGCTTAAAAATAGAGATGTAAAATAATACCTGTTAAATTTATTTTTTTCCAGTCGGGAATTAAGTTTTTCACAATCTAAAATCTAAAATCCAAAATTGTACACAAGCAGGAGTAGACACTTGAAAAAAGCCGGGTTTCCAGAAAAACCGCAAGACTCATCACCAGGACCCGGTGATGATATTCCAGTGGCTTTACGCGATACTCCTGATAGTGGATCTAAGCTGCGTGTGCAACCGCTAGTTTTGGTGATTGGGGGAGTAGTAGGATTTGTGCTACTGGCTGTGACTAGTGGTTTTTTGTTTTTTATTACAGCACCTAAAAAAGCTATTGATTCTCAACCAACACCAGCGGTTTCTACACCTACACCGACTAACAATGATACTGTGTTGGGACATTTACCTTATGCTGAAGCACCAGAATCAGAACTCTCACCAATTACTGGAGATGGACGAATCAAAATGCGAACAGCAGCCGCCCAAAGGTTTCAATCTATGGCACAAGCGGCTAGAAACGCAGGTGTAATTTTAGTGCCAATTTCTGGTTTTCGTGCAGTCAAAGACCAAGAACAATTATTTTTTAATGTTGGCGCTCAACGCAATCAAACCCCCGCCGAAAGAGCAGCATTAAGCGCACCTCCGGGTCATAGTGAACATCATACAGGCTATGCAGTAGATATAGGAGATGGAGCAGTACCAGCTACTAACCTACAAACTAATTTTGAGAATACTAAAGCTTTTGTATGGCTGCAAGCTAACGCGGCGCGGTTTGGGTTTGAATTGTCTTTTCCCAAGGATAATACTCAAGGAGTGAGTTATGAACCTTGGCATTGGCGTTTTGTAGGCGATCGCAATAGCTTAGAAACATTTTACAAAGCTAGAAATATCAAACCTGTACAGTGATTGGGGACTGGGGACTGGAAAGAGGTTTTTACCAACTACCAACTACCAATTACCTATATGTTGAATAAGTTCATTTTTTCAGATATTCAAAACCATTGGGCAAAAGCATCTATTCTCACTGCTGCGGAGCGAAATATATTTAAAGGTTATCCAGACGGCACTTTTCGCCCAGATGCACCTGTGACTCGTGCGGAATTTGCAGCGATTATTTATACAGCCTTACCACAAAATCCATCATCTCGTCCAGAAATTACCTTTATAGATGTACCAGCGAATCACTGGGCAGCTAAGGCGATCGCTTCAGCATATCAAACAAATTATCTCTCTGGTTATCCTAATCGCACTTTTAAACCCAATCAACCAATTCCCCGTGTGCAAGCTTTAACAGCTTTAGTTTCCGGGTTAAATTATCAGGTGACAGCAGATGCGATCGCTACTTTGAAAAAGTATTACAGTGATTTTGGGCAAATTCCCAGTTATGCTATGAATGCGATCGCTGCTGCTACTGAAAAGCGCATAGTTGTTAATTACCCAGACATCCGCCGCTTGCAACCCAATACAAACGCCACTAGAGGCGAAATTGCCACATTTATTTGCCGAGTTTTAGAAATACCTACCATACCTGCTAAGTACATTCCCGGTGTAGAATTATTTGTAATTCCACCACAATTTGATACTGCTGATTCTTTTGTGGAAGAATTGGCACGAGTACAAAAAGATAAAAAGTGGGGTTATATAGACAAAACCGGAAAATTTATCATTCCGCTAAAATTTGATGAAGCTAATTCCTTTTCAGAAGGATTGGTATTAGTCAGAGAAAATAAGTAAGAAGTCAGGAGTCAGCTTTAAAGTTATTGCTGAAGTTTAATCCTCTTACATTACAGCTTTAAAAATCCCAAATCTAAAATCCCAAATCTAAAATCTAAAATCTAAAATTGAATAGTAATTTATGGAAATTCGCGGCGTTTGGATCACCACAACAAATAGCACAGTATTAGACAAAAGAGAAAATATTGCCGAGGCTATGAAATTCCTAGCCAAGACAGGATTTAATGTTGTATTCCCTGTGGTTTGGAATCAGGGATTTACCAACTATCCTAGCCAAGTTATGAAAAAAATATTTGGTGAAAATAGAGAAATAAATCCACGATTTATAGATAAAGAACGGAAAATTAGAGATCCTTTAAAAGAATTAATTGCCGAAGCCAAAAAAGTTGATATTGCAGTTATTCCTTGGTTTGAATACGGCTTTAAGAGTTCCTATGGACAAAATGGCGGCGAAATTATTAAGACAAAATCAGCATGGGCAGCCATTAATTATGCAGGTGAAAACCTGAAAGTAAATGATTTTTATTGGCTAAATTCTCTTGATAGAGAAGTGCAGGACTTTCTATTAAGTTTATTCTTAGAAGTCGTAAAAAACTATGGTGATGGAATTGCTGGCATCCAAGGAGATGATAACTTTCTGGCTTTACCAATGGAAGGGGGTTATGATAAAAAAACTATTGAACGCTATCAGCAAGAATTTAATCAACTCCCACCAAAACCACCAGAAAGAGGAAATCCTAAAGATCCCCTATGGCAAGATAAACTATGGATAGAACAATGGAAACAATGGTTAAAGTGGCGGGCTGATATTCTTTCTAATTTTTTAATTCGTTTCTACCGAGAAATAATTAATGTCAATCCTGATTTAATTATTTCCATGTCTCCCAGTATTTATCCTTGGGGTTATGAAAACTACCTACAAGATTCTCAAACTTGGGTAGATTTGGGTTTAGTCGATTTAATTCATCCACAAGTATATAGAGAGAAAATTGAAAATTATAAGAGTGAGCTAGATAGAATCAGAAAAGAGCAATTTACCCAACAACAATTGCCTCAATTTATTCCAGGAATTCTGATTAATAAAACAGGTACATATCGGATTGAATTAGAAGATTTATTAAATGTCATCCAATATAATCGCTCCGTGGGTATTCAGGGTGAAGTTCTCTTTTTCTATGAAGGTTTGCGAGAAAATAATGATGCTTTAGCGAATGTTCTTAAATCTAGTGTTTATTCTCTACCTCCGGGAAAATTTGACGCGAAAGAAATTAAAAATAATACTTTTATCCAGCGGCACATCAATAATAATTATACTTATATGAATGCTGCACAGGAAATTAGTCTCAAAGTCCAATTTGATTGGGTTGAGCCATTTTCTGAAGGTATGGCAGCGGTGAAAATGGGTTATAAATGGGGTTACATTGATAAAACAGGTCAAATTGTCGGCCGCATTGAATATGATAGGGCTGAACCTTTTTCGGCAGGACTAGCTTTAGTAAAAATTAATAACGATAAAAATCGCTACATTGGCTATATTGACAAAACTGGACAGCGGATAACTAACTTAATCAATAACTTAAAAATTGATGATGCTGTATCCTTTTCTGAAGATATGGCGGCGGTCGCAATAACTAATAAATGGGGATATATTGATAAAACAGGACAAATTATTATTCCTGCTCAATATGACGAAGCTAAATCATTTTCTGAAGGTGTAGCAGCAGTCAAAATCGGTAACCAATGGACATATATTGATAAAACAGGTCAAACCATTATTAAATTAGAGTTTGATGATGCTGGTAGTTTTGCCACAGGTTTAGCAGCAGTTAAAGTTGGTAAACAATGGGGATATATTGATAAGTTAGGCAATTTTGTGATTACACCACAATTTGATGAAGTTGATATTTTTGCAGAAAGATTAGCTCCTGCTAAAATCGGAGGTAAATGGGGATATATTAATCAATTTGCTGAGTTTATCATTTCACCAGAATTCGAGGTGGCAAAACCTTTTTCTCAAGGCTTGGCATTAGTTAATATTGGTGGAAAATTAGTAGAAAATAAAGCACAAGGGACAGCTGATTTAATAGGCGGTAAATGGGGATATATTCGCAAACCGTAAGCAGTTCAGTTAACAGTTATCAGTCTTTACTATCACCTGTCGTCACCTGTCGTCACCTGTCGTCACCTGTCGTCACCTGTCACCTGTCACCTGTCACCTGTCACCTGTCACCTATTCCCTATCACCTTTTTTATACTTCCCTGGCTGCTTCCGGGCAAAATAATCCTCCATAATTTCTAAAATCATCGGTGCAGCGACACTACCACCACCACCCCCGGAATGTTCACCAAAAGCCACAACTAAAATTTCTGGTTTATCATTATCTGGTGCATAAGCCCCAAACCAGGCGTGATTTTGTTTAGACCTACCCTTCCAAGCCTCTGCTGTACCACTCTTACCAGCGACTGGGGGAAGAGTTGGTTTATTTAAAACTTTACCTGTACCTTCAGATATTACTTTCCGCAAGCCATCACGGAGGATTTTGATAGTTATCGGCTTCATATTTAAAGATTTGCGCCATTTTTTTGCGTCGCCATTGTCTTTAAGCAAATGTGGTTGCACCCGATATCCACCATTAGCTGGTACAGCAAACATCACAGCCACTTGTAAAGGAGTAGTTTGTAAAGCACCTTGACCAATAGTCATATTAATAGTATCGCCTATAGTCCAAGGCATTTTCCAGGCTTTGCGTTTCCAGGTGTCATCGGGTACTAAACCTTTTACTTCTTCTGTGGAAAAATCAAAGCCAGTTTTTTCACCAAACCCATATTTACGAGTCCATTCAATCAATTTAGGACCACCCACACCTTTACCAATTTGATAAAAGAAAGTATCACTACTCCACTGCATTGCACCCACAAAACCCAATGGACCAAATCCCGCATGATTCCATTCACCAAATCTTGTCCCACCAATAGTTAAAGAACCATAAGTTTGTAACACTACGTTAGGAGAGAACTTACCCGATTCTATCCCCGCTGTCGTGGTGACAATTTTAAAGGTACTTGCTGGCGGAAAGGCGCTTAAAGCCCGATTTACCAAAGGATGTTCCGCACCTTGGACGGTCTCCCAGTCTTTTTGAGAGAGTTTTTGCTTAGAAAAAATATTCGGGTCATAGGTAGGATGGGATACCATTGCTAACACTTCACCGTTGTTGGGGTTAAGTGCTACGATTGCCCCGTTACGATTGCCCAAAGCTTTTTCTGCTGCTTTTTGGATGTCTAAATCTATGGTCAGGTGTAAATCATTACCTGCTTTTGCCTGTTTTTCTCCCAATACTCGCAGCGGCCTACCAGCACCATCCACTTCTACCTGCTGACCTCCCCATTCACCCCGGAGTGTTTTTTCATAAGCTTTTTCTACACCCATTTGTCCAATGACATCACCAAGACGATAGCCTTCAGACTTTTTATTTTTTAACTGTTCTGCTGTCAGTTCGCGGGTATAGCCGAGTATATGCGCTAATTGCCTACCATCTGGATAGTAACGCACAGCTTCCGTATTCATTTCTACATTTGGTAATTCGTTTTCATATTCCTTTAAAGCGGTGACTTGTGCTTCAGTCACATTACGAGCTATGCGAATTAGAGAAGCAGAGTTACTACCAGCTTGTTCTAGTTTATTTTCCATCTCCACTTGAGGAATATCGAGGATTTGGGACAGACGCGGACCGACAACTGACCAAGAGGGTTTAGTATGTGCCATTGGCCACAAATGAACAGAGCGCGGATAGCGAGTAGTCGCTAACAGTTTGCCGTTACGGTCAAAAATGTTGCCTCTTTCCGGTTGCTTGGGAATGATCCGAACTCGGTTAGATTCTGCCCGTTGACGCAGTTTTGGACCCTCTAGGATTTGCAAATAAGCTAAACGTGCGCCGATTCCAGATGTCATTAACAAAGTAAATAAGATTAAAAATAGCCCTTGGGAACCACGCCCAACTGTGCGAGTATTTTTTTGACTACTGAGTGGTGATGGTAATATAGCCATAAGATTAAAAGGAATCATGAAATTTATATTATCTGTAAACAATGGTTTATAGCCCCGATCCGGCATTGAGGTTAAAACAATGGCCAGTATATTTTTAATAAGGGTGTTTTTGCCGGATACAATAAACCAAAGTGTAATTTGTCGTCTATTTTATAGACTACTCTTGCTCAACTAAGTTTCATCATATCAAAGCATTCTACTGAAGACTATGGCTCAAACGGTGATTCAGAATCAGAGGGGTGTAACTAATTTTCAGCCACTTAATGTTGAACTACGTAACGTCTTCAAGTTTTTCAACCAAGAACCAGCAGTACATGGCGTAGACTTGGATGTTAGACAGGGAGAGTTATTTAGTATTTTAGGACCTTCTGGTTGTGGGAAAACAACCATACTCCGCTTAATTGCTGGGTTTGAAAGGCTGGACGCAGGAAAGTTGCTGATTCAGGGACAATCAATGACTAATGTGCCTCCTTACCGGAGACCTGTAAATACTGTATTTCAAAGCTATGCGCTGTTTAATCACTTGAATGTGTGGGAGAACATTGCTTTTGGATTACGGTTAAAAAAATTATCCAAATCGGAAATTGAGAATAGAGTCACGGAAGCTTTAAGGCTGGTAAAAATGGAAAGTTTGCGCTCGCGTTTACCATCTCAGCTTTCCGGTGGTCAACAACAACGGGTCGCTTTAGCTAGGGCTTTGGTTAATCGTCCCGCTGTCTTGCTCTTAGATGAACCCTTGGGCGCATTAGACCTGAAACTGCGGAAGGAAATGCAGGTTGAGCTATGCAGCCTTCACAAAGAGTTAGGATTAACTTTTATTATGGTGACACACGATCAAGAGGAAGCATTATGCTTATCGGATCGCATCGCCGTAATGAATCAAGGTAAAATTGAACAAATCGGTACTCCTAGCCAAATTTACGAACGTCCACAAACATCCTTTGTCGCTGATTTTATTGGTGATACAAATTTATTTAGTGGTGAAATCACTACTGTTGATGCTGAATGTGTGCGAATTTTGACTAAAAGCGGCTTGTCAATTGTCGCTGCTCGTACCGAAGATACACCAATTGAATTATTACAAGCAGTTGTATTAAGTGTGCGTCCAGAAAAAATTCAGATTTCCCTTTATCCACCCAATCTACCGACAAACTGCTTTGAAGCTAGGCTAGTTAATATCATGTATTTGGGTACTCATGTTAATTACACTGTGGAATTAGCTAATGGCATAAATGTTAATGTTTTACAACCCAATACCTTTGGTAACTTACCAGATCGGGATACACCAATTTATATTTGGTGGGCAGAAACTGACTGTTTAGCTATTAGTCAAACATCAAAGGTTAGTCAATAGTAAACCATGATGAACATGACTAGGAGAAGAGCATTTATCAAAAAAATGGCAATCCTGTCCAGCTTGTCTTTAAGTAGTTGCGGCTGGAGATTAGCTAATGTCAGCGCCAATAATAACTATACTGGTTCTGGTAAAAGTGATCAACTGTATATATATACATGGAGTCAATATACTGATCAACAATTACTATCTACGTTTACCACCCAAACTGGGATCAAAATTTTAGCAGATGTGTTTGATTCTAATGATGTGATGCTGGCTAAATTACAAGCTGGTGGTGGTGCGACTTATAGCGTTATCTATCCATCTGATTATATGGTGCAGAAGATGGTAGAGAACAATTTGTTAGCAGAAATTAATCACGAACGCTTAATTGGACTAGAAAACTTATTTAGCCAATTTCAAAATCCTGGTTATGACCAGAATAACCGATATAGTCTTCCTTTTAGTTGGGGAACAACGGGGTTACTTTATGACTCGGAAAAGCTGAAAAATCCCCCTGAAGATTGGGAATATCTTTGGCAAAATCAAGACAAACTTTATAAGCGGATGACTTTACTCAATGATGTGCGAGAGGTGATGGGTGCAACATTAAAGATGCTAGGTTATTCTTACAATTCGCAAAATGAAACTGAAATTAAAGCAGCTTATGAAAAATTGAGGTTATTAAAACCTGCGATCGCCGCTTTTGATACGGATGCTTGGCAAAACCAAATATTGGCAGGAGATTTATTATTAGCCATGTGTTATTCGGCCGATGCAGCTAAAATATCCAGAGAAAACCCTAAGTTTAAATATGTGATTCCTAGTAGTGGTTCTTCTCTATGGACAGATACTATTGTAATTCCCAAAACCGCTCCTAATGCTTCTGGAGCTTATAGCTGGATTAACTTGTTACTACAAGCAGATGTAGCAGCTGAAATCAGCAAAAGATTAAATATTGCTACTCCTAATCGTGCTGGATTTGAACAATTACCAAAGCCTATTCAAGATAATACTAGCTTGTTTCCTTCACAAGCAACTCTAGATAAGTGTGAACGGCTTACTCCTATGGGTGATTTGGAAGCAGTTTATGAGCGATACTGGACTCAATTATTGGCTTAAATACAGCAAGAGGCAGAAAACCAAAGATATGAGAGAGAAGAAAGTTTCATAATGTTTACGGCATCAATCTGAAAATCTACAATCCAAAATCTAAAATCTAAAATTGGTATTAGGCTGTGTCTATTCAAACTCCTAGTTCTTCGTTAGAATCGAGCAAGATTACCCAAAAACCGCCATTAAATCGCTATCCTGTTAAATGGCTGCCACCTATAGCTTTATTAGCACCATCTGGCATTTGGTTATTACTGTTATTGTTACTGCCAACATTAATAATTTTGCAATTGAGTTTAGTTAAGGATATCCGACCAGGTGATCTTGTCAATCCTAACGGCGTTGATAACTATATCCGTATTCTCGAACCGCTATACTTACGAGTTATAATCAATTCCCTATTTTTGGCATTTAATACGACAATTATTTGTTTAATTGTGGGCTTTCCTGTAGCTTATTGGATTGCTCAAATGTCACCAAAACGCTGGCGCAATTTATTATTATTAGGCTTTGTTTTGCCTTTATGGACTTCTTCTTTACTGCGATCTTATGCTTGGATTACAATTTTGCGTCCTACTGGATTATTGAATAGTATACTCACCAGCGTTGGTTTACCAGCTTTGGAATTGCTTAATCGCCATCCAGCAGTATTAATTGGTATGAGTTACAGTTTACTACCTTATATGGTTTTAGTATTGTATGCCTCTTTAGAAAAACTAGATCAACGTTTATTAGAAGCCGCAGCGGATTTAGGCGCAAATCCTGTGCAAACTTTTTGGAGAGTGACAGTACCTCAAGTTTTTCCAGGTATTGCTGCTGGTTCTTTGTTGGTATTTATCACCGCGTTGGGAGATTTTATTGATCCAGAATTACTGGGTGGTGCTTCAAGTATGACCGCAGCAAGGTTAGTTTATAACCAGTTTCTTGGTGCTACTCAAAATTGGGGTTTTGGTTCAGCTTTGAGTATGACGTTAATTTTGGTGGTGAGTATGGCGATCGCACTTGTGATTAAGTTTGGTGAAGCCACACCTAAGAAATAATTGATGAGAATGGGTTACAGGTTACAGAAAAAAAGAGGTAATAATAGATAATAGGGAAAAGAAAATTACTTCTTCATCTTTCTGACTCCTGACTCCTGTACAGAAGTTCCGCCTTCCACGTCTCTACTGATTCTGACATTTATTTACCTGCGGTGATTAATGCCTGATTTAAATTGCTGCTATCGCGGTTTGCCAAACTCTCAATAGTAGACAGAAACTCATGTTCCAAATAAGGCTTAGTTAAATAAGCAGTTGCACCTAATTCTTGAGCCAAGTGACGATGTTTTTCAGAACTACGAGAAGTGAGAATCACTACCGGTTTTTTAGACCAATTTTGATGTTGACGGATATAACTTAATAATTCAAATCCATTCATTCTTGGCATTTCCAAATCAGAAATAATCACGTCAACTTCAGGATGTAACTCCAACTGTTCGATAGCTTCTATCCCATGTTGGGCAGATAATACTTGATAACCATACTTTTGTAAAGTCATGGCAATAGTTTGTCGGACGCTAATAGCATCATCTATCACCAAAACTACTTTGAATAATTTTTGGGTTATGCTTACATCAGAAGTTCGTTGAGATTTTCTAGGATTGATGAGAGTAGATGCAGCGAGTAACGGTGTAGATTCAATGGCATCATCTGACATGGGTAAAGCTTGTTTCTGAGAACCAGGAATTGATGGTAAAGTTCTTACATCAAGCGTAGCTTGCATCTGTTGAGAATCTATCAACATCGTGCCATCAATGACTAAAATCAGATTGCCATTAGCCAAACTACTACAACCATAAATATATCTTGGGGGAGTAATTGCATTTCCTAAAGGTCTAATTACCAGTTCTTGTTCACCAATAATTTGGTCAACTTCTAAACCCAAAATTCCTTGATTGCGTCTCAGCAACAGCACAGGATTCTTCATGATTTCTGTGTCAGCAGTTCTGGGGATATTATTTAAATAATTGCTGCCAACAATTGAACCATTGTAATACATTAAACTTGAAAGTTTGAGGAGGTTAACAACTATTTCCTCCTCTCCTGAATGCCAATATAAAATTTGTTTGCCTTCAAACTCTTGAATTTGTTGTTCAGAGGGAATGAGTATTTTCTCGATACTATCTAGGAGTAAAGCATAAACAACACCCCCGGACTGGACTAGCATTAATTTATCTGTGGTCATAGAAAAGGGGATTTTAAGTATAAATGTTGTACCTTGATGGGGCGATGATTGTACTGAAATCACGCCATTCAGAGATTGTAACTGAGTACGAACAATATCTAATCCCATACCCCGTCCAGAAATTTCACTCACCTTAGCAGCGGTAGAAAATCCAGGTGAAAACATGAAGTCTATCAGTTCGGATTCAGTTTGATGATTATAATAGTCTTGAGTGTTATGATCATCTGGGATGAGATTAAGTTCAATAGCTCTGGTCCGAATACTATCTAATTTTAAACCCTGACCATCATCTCGCACTTCGATAATAGTTTGGCTACCTTGATGATAGGCACAAATTTCTATTAAACCTTGTTCTTTTTTGCCAAATTCACGCCGCATTTCTGGGGATTCAATCCCATGATCAAACGCATTACGAACTAATTGCAATAATGGATCATAGAGTTTTTCGGCAATGGCTTTATCTATGAGAACTTGTGTTCCAGTGAGTTTTAATTCGGCATTTTTTGCATAAACATTTGCCAACTTGCTAACCATTTGTGGGAAACGATTTAAGATAGTTCCCAAAGGTAGCATTCTTGCTTCTGCTAGGTGATCTATAATGTTAAGAGTTAAATTGTATTTTTTATCACTAATTTCCGCAGATTGTCTGGTTAGCAAGTCAAGAGACTCCGCAGTTTCTTGTAGTTGCAATGTTTCCTCTAGTGCTTCATGCAATGTCAGATTAAATTCTGTATAGACATCCATTTCTAAAGCATCAAACTGCACAGCAGAAACTTTTTGAGTAGTTTTGGTAGCAAAATTGTTTCCCTGCAAAGGCAAATCACGTAATTGTTGTAAAACTGCTTGATGCTGGCTTAATTTTTGACTTAATCTATCAATTAATTCGAGAATTTGGTCATCATATAAAGAGCGCCGTTTTTGGTAAATTAGTAATTCTCCGCTTAAGTAATTAAGGCGTTCTAATCCCTCTACATCCACACGCACAAATGAAGATTGTCGAGAGTTTTTATTGGGTAATGGGGGGGATTTATCCTCTATTTCTCTATTTTTCGTTTCCGTATCATCATTAATAATTTCATAAGCTGAATCAGGATTATTTGTAAATACCTGATTACTTACAACTGATGCTGTTACGCTTTCTAAATAATTATCATTTTTAACTTCTTCAGCAGTATGCTTTTCTAGAGATTCTTGCCCTATCTCTGGGATATCTTCTATCCCCCATATTTCTTCTACTAGATTATAGTCAGTGGAAGTAACTACTGGGATGGTTATTTCTTTGATCACTAAGAGTTCTTGTAATTTATAACTGTCCAGCCATTTTTTCTCTTCTTCTGTGACAGGTGGATATTTTTTATATTCTTTACCTAATTTACGAATTTTCTTTCTGAGTATGCTGATAATTAAGACAGCATCATCATTTTTGTTAATTGAATATTCAAATTCAGCCACCGCTAGGATAATTATTAAAACTACACCCCGACGATAAAGACAAAGGTTTGGCTGATCTTGTTCATCTTCAATAAAATCTAGAAATTGCTCGCTCCAAGTTTGCAGATACTCGTCTGAATTTTCTTGATCTTGAGGAATTAATAAATTTAAATTTAAGTCGGATTCTGGTATTTCTTTTTGGTGATTAAACCAGCCAAAAATGTAGCGAATAACTTTTAGGTAAAATTTGGCATTTGCTGGTTTTAAAGGCTGATGATTTTTGCTGCTATATGTTGTTAAAAATTGATAAAATTCTGTAGTAAGGCTGAAAAATTTACTGGCAAAAGTGTTATTTGTATGGATGATAGCTGATTCATTTTTGGGGACTGTAGCTAAGGAACTATTAGTAGTTTTAACAGGTGATTTATCTTGTAATGCTGTTGTTAATAATGCTTGTAAAGCAGCAGAAGGTGAACCACCGGATGTCCGATCACCTGCTAAGACTGCTTTTTGTGCTGCTTGTAGATCAGCTAAGGCAATGTCCGCGACTTGGTATATTTCCTGGGGATGAGCTACAAGTGCAGCAATAATTGTTTGAGATAATTCTCTCAAACCAGGTAGATTTAAAGATTCAGCTAACCCTAAAAATACTTCAACCTGAGATTTTAAAAATTCGCCTAATTCCTGATCATTTAGTGAATTATTGATAGCTTCGGCGATACTTTCGATCCGTTGGGTAACGCCTACTTCAAAAATAGATTGAACAATATCAAATCCCAATTCTTCAGAAGTGGGAATATGATCATCAGCCCCAAAAGCATCACCTAATTTTGTTTGTAGTTGTGCAAAGGCGGAAGTTGCCCTTTGCAGAAGTTCATCACGATTAATATTATTTGATGTCAATTCGGCGGTGACAGCTAACTGAAGACATTCATAGGCTTCTAATAGCAGAGTTTGTAATTCAGTATCTCTAACTACATCAGGACTATATAAAGCTTTAAAGATGTCTTCTAAAGAATGGGCGATCATTTTGATTGTATCTAGCCCAACTGTTGCTGCTCCCCCTTTAATCGTATGGGTTGCCCGCATTAAGTTATGAACTTTATTCTTGCTATGATCCTCTAAAAAGCTAAATAAATCTTGCTCAATTGCTTGCAATAATTCTGGCGCTTCAGCTAAGAAATAGGCATAGCCTTGCTCGCGAATTTCAGTGTCTGTAATCATAAGTTTTGATTTTAAATTTAGAAATTATGGAAGAAGGCAGGAGTCAGGAGTCAGTAGAGACGTGGAAGGCGGAACGTCTGTACAGAAGTCAGGAGGCAGGAAGGAGATAATATTTCTCCCCAACTCCCCAACTCCCTGTTCCCTATCTTTTACTTGACTTTGAACTTACCAGCTGTTGTTAATAGAGATTGAGCCATTGCTGATAGGTTTTGGAAGACTGTGGCAATTTCTTGAGATTCACCAAAGGTCTTATTAGCAATTGCAGCTACATCATTCATTGATGCTGTCACTGTTACTGATTGATCCATTTGTGTTTGAGTGGCTTCAGTAATGCGCTCAATGAGTTGACTAATTTCCGCAGTGGCAGAAACAATAGCGTTCAAGTTTTGACGGGTTTCACTAACTAAGTTTGTCCCTTCTACTACTTGCTGAATACCTGTTTCCATTGCCACGGCAACTTCTCCAGTTTCCGTTTGAATTTCTTGAACTAATTTTTCAATTTCAATGGTAGCTGCTGCTGACTGACGAGATAAAGAACGAACTTCATCAGCTACGACGGCAAAGCCTTTACCATATTCACCGGCACGAGTAGCTTCAATGGCAGCATTCAAAGCTAGTACGTTGGTTTGTGTAGCAAAGTTGCTAATCAAGTTCACCACTTTAGAGATTTTTTGTGATGATTCACTCAGGCGTTTAATCTTTTTGCTCGTTTGGGCGACGGTTTCCCGAATGGCCTGAATAGCATTTACTGTTTGGTTCATGGCTATATCACCAGAATCTACAGTTTTGTTAGCCTGTTGTACTGCTATTTGTACCAATTGGGCGTTGGCTACTACCGCTTGGGTAGAATCTACCATCTGCTGAATATCACGCAAGGCTTGGGTGATTTCGTCGGACTGTTCTTTTGCTAAATCAGTCAATCCCACTAGGGAAGAATTACTGTTGATTGAGGTTTGGGCAACTTGTTGAGAAGCTGTTTGTACCTGAATAACGATTTGCTGCAATGCTTGCAGGGTTCCATTGTAGGCATCCGCAATTGTCCCTAATTCGTCTTCTGTAATGGGGGCGCGGACTGTTAAATCACCGCTTAGGGCAGGACTAATGGATCTCAATAGCTGAATGGAGCGCTGTTGCAGTAATTCTTTAGCAGCTTTTTCTCTTTGGGCGGCTTCTGAAAGTTTAGAAGATTGGGTTTGCAGTTGTTTTAAGTATTCGGTTTGTTGTAAAGCTAGTCCCAATTGATCGCCAATCCGTGATAACAAGTTAATTTCTGATTCTTCCCATTCACGAGGTGCGGAGTTTTGATAAGCTGCCAGTAAGCCCCAGAGTTTATCACCAAATAAGATGGGAGTAATGATGTAACCTCTAGCTTCATACTTTTCAATGATTTCTATGTAGCAGGGATCAAGGGTGGCTTTGTAAATGTCGTTGACTACCAATGTGTCACCTTTTTTATAGCGCCCACCTTCATTGTTTTGTAAACAAGGGTCGTTTAAGGTGGTTTTAATGCCTGGTCCGACGAGTTTCACCCAACCACTAGCTACTGATTCAGCGACAAATTCACCTCCCCAACCGGTTGTGAATTGATAGACGACGGAGCGATCGCATCTGAGTAATTGCCTGACTTCTTGAGTGGTAGTTTTGAAGATTTCCTCTACATCTAAAGATTGGCGGATGCGGTTGACTATCTTGGTGAAGGCTTTTTCTTGTTCAGCGATTTGCGCTAGTTGCTCGGATTTAGATTGTACTTGTTCGATGTAATCTATCTGAGATTTGGCCAGACTAATTTGCAAGCCAATCTGTTCTAAAAAGTTGACTTCTCTGGGTTGCCATTCACGAGTGCCGGTGTTTTGATAAGCTGCCAATAATCCCCATAATTTATCACCGTAAAAGATGGGAACGATTATATACGCTTTGGCTTCAACCTGCTCTAAAATCTCTAGGTGACATTGGGCATGACCAGCTTTATAGATATCATTGACAACGAAGTTTTCACCCTTGGCATATCTACCACCTTGGGTTTCTTGGAGGTAACTATCTTCCCACACCATTTTAAAGTCAGGTGTGGCAACTTTGACCCAGCCACTAGCTACTGATTCAGCTACAAATTGTCCACTCCAATCTGGATGGAAGCAATAAATACCGACGCGATCACACCGTAAGGCTTGACGAATTTCTTGAGTAGCTGCTTTGAAGATGTCTTCTAAATCTAAGGATTGACGAATGCGGTTGACTATTTTGTTGAGGGTTTTTTCTTGTTCCGCAATCTGACTGATTTCCTGAGCTTGCAACTGTACTTGTTCGATATAATCAATCTGAGATTTTGCTAAACTAAATTGCAAGCCAATCTGTTCTAAAAAGTTGACTTCTCTGGGTTGCCATTCACGAGTGCCAGTGTTTTGATAAGTTGCCAATAATCCCCACAATTTATCACCATAAAAGATGGGAACGATTATGTAAGCTTTGGCTTCAACCTGCTCTAAAATCTCTAGGTGACATTGGGCATGACCAACTTGATAGATGTCATTGACAACGAAGTTTTCACCTTTGGCATATCTACCACCTTGAGTTTCTTGTAGGTGGCTATCTTCCCAAACCATTTTAAAGTCTGGGGTGACAACTTTTGTCCAGCCACTAGCTACTGATTCAGCTATAAATTGTCCACTCCAATCTGAGTTGAACCGATAAACACCGACGCGATCGCATTTGAGTGCTTGACGGATTTCTTGAGTAGCTGTTTTGAAGATGTCTTCTAAATCTAAGGATTGACGGATGCGGTTGACTATTTTGTTAACAGTTTTTTCTTGTTCAGCTATCTGACTGATTTCTTGAGCTTGTAATTTTACTTGGGCGATGTAATCTAACTGTGATTTAGCTAGGCTAAATTGCAGGCCAATCTGTTGTAAAAAGTTGATTTCTGATTCTTTCCATTCACGGGGTCCGGTATTTTGATAAGCTGCCAATAAGCCCCAGAGTTTTTCGCCAAAGAAAATCGGCACAATCACATAAGATTTGGCTTCAAATTGTTCTAAAATAGCTATGTGACAAGGGGCTAGACCTATTGTATAGGTGTCGTTAACAACAAAGGTTTCCCCCTTAGCATATCTACCGCCTTTGGTGTCTTGTAAGTAGGTATCATCTAAGACGGTTTTGATATTTGGTCCGACTAATTTTGTCCAACCAGTACCAACAGATTCAGCTACAAATTCCCCACCCCAATCAGGTTTAAATTGATAAACAGCGACGCGATCGCATTTGAGCGCCTGACGAACTTCTTGGGTAGTTGTAATGAAGATTTCTTCTACATCCAAGGCTTGACGAATGCGGTTAACTATCTTATTGATGGTTTTTTCTTGTTCAGCAATCTGTGCTAGTTCATTAGTTTTTAAGCGGACTGTTTCTAGATAATCCAGTTGTGATTTTGCTAAGTTGAACTGCAAAGCAATTTGCGTCAAAAAGTTGACTTCTGAATTTTGCCATTCACGAGGAGCAGAATTTTGATAAGCTGCCAACAATCCCCACAATTGATCACCAAAGAAGATGGGGACATTAATATAAGCTTTGGCTGCAAATTGTTCTAATAGTTCTAAATAGCAAGGGGTAATATTTTCTTGATAGATGTCATTTACCCACAAGTTTTCACCTTGAGCAAATCTCGCTCCTTTGGTTTCTTGAAAGTATGTGTCTTCTACTAAGGTATTGATATCAGCACCGACAAGTTTTACCCAACCTGTGGCTACTGATTCAGAAATAAAATTACCACTCCAATCTGCATTGAAACGATAGATAGCGACGCGATCGCATTTGAGCGCCTGACGAGCTTCTTGTGTGGTAGTTTTGAAAATTTCTTCTAACTCTGAAGATTGACGAATGCGGTTAACTATTTTGGTTAAGGCTTTTTCTTGTTTGGCAATTTGAGCAAGTTGATCTGATTGTTTTCGCACTTGTTCCAAATATTCACCTTGAGAAATAGCCACACCAAATTGCAGGCCAATCTGAGTTAAAAAGCTAACTTCCCAGGCTTGCCATTCCCTCGCACCCGTATTTTGATAAGCTCCTAGTAAACCCCATAATTTTTCTCCCGAAAAGATGGGAGCAATTACATAAGATTTTGTATCAAACTGCTCTAAAATTTCCACGTGACACTGAGCATGACCTATTGTATAAATGTCATTGACAACAAAGGTTTCGCCTTTGGCATATCTACCACCTTTTGTTTCTTGCAGGTGGGTATCTTCCCAAACCATTTTATAGTCAGCGGTGACAATTTTTGTCCAATTATTACCCACTGCTTCGGAGACAAATTGACCACTCCAATCTGCATTGAAACGATAAACACCAACGCGATCGCATTTCAGTAATTGACGGACTTCTTGTGTAGTAGTTTGAAAGATTTTATCTACATCTGGCTGTTGTAAAATCTTGCTAATTACTTTGGCTACTGATTGCTTTGCCAATACTGACTGTTGCAGTTCTTTTTGCAATTTGAAACTCTGCAATCTGTAAGTAATTTCTGTGGTTATTTGCGACAGGAGGGTAATTTCTGCCTCTTGCCATTGACGCTCTGAACTACAATTATGGATTACTAATAAACCCCATACTTTATTATTAATGAAAATAGGGATACTTAAACTAGATTTAACTTGAAATTTATCCAGTAGTTGCTTTTGGTAAGGGGTAACTTGAATTTTATTAATGTCGTCAATTACTACGGCTTCAATATAATCTTGATCTGTATATAAACCGAACAAAATAGCTGGCAGATGTTCGCCTAAAGATGGTGTCCAACCTGTAGTTCTTGATTCTGCTAAAACCGTACCTGCATCGGAGCTAGTAAATTGATAAATCAAGGCACGATCACCACCAAGTTTATCCCGAATTTGTGACCCAGTTACTTTTAGTAACCCATCCAAGTCGGGGGCTTGACGCATTTGGGAGGTGATGTATTGAAAGCGTTGTCGCCAGACTTTAAATTCCTGGGAAATAGCATTAGTTCCAGAGCCATCATTGCGGACAAAATTTTCTACGGTTGTGCCATTTTGTTTATCTGCTTTTTCTACTTCAGCAAAGATATTTCCTTTATCTTCGTTATTTTGATATAAAGTTGTCATTTGCTTAACCTCAATACTTTGTTTATTTACCAATAATTTGAACTTTTGAGCCAAAAACTCTTAAATGGTAAGTAATATGCAAATTACCTATTTTCTTAGTTGTTATAAGATCATCTGTTAGTTATGACTGTCCCACATTGGCGATTGGATAATCGCTAGAGCATCTAAATTGAAAATTATCTGCTCCGATCCATTAGTAAAGTATCCCTGCAAAAAAGGTGACATTGCTGGATAAAACAAGTCAGGAGAGGGAATTTTCATTTCTTGAGTATCCAACCACTCAATATCCGTTAATTGGCGTGCCAAAAGACCCAAGTATTTACCCTCATGTTCTAGCACGATTGCCATCATTTTGGTGAGTAAATTTGAATTTTGTAACAGGGG
>RDYJ01000084.1 GCA_004293145.1 Nostocales cyanobacterium | reverse complement strand
TTCTAGTTCGTCTATTCTTTGGGTGATGAAGGCGCACGCTTCTTTGACGTAGTGGATATAGTAGGTGTCGCATAGTCCGCATTCGCTACAGAGTTCTTTGGCGGGGCGCACGCTTCCGGGTTTGAGGGCTTTGGCTTTTTTGTGTTTGTTGGTGTCTATGGTGGTCATTTATTTTGTTTATTTTTACTAAATATCGCTTTTATTACGATACCGTTAGGGGTTGTGATGTGGGTGGTTTGATTTGGGTAAGAGGGTTTTTTCACGCAGAGACGCAGAGACGCGGAGAGGGGACGCAAAGGGGATAAGTTTGTGATGCAAGTAGAATTTATTTATGTGTTTTTATTTAATTTATTAAGTATTTTGTTGTAACTTTATTTTGTGATTAAGTAATCATACTATTCTAAGTATTAGAAATTCCGATGATAATTAAATAAATTTGCAGTAGGTATAAAACATGGCGCAAGGCGATCATATCTTTGCTTCGTTCTATTTTGATGGTGTACCTGTCACACATCATGGTATTGACGGTGGAGATGGTACTGTAATTCATTATGATGGAAGTAAAGTTTGTAGAGTTTCCAAAACTGAATTTGCAAAGGGAACAAAAATTCGGATCAAAGAATATGGACAATGTGACCCAGACTATCTTGTAGTCCATCGTGCTGAACAAAAGCTATATGAGAGAAATTACAATCTCCTTTTTAATAACTGTGAGCATTTTGCCTACTATTGTAAAACTGGGAAAAATAAGAGTGAGCAAGTAAATAATTTGGTAGCAGCAGGAGCAGAAGCAGTCGCAGGAGTAGCTGTAAATCTTGCTGCAAAAGAAGCAACTAAAGCAGCAGCTAAAGCAGCCGTGAGTTCTTTAAATCCCGTTTCAAAAGCCCTTGTTAATGTAGGACTCAAGCAAGCTCCCAAGGTAGTTGGACGTGGTGCTGCTGGTATCGCAGGAGCAGGAGGTTTTGTCAGTGGTGTAGCTACTGATTTAATTGTAGGTAAAATCCTTGAAGATGATGAACATTTGCCACATCATAAACGTGAAGCTAGGAAAAAAGCTAGACAGGCAGGACAAGTAGCTTCAGTAGCAGGTGGTATTGCTGGAACATTTGCAGCAGCAGCAGTAGGTGGTACTGCGGCTATTGCTATCAGTGCTGCTGCTCCAGCAGTTTTAGGTATAGGAGTTGCACTTGGTAGTTATAAGTTATTTAAACATAGCCAAAAATAGCAAAGCACAAGAACGCATTTGTTATTTAGGGTTATTTAGTAACTCAAGTTAATGGTAAAAAGGCAGATCGTGGTAAGGGTACACGAACGATGAAATAAATATTCAAATTAATCAGCCTTCGGTTCATTTATCGAGGGTTTTTTGCTGTTAATATACATCATCTATTTTCCCACAACACCGACTGAGAATTAATTCTCAAAATGATGGCTGTTTCAAAAAATATGCTATATTTAGCATAACCAGGATATAAGTCAGACAATTGCAAACAGAACCAATAAAACCACTGCAATGGGTAGGAAGTTCTCTAGAAGACCTCAAAAAATTTCCTGAAGAGGTACAAGGGGAAATAGGATATGCGTTATATTTAGCTCAAATTGGTGAAAAACATCCTCATACTAAACCCTTAAAAGGATTTAAAGGAGCAAATGTATTAGAAGTTGTAGAAGATTTTGATGGAGATACCTATAGAGCTATTTATACTGTGAAATTAGCAAAAGCAGTTTATGTTCTTCATGTTTTTCAGAAAAAATCAAAACATGGTATTGCTACACCAAAACAAGATATTGATTTGATTGAAGCAAGACTGAAAAAAGCTAAAGAACATCATGATCAAATAAATCAATAAAAACCAGGAGAATTATGTCAGAAAATATCGAAATTAAACCCAGTAGTGGTAATGTATTTGCTGATTTAGGATTACCAAATCCTGATGAAATGTTAGTAAAAGCAGAACTAGCTCGGAAAATTAGTCAAGCTATTACCGCACGGGGATTAACTCAAGTTGAAGCTGCGGAATTATTAGGAATTGATCAACCAAAAATTTCTGCTTTAATCAGAGGAAGATTAACAGGTTTTTCTTTAGAAAGAATGTTTAAATTTCTCAATGATTTTGATAGTGATATAGAAATTATAGTAAAACCTAAATCTAGTTATAATGCACGGATTATTGTTAAGTAATTTTAGAAAGGAAAGCTAAATCTTTATTTTACCTGCATCCCCACAATACCCAACGGACATTTATGAGGTTTTCTAAACTCCCACGCAACACCACCATCAGCTTCCAATTTCGGTACAGGTAAATCCTCAATTACAGAAGATAACCTAATAATAAAATCAATATAATTTTCTTCTACAGCTTCTTGATAATATTCACTTTTCTTTTTCTCATCTTCTGTAATTTCATAACCTATCCAAGCAGTCATTTCTTCTGGTTGACGAGTTCTCAAAAAATAGTCTTTAATTGATTCTGGTTCAATACCTGGTTGCGGTTTAAATAATCTAGGATTGGTAATTTGTCCCCAACCTGTAGATAAATCACCAGGTGCATAACTATATATTTCTACTTGATATATTCCCGGTGGAACGTCTACATAACATTGCAAAGCATCACCATTTTCTATTTCCTCTGCTGATGGTAAATTTTGAAATTCCTCTTCATCTTCATCTAGTATTCCCGAAACCACCATTGCACCACAAGAAAGGTCTAATTTCCATCTCACTCTTGCTACCCATTCTTCTTGTTCTTGTGGGTTTAATTCTCCCATCACTACCCGCACTCGATAACCATCATCTTGATAAAGATTCATGGCTAAAAATGCTAGATTTTCCAGAATGAATGGTTGTATTTTTTCGGTTTCGTTTCCCCAAATTAAATTACAAAATTCATTATAAGGAAGTCCACATAAATCTTTTGCACCCACCCAAATTAAACATCCTGCTTCCCAAAAACTAAATTCAATTCTTTCACCAATTTTCATATTTTAATTTGATAAATAATATTCATGTTGTTATTATACAATAATTCAATTTCTCAAATCCTCGACTTTTCTAACAACCATTTCACAGCACTTTCTACATCTGTAACTTGTTCCCCTGGTGGTACAGGTGGACGTTTCACCATCACCACTTTTATTCCCATTTCTCGCGCTGCAATAATTTTCGGATAAGTGGCATTTCCCCCGCTATTTTTACTAACAATAGTATCAATATTATAATTAGTTAAAATTTCCCTTTCATCTTCTAAAGAAAAGGGTCCCCTATCAAATAACATTAAACCAGGAGGTATCACCGCATCTGCATTTGGTGGGTCTATCATTCGCATCAAAAACCACATTTCCTGTAAATGAGAAAAAGCAGATATTTCTTGTCTACCAATAGTTAAAAATACCCGTTTTGCTTGATTTTCTAAAGCTGCGGCTGCTTCTGTATTATTTTCTACCTCAATCCAAATATCACCCGCTTGTTTTTCCCAAGGGGGACGATTTACTAATAATCTAGGAATACCCGTTTCCGTTGCTGCTGCGGCCGCATTCCCAGAGATATGATTAGCAAAAGGATGAGTAGCATCAATTAACACATCTATTTTTTGATGTTGTAAATATTCAACTAAACCCGTAACACCACCAAAACCGCCAACGCGAACATTACCAACAGGTGCAACAGGTTCACGGGTACGACCGGCTAAAGATGCGATCGCCTCAATTTCAGTAATATTATTTATTCTCGCAGTCAATTCTGCTGCATCACCAGTACCACCGAGAATCAAAACGCGCAACATAGCAATTTTAAATTTTAGATTGTCAGTTATTAAGATAAAACCCTTGTGGGGTGGGCATCTTGCCCGCCCTAAGCTGATTCAATTAACTGATAAAGACGGAATTCTGGCTAAAATCCCTTTTTTCAAAGGTTCAGGACGTTCTGACCAAGGTAAAACACCATCAGGCTTATTGTAGTATTTACTTGCACATTCCAGCACCGCCTCAGCACAACCATCAACCGGCAAATCACCGAATAGATAAGTTAACTTACCCTGACCAGCAAAAGCCACCACGCAGGACCGGTTACAAGCACTCATACATTCAACTTCTTGGATGGGGAACTCATCGCGTAAATCCCAATTTTGCGCCAGTTCCTGAATTTGTTGTAATAGTTTTTGACCACCACTTTCACCGACACGCTTACCATCTTGCCACACACTAGCGCAGGTTTTACACACAAATAAACTATGAGCAGTTACATCAGTAGTCATCCCTATCCTCGCAGATTTGCACAATTTCTTATTATATAGCCATAGAAAAAGTAGTTAGGATATCAATTGGTAATCAAACTATGACTAAAAGAGGTTTTTACTCCTGACTCCTGACTCCTGACTCCTGACTCCTGACTCCTGCTGTATGAGTTAAAATCTCAAACCGACACCACCCTGCAAAGATAAAGCAGTACCTCTACCATTGCGGTAAGCATCAAAGGCAATAATAGCGTTACCAAAAATTACCGTATTACTATTAGGAACAACATAATCAATACCTGGTTGCAAAGCAAAACTAATTTTATTACCTACAGGTGAAGCTGTATCACCACCAACTAATACCATCCCAGCACCCAAATAAACATCAGTTTGCCAATTGATGGGCAGATCATAAGAAACTGTAGGTACTACTGCCGTACTTTTACCAATTAAAGCTTGAGCGCGGAAAGATACGGGTGTTTCTAGCAATTTGTAACGAAAAGCCAAAACTCCCCCTAATTGCGTACCATCACTTAACCCAACTGTCGGACCAATACCCACATAGCTACCATAAGCTACTTGAGCTTGTGCAGGTTGACTGTTAATAAATAAACTTAAAACTGCACCATTACCAAGAATTGAAACTAAATATTTAAGATATTTCATTACCCTACTCCTGACACCATCTAAATAAATATGTTACCAATATGCTGATTGCTGATGGGTAATAGGTAATTAAATTTTGGATTTTGGATTTTGGATTGTATTTGATGAACTCCAATCTAAAATCTAAAATCTAAAATTTTTTCCCAATCACCAATCACCAATCACCAATCACCAGTCACCAGTCACCTATACTATGGACAACGGGAATGAATACCACCCTTAGTACAAATAAAAGCGAGTTGCTGGGGATCTAAATTTTTAGCATTGCTAAAATCTACACCTTGGACTATAGCTGCTTGTGAGCCAAGATCGGAAGTTTCCACAAACCTATCTCCGGGATCTTGTTTGCCAGGAAAGAGGATAGTACCTTGAAAATCTGCACCGTCCAAATTTGCCCCCCGTAAATCTGCCCTACTGATATCAGCATTCCGCAGGTTGGCGTTTTTCATGTTGGCAGAGCGTAAAAAAGCACCTGTAAGACGAGCCGCACTGAAGTTAGCATTGCTGAGATTAGCATGATCCAAATAAGCTTCAGATAAATCTGCTCCTTGCCAATTAGTGTTAGTTAAATTGGCATGAGATAATTGTGTACCTATGGCAGAAACACGACCTAATTGAGCAGCATACAAATCAGCTTCCATTAATTTTGCGTTGCTGATATCTGCCCCTGTCAAAATTGCATCTTCCAAGATTGCCTTTTGCAAATCGCTACCGATGAGTTGGGTACTGCTGAGGTTAGCACCCACTAACCGGGCATTAGACAAGTTAGCTTTATTGAGAGTAGCGCGGCTTAAATCGGCGCGATTCATCAGCACACGACTGAGGTTAGCGTCGGTGAGATCAGCTTGCTTCAACTGGGTTTTACTCAAATCAGCAATCACATCATCATAAGTATCCCAACGTCCATCTTCACCAACACTGCGAAAGCGACTACCTTTTAATTGAGCTTGATTAAGATTGGCAGCTTTTAATAGAACTCCCGACAAATCAGTATTATCTAGTACCAAGTTAAATACAGAACCTTCCTCAGAGCTTTTTGCACCTAATTGGGCGTTGCTCAAATCGATGTTATTAATTTTGCCGCTGTAGACAGTCAAAATTTTGTTTATTGCCTGTTGGTTAAGATTTAACTGTTGTTGTCGAATATTGCGGAAGTTTCCTCCTGATTGTAGTTCCCCAGCGAGAAACAGATTCATGCGTTTTAATTCTGGCAGTGCTTGGGGTCCGATATTTGCCAGTGCCTGTTGAATAGTATCTAGGATGTTGGGGTCAGTTTCCTTTACCAGTAAATCCACGAGATATTTCATGGATTGTGTATCATTTATCCCACCCAAGGCGAGAATTGACCTTTGGCGTTCTTCACTGGTGACACCAGTGTTAGGATTAATTTGTTTGACGAGTTCTAAAAATTTTTGGGTGTTGATTAGCTGGGTTTTCCGCTGGCTTTCTTGGTTTTGGATGTAAATTTGTGTACCGACTAAAGTTGACAACACAGCAATCATACTTGTTACTCCAACCACAAATAAGGTGAAATTGGGGCTATGAGCTATGTTCAGTTTTTGTGTGGGTGGCTTACTAGAAGCTGTATTTACCTGAGTGCCATTTTCATTTTCTGGCTGTGACTGCTCGCTGGCATTTTCTACCTTTTCTACCTTTTCTACCAGGTTTTTGAGCGGTTTATTGATGTTTTTAGCATCTATGGTGTATGTACCTGCTAACTGATCATGGAAGGGGCGACGACGCTTTTGGGAAGTCCAGCCCATTCCTTCACCTAGCACCATCAATAAAGCTAAAAATCCAAATAAACCTAAGTTGGGAAAAGCAAAGCTGTAGCGCCACAGCAGATAAGCAATGGAAACTGGAACAGTGCAGCGTCCTAGCCCTTCACGGACAACAATAGTCCTTAACCCAGGCGCTTTACCTTCCTCATTCACTACCCGCACACCAAACCAACGCTTGGGAAGGGTACTCCCGGTTTTACCCAGTAAATACAACTGCCACCCTGAGAGGGTCAGAGGTGTTAATAGGGCAATAGTCCATAAAAAATTGGTGGGACTGGCAACATTCCGAATCCCATAACTAACAGGTAGAGCTAAAGGTCTTGCGATCGCTCTTTCTGTGACTACCAGGACTGGGTTCAGGGGGACTCGCTGAATATCGCTGAGAGAATTGGCATAAACGCCGATGCCAAAGGGAATTAACCCACTGGCAACTACTAATGAAATTTCCACAGCCCAAGCGGCTAAACGCCTTGTTCCCAAGGGCAGGGAATTACCTTTTTCCGGTTTTTGGGATTGGCTAGATTGATCAATATTTCTCCTCACAGTTGGGGTCGTCATTGCATAATTTCCCTTTGACTCTATGTTTACGCCAATCTCGGCGCGGTTAAAATAGGCTATTGCTTACGTTGAGAGCTATTAGGCAGCAAAAATTTGTATCCAACATACACTAAGACTGCCAACACTGCCAGACTGATTAAAGATGCTACCAGTTTAAATACTGTTTGCAGCACCAATAAGCCCAAGAATATTGCTAAACCGCCAACAGCAAGCTTTTTCATCCCGGATAAACCCTGAAACCAAATCTGAGAACGCTGGAAATGCCAGTTTAATTTGGCAAACCCAGTTTGATTTGTCTGTTTTTGTGTTTCGGATTGGTTTGGGTGTGGTGAAAATGAGTTAATCTCAGCCTCTAGCTTTTGGAGGCGACGCAGTAAGTCTTCTTCGGGTTGAGGATTCATGATTTTTTTTACCTCAGCTATAACACTGTTTTTACAACCGGTTGTGTTAGTGATTTTAGCTAATTTCTATATTTATAAAACCTCTATAGGTATGGTAAGTAATGTATCTTACTGATTGAAGGAGATTAGGGCTTAAGTATTGGTAATAATTTTCTGTCTCTTCCTTGTCATTTCAGGATATTTTAATCTTTAGTGATAAATTCTCCAAATTACAGCCTCAAAATTCAATAAAAACTCCATAAAAATTTATACTTTAATTTGGGAACAAACACCCGTTGTCTGGGTCTAATAGTCCAGAATATATATCAATCTATTGCTCTATTCACAGCCGAGAGCATGAATAAAAATGAAGACTTTAAGGATACTGACTTTTGTTCCCATAACTTTGGTGATGAGTTTGGTATTTAACCAACCTAATTTAGCTCAGACTCCCGTTATCAAAATTAATAACCAACTCCCTACAGACCCACTTGTTGTTAATGGCAAATCTGGGGGAAAAATCACGAGTAATTCGAGTAATTGCGGGTATATTTCTACCCAAGCTAGTCAAATTATTCAGATCACAGAATCACTGCCTTATTTGCGCTTAACAGTGGAGGGGCAAGGAAAGCCTACACTGCTAATTGATGGACCAGGGGGACGTTTTTGTGTTTTGGCAGATAATTATTCGGCAAATAAACCTGAAATTGCGGGTTTCTGGCAAGTTGGCAACTACTTGTTGTATATAGGTAATTTATCTCCAGGAGAGCATAATTATACACTTTCTATCTCCCAACGCAAGAAATAGTTAATCAATTTTGGATTTTGGATTTTGGATTTTAAATTAAGCTCTGCCAAACAAAAAATTAGCATTCAAAACAATGCCATTACCGCAGCCGGTGAACCAGAACCACCACGCAGCCTAAGAATCCCAATTACTAAGGTAGCGCCTTGGGGTGGCAGTTGATCTAAGTTGGTGAGGTTTTCTAAGACAATGCGTGGTTTTGCTAAAACTAAATAATTAGTAGTAAAATTATTATTTTGCCCTGAGTCTACACCGTGGGTATCAATTCCCACTCCGGCAATTTGTCTGTCCGTAATTAAAAACTGGGTGGCATCACCGCCAAACCCTGGAAAGTGCATATTTCCATCTGCATCTTGATTTAAGAAAGCGTTTTTATCCAGCCATTTATCTTGCCACCCCGTATAAAGTAACACAAGATTGCCAGAGTTAATCGTTCCAAATTCTGCTTCCCATGCCAAAATATCAGCCACAGTTAAAAGATAATCAGCATTCTCTGTAGCTCGTTGACAAATATCTATAACTACCGCAGGTACTACCAGGGACTGGGCTGAGTATTCGTCAATGCTAATACCGTTACCGTGAAAACTATTAGGGGCATTGATATGAGTAGCACTATGTTCCCCTAAAGAAAAACGTCGCAGATAATAGCCATCATCTTGTAGTTCAGCGACAGTAGTAAATTTGACGGTTGGATCACCCGGCCATTGTGGTATACCTGTGTCAATTAGATGACTCAGGTGGATAACACGGGAGTAGGTGATATTGTTTGGCTGTTGGTTGTGTATAATAGCTTTTCTCGCTTGTTGGGCTACTGCTATTATCATAAAATAATCCCCCAATTCCTGTAAATACCAGGTCGATAGGGGGTTGAAAATGTTGCAGCAAAAAGTGAATTTAACCTTAGTTAACACCTGAAAGGTTAAGTTATGACAAGCATTAGGTTAAGCTTAGGCAAAAATATACGCTCATTATTAATTGGTCATTGGGACAATTCTGATCTGTCACCTATTACCTATGTTCAATCATGGGAAACTTTTCAAAGTTGCGTTTTACCCAATCCATACCAATTTCGTTATTTAATTTTATATGCTGAGGAATGTTAGCATATAGTTTACCCAAAATATCCACATCTTGCTCAACAATTACTTCTGCTAGACGGACAAAATTTTTCTTAATTAAATGAACAACAGGATTTTTAACTTGACCATAAACTAAAACATAGGTGCGTGTATGGGTTTCTGACTCGGGAATAAAGAAATGAATTTGTTTAACACTAGCCATAGGACTTTCACCATGTACGACTACAAAACAAGGAAAGAAATTTTCTAAATGGGCGTTAATTGTGTTGGGAATTGCTAACAGTCCAGGATTTTTAAGCAAGTCATTTAATTTGGGTTGTTTTCTGATTAAATTAAAGTAAGCATGGGCGTGATGTCCATTATCAATAAATTGTTTAAAGTCTACTTTTTCAATTTCAAATAATGGTCTATGTGTACCGTTTTGATGATCGTAGTCGTGCATATTTAATAACATTGTCAGCAGTTCGGTTTTAACGCTGAAGTTTTTTGTATGTCCCAGAAATTCATATTCAGCGGCAAAATCTTTTAAAATTGTGGGGATAGGGATTTTCGCTTCATATTCACCATAAGTCCAGATAAAATCCCCCTGAATAATTAACTCTAATGGTTGCAGTAAGGGTTTGGTTTGTTTATTGCTATTTGGTAAAACTGTACAACCTTTGCTATCAAATTCTAAAGCATGAAATGGACAAACTACTGTACTACTACCATCGGCTTTTGTCACACACCAACCTTCAGAAAGCATTGCCCCTAAATGGGGACAGGCGTTAGGTAAGCAATTAATTTTACCTGTGTTATCTTGCCAAAGTACGTAATCTTGACCGTAAAGGGAGATTTTGAAGGGCTGATTTGGCTTGAACATGGAGCGATGAGCTAATAACCACGGTGCGCCTTGTAACATGGTCATAAACAACCTTTTATTTAATTAACTAATTTTTTAATTAGTTTAACAATAGGTTCAGATTGCTGTCAACTATTGTTACGATGTACAAGCAACTATAGATTTTAATAATGTGGTCAAATCTGTGAGGAATAAGGGAGGTGCTAAATCGGTGCGTCAGGTGCGGGATGCAGAGGTGACACAGCAGCAAATTCTGGATGCAGCGGAGATTGAGTTTGCTAAAGATGGGTTAAAGGGGGCGCGGTTGAGTGCGATCGCGGATCGTGCGAAAATTACGACAGCGATGATTCACTATTATTTTGAGAATAAAGAAGGTTTGTATAAAGCTGTTTTGCAGCGTCCAATTAATCAAGCGTTATCAGTCATAAATCAACTAGAGTTGGAACAGTTACACCCAGAGGAAGCATTAAAGCAGATTATTCGTGGTGCGATCGCCTATGAAGTCGCTTATCCCCATCGTCAAATGTTGTGGTTTCAGGAAGCGAGTCAAAATCAGGGTATGTATTTTAAGCAGATTAACCCCATGAATTTATATGCACCACTATTGAAGGTGTTAGAAAGGGGGATAAATGAGGGGTGTTTCCGGTCTGTAGATCCATTTTTGACATTAACTCATATTATTAGTGTCTGTATTTTTTATTTTGTAGTCCAAGAAAACTGGAAACATTTGACACCAGAAATAGATCGCTTGAGTTCAGAGATGGTAGAGAAACATACAGAAAATGCGATCGCTTTAATTTTAGGTGGTTTGTTGGTTAAGTAGGGAACTGTCAGAATCAGGATTTCCAGGATTTAAGGATGAACAGGATGAAAACTGGGATTTTATCAATGAAAAATTGATAGATAGAGGAAGGAAATTTTTAAGAAATTATAAGTAAGGTTGAAAATCCAGGTCAGATAAGTTACACTAATAAAAGTGGTAAAAGTTTTTCGACACCACAAGCCCGAACCTTGAAAACCGCATAATTTCGTTGACTGGTGTGGATCGTTTACAGGATAAGCGTTTTCGGTTTCACAATGCCTTATTTATTGAGAATTTTTTGGCACTTATTGATAATTTAAAAGGTGGTGTGGAAATGGGGGTCTGAAACCCTTGCTCTGTAAGGCTTCTAGAGATGAACTCTTTCCAAATCAACTTCCCCGCAAGGGGATGGAAACTTGTGTTTACAGGATCATTTGGTTGATCCACCTTTCCAAACCAACTTCCCCGCAAGGGGATGGAAACTTTCCGTTGAATTTGTCTGCACCGCCAACTAATCCGCCTTTACAAACCAACTTCCCCGCAAGGGGATGGAAACGCAATACGGTTATCCCTGCTGGCAACTAAATTTTTACTTTACAAACCTCTTCCCCCGCAAGGGGATGGAAACGCTTTTGGATCAGCCATTATAAAAAAAATATATATAAATTAAATTGAAATCCCTGTTTTCATCCTGTAAATCCTGAAATCCTGGACATCCTGATTCAGACAGTTTCCCTAACTAGCAAGGAAATATGCCTTACCTGCTATCCCTGCTTTCTCCCTCTGTCACCTGTCACCTGTCACCTGTTACCTGTCACTCGTTGCATCAAAAGTGGAGGTTTTCATTTTTTGTGCTATAACCCACACAGAAAATGAACTCAGACAGAAACGACTAATGGAACCAGACAAACTAGCCAGGTTTAAAGAGTACGGTGAGTTTATCCTCCGCAAAATTGACTCTGTACCCCAACGTCCCTCCCAACAAGAAGATTGGGTTCCAACTAGCCTCGATGACTGTCTCATGCGTCTGCGAGAGGCTGCACAGAAGACTGTAGAACTGGCCACCTCACCTGTGAAAATTGGTGTCATGGGTGAATTTAGCAGCGGTAAAAGTTTGCTGCTGGGTAGTTTAATTGGTTATGCAGATGCTTTACCCGTGAGTGAAAATCCTACGACGGGAAATGTCACCGCTATTCATATTAAACCACAAGATGGTTTTGTTACTACCCAAATAGATAATTACACCGTTGAGTATTTATCTCATGAAGGGGTGAATGAGTGCTTACATTTCATGTTAGGAGAAGCAAACCGCCGTGCTGTAGCCGCTGGTTTACCAGCTTTACAAGTCTCGAAAATTAAAACTGGGAAAGATATTTCTCAATGGTGTGAGGAAGCGTGGAAAAGCTCAAATAATTTAGAATTACGCTATTTATTGCGGGAGTTAGTCTTATTTTTGCGGGCTTATCAAGCCTATGGTGAGGCTTTGTGTAGTAAGCATTATCACATTGATGCAGCTACGGCACATGAAGGGTTACAACTCATGGAAATGCCAATGGCGATCCAAACACTGAAATTTGAGGATCTACCACCGGCACATATTCGCTTACCCAGTGCGCCCCAAAGATTACAAACTCAATTATTACAAAATAGTTTTCCCTTAATTCATCGGGTTGATATTGAGGTGAAAATATCAAGAGAAATTTGGGATTTAACTGGTGCTGATGAATTTGTATTGTTAGATTTTCCCGGTTTAGGTGCGGCTAATTCCGGTGCAAGAGATACATTTTTATCATTGCGAGAATTGGCACAGGTGCAGACAATTTTAGTTTTATTAAATGGTAAATCACCGGGGAGCGATCGCGCTAACAAAATATTTACCATGATGCAGCAGCAACGCCCAGGACAAGATTTAAAAGATTTAATTCTGGTTGGTGTTGGTAGATTTGATCAATTACCTTTAGATAGTGAAGGTGGGGAGAGAATCCTGGATTTTTTAATTGAAGAACATCCTAATTCTCAACCTTTACAAGCAGATGTAGTTTTTCAGAAATTGAAAGTTCTACAAACTATTATTGATGGTGCAGATGCCTTTACTAACCAAAAAGACCGCATTGTTTTATTATCGCCATTGTTAGGGTTAGCTGAATTAGCAAAACGTTCAACTATAGTGAAAGCTGGTTCAGAACAATTCCTGACCAACTTAGATTATCCTAATTATTTGGAACGTTCTCAACGATTACAAGAAAAATGGGGTAAATTAAGCGAATGTTTGTTAATCCATGAACCACGAAATCCTCTAGGTAGACAGTTAGGATATTTCGCTCAGGATGGTGGTATTAGTAAACTGCGGGAATTGATTCAAAATCATGTTGCTATTCACGGTTTGAAACAATTATATGAAGATACCCGTAGGGCGGCTGATGTGGTACATCAACAACAAGAACAACTCAAAGATATTATTGCTGAAATTCACGAACAGGGTATACCCACAGCCGATAGTCCGGCTTTAGTTGATTTGCGTTTAGCAATTGAAAGTTTAGATAAAATTTACAGAAACTTTCAAAAAGATTTGGGGAAAGAACCACTTAAAGATAGAAGGGGAGTTGTTGTTAGTGATGTCATTAAAGATGAACTAACCTATAGAGTTCTCAATTGGAGTCAGTGGACTTTATTATTTAATAAAGCCCAAAAGGGTACAATCGCTTTAGCAGAATCTAAAGGTGCGGCGGGTAAATTATTTGATCGGGGAAATAGAGTTAATAATTCTCTACCTACTAAGAGTGATGACTTTTATCCAGAGTTTGAAAAAACCGTTAAAGAACTGGAAGATTTTGCCCGCGATCGCATTCGTCAAGCTGTGGTAGATTTGTTGAATAAATTAGCCCATCAAGTAGTTTTAGAACGGGAGAAATTACAGGGTATTCTCAGCCCAGAAATGGAAGAATTTATTGAAGATAAATTCGGAGTAGAATCAGCAGATTTATTTTATAGACTCCTGTTAAGTTGTGATCCAAATCAATGGAAAGAAGCGATTATCTTAGAAATCAACAATCAAGATCAAGCTATCTCTCCAGAAATCATGTTTCCCCTCGCACGACGCGACGAAAAACACAGTATTGGACAAATATTTGATTGGTCTCCAGAGAGAAATCAAAACTTATCTCGTGCTGCTAATCATCAACTTTTTGTTTTACGTCTGCGAGATGAAATTACTGCTAGTGCTAGTCTTCACCTTGTCCAATATGTCAGCGAAGTTAATCAACAGGTGAATGCAGAATTAGAAGGAATTTTGGATCAAATTATTCCTAGTTTGCAAAACCTGTCGAAAAAAGAAGAACTACTCAGATATATTGCTGCTGGAGATTCACCCCTAGAGTTAGCAATTCCCGCTTGGTTAGAAATTCTTGCTGATATCGCTGCAATTAATGAAAGTGATTTCGATGAGTATTTTTAATGGAAGCAGGGAACAGGGAACAGGGAATAGGGAATAGGTTGTTTTCCGCATCTACCAAAATCCAAAATCCAAAATCCAAAATCCAAAATTCATTTATGCCTGTGGAAATCAGTCTTCCACCCAAATATCAACTGCGGGTTAAAGAAAATCAAAGTTTGGATTTACCTGCTATTCAAATTGTGGCTACTAATAGCAACATTCCCCATATTTCTCGCATTCATTGTAGTGTGAAAGGAACACCGACGGAACTAGCAGCAGCAATTCAAAAAACTTATAAACACTTTAATTCTGCTACACCTAAAAAAATCTCTACCTTATGCCAATTAGGTCAATATCCTTATCAGTTAGAGAACCCTTTAACCGAAACAGTTGACTGTAATTTACAGGTGATTGTTGAGTATTTTGATTCTGATGCTACAGGAAACCCAATATTATCTATTCGCAAAAATATGGGTATTTCCTGTAACCTTTGGTTTTCACCAAATTTTCAAACAATAGCAATAGATAAGCCAATGAACCCTTTTGAATTAGACACCTATCTCAATAAATTAAGTCAACAATTGAGTGAAAAACTCAATGAAAAACCTAAAAAAAGATTTCCTGGTTGGTTCGCTTTAGATTTTGGTACTTCTAACTCTACAGTTACACTTTTTGACCCCATTGAAGTGCCAATTGCGGAAATTTTACCCAGAGAACAAGAATTAAGATTACGTCAACGGTTAGCAGAATGGTTAAATTCTCCAGCTACTTCTGCTTTACCAGATACAAGTGTGAATGAGTGGGAAAAGTTCATTGCTAATATTAGCAAGAACTTGGAAATTGAACCAGAACAGTTAAGCGAAGTTTTTGAAAGTGACAATAAGGAATTGTTTTTAGAAGCCATTCGCCAAATTGAATTATGTTTAGGAAATAGTGAAAGATTTCGCCGTGCTGTTAGCAAAAAACTTTATCAGATATATCATGAAGTTTTTCGAGTTCCGACTTTAGAATCACAAAATTTGATTCCTGTAGTTTTAGATATTGACAGACGAGATACAGAAATTCCCAGTGAAATGGAAGTATCGCAAATAGAACCTTTAAAATTGCAGATGGGTAGGGAAGCAAGGGACAATAGAAAAAAAGCCATTGCCCAAGGTACAATTAGTTCTGTCAAAGATATCATTAGCAGATTTCATCACTCACCCAAACGCTATTTTGGTCAAAATAGAACTTTCCCAATCATCTTAGATAATCAAGAAAACAACATCCAAGTTAACCAACTAATTCAAGCAGCTTGGGCGCATTTGATAGACTTAACTGAAGATTATCGCCAAAGGGCTAGAAGGAGATTTTCTGAAGGTGATTTATTAACAGCAGTTGTCACCTATCCCACCGTTGCACCTCCAGTAGTTCGCAAGGAAATTAAAGCCTTAGTTGAAGAATTGGGAATTGATGATGTGCAAACTGCTTATGATGAAGCGGTTTCTGTGGCTATATTCTTCTTATGGCGAGAATTTGGGGGAAATTTAAATATTGGGATTGAATCTTTTAAAACTCGTTGTCGTCATGAAAGAAATAAATGGTCACAAAATGTTTTAGTTTTAGATATCGGTGGGGGAACTACAGACTTAGCATTAATTGAACTGACATTGGAAGATAAAACCCCATTTTTTGCTGATCATGAAGATAGAGGTTTAGGTGGACGTTACTATAAACTGACTCCCAAATTATTAGGTTCTTCGGGACATTTACAATTAGGTGGTGAGTTAATTACTTTGCGAATATTCCGCCTGTTAAAAATTGCGATCGCCGATTTTCTTTTAACAGCAATAACCACGGGCGATATCGAAAGTGACAAACTAGAAGATTTGATTAACTCGGAATTAAATGAACGCTTTTTAGAAGATGGAAAATTTAAAAGCGGCAGTTTATTAAAATGTGTAGATAAAGAAAATCCCGAAGGTGATGTTGCTTTCAAAGATGCTCTAGATACAGCCGAAAAAGTATTACCTACCCGCTGGCAACAAGCACCCCAACGCCTCCAAACATTTTATACCCTCTGGGATCATGCGGAAGCTGCTAAACTCAAATTAGGGCAAAAATCACCAACTGACGGTTCTTTATTAACCTTCACCCTTTCCGAACAACAAATTAGCGAACTACTCGCCCAAAGCGCAGTTAAATTCCAAATTATCATTCCTGATGCTATCTCCCTCACATTAGATAGTCAGCAATTTGAACGAGCAGCAATTTCCACAATTAAAGAAGCTATTGGTATTGCTAAAGGGCTGATGGAAAGCCGCTTAAATTCTGACAATAAACAAAAAGTAGATTGGTTAATTCTCTCTGGTAAAACCTGCAATCTAGATTTAGTCCAAAAACAAATTTACCAAGAATTTAGCAAATCTCCCTATTTTGTTTGGAATCCAGAACGCATTACTTTTGTTTTAGAATTTACCAAACTTGCCACTTCAGCCGGTGCTTGTTATGCCGAAAAATTAAGACGATTAAGATTTGATCCTGAAGAATCAAAACACTTATTAGCTAAAGGCGCAAACCAGTTAGAAATAGATGTCAAAAATCTATTTTATTATCTACCTTGCAACTTTAAACGCAAAACCCAAAGTAACGATCTGTTAGCTATATTCAACGCTGGACAAGAACTTTATCAACTTGCATCATGGGAAAGTGTCGCCAAAGTGCGGACAAATTGGCAGGGGATACAATTAACAAATATCATCTATCGTCAAGACTATGAAGATGGAGAATTACGCCTCTGGGGTAGCTTTGACGGTAAAACTTTAATGGAGAAACTAAACATGGAAGAACCAGAGTTTCTCAAAAAAATTAAAGTTCAATTTGAAATAGATCAAACCCTACAATTTAGCGTTTTACTGTGTCAAGGTAATCCCCATTATTTAATAGATGTGCAGGGGATAGATATCAATTCTGTCATAGCAGCAGATTCAGAACCAGCAGATTTATTCACTGATGGTCAATTGAAATGGAATATCGCCGTTGAACAACCCCGAAAAAACTTAAATGATGGTGATATAGCAATTAATGTCTTAGAATCAGCAACAGTTGATCAACCAGATGCTTATCATTTAGTATTTGCAGTTGATCATCATCAAAATCAATCGCTACAAACATTTCACTATTTACAAGATGGTGTGAACGAACCCGGAAACGGTTTAATTAGTAATCCTTTACCTCCCTTCCCGCAAAATGGTCAACACACCTTTTATATTTATCAAACAGATAGTGAAACTAACACCAAAAAATGGATACGTATTGGCGCACTTAGCAAACCAGATATCACCACCGATTATCCTTGTCAATATCATGTCACAATCGACAATCAAGGTATATTAAGGATGCACGCTGGTGAAGTACCTTATTGGATATCAAATAATCAAGAATGTCTGAAACAAGAAGGATGTGTTTATCGTGCAGAATTAGAATTACAACCCAACGAAATTGATAAAGAACGCGATCCTTTTTGCGGAATACATTAAATCAATTAACAGTTCACAACTTACGCCAAATCTCGCTAAAACCTTCTTTGCTTTGCCTTCTTTGCGTTCTTGACGGTTAGTTTTCCGTCAATCATTTAACATTTATCAGGTGTCAGGTATCAATTGTTATTCTCTTCCTGACTCCTGACCCCTGACCCCTGAATTCTTACATTGATTATTGACATGATGCAGCATTTACAGCAATTACTAGCAACAGAAAATTCCCAAATATCACCACTATTAAAGTTGAGTTTGTACGGACTAGAAGCAACTTTAAATCAAGCCCGGATAGAATACCCAGAAGACCCAGGAAATCATTTGTGTGAACAAGTTATAGCAGAAATTCACCACCTTTTAAAACCTACACCAGTTCCAGAAATTACAATTGTTGATGAATCTATATCCAGTGAATCTAGATTAATTGAATTACGCGAACTCTTTAATTCTGATCTAGAAATAAATTTTTATTTAGGAGATGCACCACTGCAAAGTCATAATGATCATGATTTATGGAATGAAATTCACCGCAAGTTGTTAAGAATTCCCGAAGATTTAGCAACATCTTGGCGAAAAATAGCTTTAGAACTAGCGCAAAAAGCCGGTGCAATAGAAGATTATGTAAATCTCTATCACTTGCCTTTTGTTCGTGATGAAATAATTTATCCGGGATTAAATGGAACTATCTCAGCTAGGGGTTTATGTTTATCTAAAAAAGCCCTTTTAAAGTCAGATGTTGCTCAAATATATAACTCTGAAGATTTACATTTACTAGCAGGATTTTTACTTTTATATACTAAATTAATTGAGATAGAACCTGATTTACATCATGCTTTAAAAAGCGTGTTTGGCTTTGATGTTGTTTCTTTAAAATTCCAGCCAGAACAACAACATCTTTATCTTGAAGCATTGAGCGATCGCTTACAACGGACTCAAAAAACCCATGAAAATATTGATCCCATATTAAATCTACGTGCTTGGCTTGACATGGATGAAGCCATACATTCCCTAGTCTTTCTTCCCCCAGTTGAGCGTTATTCCTGGTGGGGAAAGCTACAACAAGAATCACGCCGCATTATAAAAAAAGTAGCCAATAAAGCAATTGAAGCAGGATATGATGTGCGAATTAGACAATTATCAGGGCTTTATGCTGATATTTGCACTTATTCTAAAGATGACCTACAGCTAGATTATGGTGGTACACCGGGAGAAGTGTTAACTTGTTTGCGATTGTACGCACGTATAAACCAAGAAGAAAATCCGGGGCGGGTACTATTTCGGTCTTTACGGTAACAACACCTGTATATTTTTACATCCCTGGGGTTGTTGTTGGTGTAGGACTGGAAGTAGGTCTAGGTGTGGCAGTTTGTTGAGCAAATAAAGTTGGTTCTGCGTTCTTAGCTTGAAAATCTTTAGGTATTGCAGCAATAGCCGCAGTTCCCAAAAATGCTAATAAAGCTAGGGATGATAAGCGCCTCATATTTTTACTCCTATCAAAATTATTGCCTCTATATTCTGAAAAATTATTAAATTTTATATATCTCTCTATTGGTAGTTTTAGTTGTATTTCTCTAGATATAAAAACTCATTTATAAAAATTGCTAAATTTGCTCTTTAAGCATGATGTAAAGAAATAAATTTTGTCTTTACTTGAGCAGATATTAGTCACAGAAAAATAAGCGTTGTCAAATAGACTTTCAATTATGACAAACATACTCATAATAATTTGTTAAAAATTTAACACATTTTCCTTGTTTTTGCTAACCTAGAATAAAGCCGTCAAATATTTTATTTTATTGATTTCTTGAGGTTTAGCAATGTCTGTTAAGCAACTA
>RDYJ01000004.1 GCA_004293145.1 Nostocales cyanobacterium | reverse complement strand
GTCAGGAGTCAGTAGCCAGGAGTCAGAATCAATCAGTCGGGGATTGGGACTGGCAACTGATTGAAGACCACCAAATCTACGATTTGGTGGGGGTTTTAAACCCGGTTATTCATCCACCACTCGCACAGAATACCCAACTGAATTCTGTTCGATAAATATTTGCGATCAAGCATGAACATTTTCCTAAGTAGTGCCAGCTATAAGATAGCTATATTTACTACATTTGCGCCATAAGACGAAAATTATGGCAGGATGGAAACAAGCCCGTGCAGAAGTCCAAAAGCTGGTTTTCAGTCTCAGGTACTTCATAGGAGGTAAGAGTCAAGAGCTAGAAGGCAGGAAATAATTTATTATTCTCCCCATCTCCCCATCTTTCCGCCACGGTAGTTTCAACACGTTAGTTCCCAACCAATAAGAAACTAGATCAAGGTCTTTATCACAGCCATTACCTGGCAAAATGTCTTTAGTTTCGTATTGTCGGCAAAAATTCTGGCCAAAGAATATTTATTATCGTCGGAATGCTTGTGTTTGACTGCGAAAAAAGAATATATACTCCAAACCTTGACTATTAAATGAATCCAGACTACTCAGAAACTTACATCAATCATCCAACGTGGGGTTTACTATATAAGATCTGTATGGTTGATGATAACCAGGATCTGTTTACTACACTTTATGCCCAACGCTTATTTTTTTTGGTAACAAATGACGTTAAAGGTATTAAATTTCAGTCTATCGGACGGACTGAAGCAAGAATGATGCTGGAAAATCGTTTACGTACTTTGCGTCGCAGTGGCAAGTCTCAGGAGTACGATCAGCTTCAAGGTGTTTTCCAACGCACATTCCAATGACTAGTTCAATCAGTGAAAGTATTGCTGCCATTCGCGCCTCACTTCCTGCCTCAGTGCGGTTGATTGCTGTTAGTAAGCATAAGCCAATCGAACTGATGCGGGAAGCATACAGCGCAGGCATTCGTGATTTTGGTGAAAGTCGCATCCAAGAAGCTGCCAGCAAACAAACTCAGTTGCAAGATTTGCCGGATATTACTTGGCACTTTCTGGGAAATTTACAAAGTAACAAAGCTAAAAAAGCTCTGGAGTTATTTGATTGGATTCACTCCGTAGATAATCTACCCATAGCCCAGCGTCTGGATACCTTGGCGCAACAGTTGGGAGTAAGTCCCCTCGTTTGTCTACAGGTCAAAATTCTCCCCGACCCCAACAAGTCGGGTTGGATGATCCCAGAACTATTAGCTGACTTACCAACACTTAACCAATACAAAAATTTGCAAATTCAAGGTTTGATGACAATTCCGCCCCGTGGCTTAGATGATGGGGAAATTGTGAATGTTTTTCATCGTACCCACCAACTAGCCCAAGAAATTGCATCACAGAACTGGACAAGAATCAAAATGCAGCATTTATCAATGGGTATGTCAGGGGATTATCAGTGGGCTGTCAAAGCTGGTGCAACAATGGTAAGATTAGGAACAATCTTGTTCGGACAACGAACTTGATATTTTCAATACCAAGGGGTAATGGGTAATGGTTAGTTGGCTGATTAACTTTCCCATTTTCCCATCTCCCCTCCAAAAAAAATCAGTATCATCTAGTTATACTATTGACAAATGTAATTAATAAGACAAAATGAAATAAAAATAACTTTCTATTGCTTCTGCCTTGGGATATAGTTTTAACTTAATAAATGTCCATATAAGGTATATTCCTTTCTAGAACAGTCTTTTCCTGAGAAAATCCTGTACTAGAGGATACAAATAGCAATAGAATTGCTCAAGGCCGCAGCTACTACTATACTGGCTACCAAAATTTACAGCCGGATCAATTAAGGTAATTTCCACTGGGAGCGTAGACAATGAACAATATATTTTCCAAACTTAGGGATTTTGTGGGTTTAAACGAGCAAGTAGAATACGAATACTACGAAGAGGAGCAAGATACAGATAGCTACCAAAATCTGTATCAGCAAGAAAATCCTCAACCCGCGCCACAAGAAACTCCAGCACCTAATCGACGTTGGCGCGAACCTTCCCCTACAATTGGAGATGAAGTAGCAGCAGCAGGATCAAAGCCTATGAGTAATGTGATTGGTATGCCAGGCGCAATTAATGGAATTTCTGAAGTTTTAGTCCTCGAACCCCGCACTTTTGAGGAAATGCCCCAAGCAATTCAAGCATTACGTGAGCGTAAGTCTGTAGTCTTGAACTTGACCATTATGGATCCTGATCAGGCTCAACGGGCTGTGGATTTTGTCGCCGGTGGTACTTACGCTTTAGATGGACATCAAGAGCGTATTGGCGAAAGTATCTTTTTGTTTACACCCAGTTGTGTGCAAGTCAGCACTCAAGGCGGTTTTTTACATGAAGTACCCCAACCAGCAGCACGTCCCGTTCGTCCCACAGGTACAACTCCTACCTGGGGCAGTGAAGTCAACCGGATGGCACAATAATGAAGTTAAATTAGTCGTTTGTCCCTTGTGCTGATGCTGACAAATGACTAATGACCAATAACTAAATGACTATTAACTAAATGACTATTAAATTTGGTTTAATTGGTGGCGGGGTAATGGGAGAAGCTCTCTTATCCCGCCTTATTGCGCGAGGAATGTATCAGGGTTCTGAAGTTATCGTTAGTGAACCCCAAGAGTCTCGCCGGAGTTTCTTGCAGCAGCAATATGGGGTATCTGTAACAGCAGATAATTGCCTGGTGTTATCTCAGGCTCAAGAAGCGGTGATGTTGGCTATCAAGCCCCAAATATTTAGTGCGATCGCTCAAGAATTAGCAGATATATTACCTATAGAACATTCACCCCTAATTATTTCTATTTTGGCGGGTGTGCCTTTAAAACCTCTAGAAGCAGCTTTTCCTCAATTGCCAGTTGTTCGCGCTATGCCCAATACTCCTGCTACAGTAGGCGCAGGAATGACGGCTATTTGTTTAGGTGCTTATACTCAGCCTAGCCATCAAGAAACAGCACAGCAAATTTTTTCCGCTGTGGGGGAAGTTGTCGAAGTTCCAGAATCTTTAATGGATGCAGTGACAGGTTTATCTGGTAGTGGTCCTGCTTATGTGGCGTTGATGATCGAAGCTTTATCTGATGGGGGAGTTGCAGCGGGTTTGCCCAGAGCAGTGGCTAAACAGTTAGCTTTACATACGGTATTGGGAACGGCTAAACTCATAGAAGAAACAAAAATCCATCCAGCAGAATTGAAAGATAGAGTTACCAGTCCAGGGGGGACGACTATTGCAGGGGTAAGCGAGTTAGAAAAGGCTGGTTTTCGTTCTGCTTTAATTCAAGCTGTCAAAGCTGCTGCTCATCGTTCTCAAGAGTTGGGGAAAGGGTGATAGGTATAGACAAATACCTCATGAATATCTGCTTCCTCAAGGTAGGGATAAGCCTTGAGGATGTCATTATAGATAAGGTACTGCTTTAAAACATTATTTTATTCATATTCAAGCTAATCAGTCGAAAAAATTGTTATTTACCCTTAATACCTGGGAATACTAAGTTAGTCAAAGCTCAAATAAACCTGATATCAGTATTAATGACTAACACGGTTAAATTGTTGTATCCTTCTATAGAGCAGCTTGTTAGGGAAATTGTAGCGGTTAACCACGCTTGGAAAGTAGCTAGTGAGCTTTTTGGTGAAAATTCCTCTCTTTCTAGATCCTCACGGGATTTAAAAACCGCTTTGCAGGTGCGTTTGTTAAGAAACTATGCACCTCAACAGGTTTATCTGGTTGTAGATACAGAAGTCGAAGGTGAGGAACTTTACAGCTTAAAACTCAGAGAACCTATAGACAACCACCTGTATGCAGAACATTTGCCAGTAAGGGTAGCGCAAGAGGTTCTTTCTGCTGACGAGATCAAAAAATTTTCTAAGTTGCAAACAAGATAAATAGAAGGGTACGGTATGGGAATCGGATATATTTGGAATATAGTTTGGCAGAATTCGCCTTTTCACTGGGCTACTGCTTTTGTTTTGGTAATTGCAGTTATTTTTGAAATCATTACAGTATTAAACTATTGCAGTGATAAAGAGTTTATTGAAAATAAAGCAGCAATTAAATTTTTGAGGATTTTAAAAAACATCAAAAACGATGAAGATCGCCAACCACGAGAGCAAGATCGCCCTTGGTTAAAGAAGTATCTAGGAACTGATAATACCAGAAGACTTAGACAACAACATCAACAATATGGCAAGTTTGTCCTTATAAAATATCCATCTATCTTAGCCCGTCCCATACCTCGTAGTTCGCTACGTTTTGTAACAACTTTATGTACTGCTATTGGTGTTTTAGGAACGTTTTACGGGATTCAAGAAGGACTGCAAGGAATTGACCTTGATACCAGAACATCTGAACAACTAATGGCTTCTAGTAAGGAACTATTAGTGGGAATGAAAACAGCATTTTCTACTTCCTTAATGGGGCTTGGTTCTGGTAGTTTATTCACTTTAATTTTATTTGCAGGTGATTCTCTGCGACAGCAACGACGTGATAGTTTACGGCAAAAATTGAAAGCGATCGCTATTTTAGAAACAGCAGATAATACTAATCAAAAAGCAGCCGAATCACTTAGTCTAGTAGCAGATAAACTAACAGGGTTAAATCAACTAAATTCAGAAAGTATTGGTGAAGCTGTAGGTACAGCTATATCAACACAATTTGCAGGTTTAAACCAGTTATCAAGTCAAGCTATTGGTGAAGCTGTAGGACAGCAAATGCAACGGGTAATAATACCAGGGTTGCAAAAAATGTACCAAGAACAACAAAAACTTAGAGAAATACAAGAAAATCAGGGACAGAGAGTTTTAGAAAAACTCATTCAAGATTTGCGAATTGAGGTAATTGAACCTATTGCAGTTCGACTAGATGAAAGTGCAGAGTTAACAAAGCAAGCTTCGGAATCAGTACAAACTCTGCACAGAGAATTAGGGGGAATTTCTCAAAGTTTAGCAAATTCAATTTTGACTATTCAGAACTTTCAAAAAGAGACATTAGTAGAACTTCAAGGATTTGCTCACAATTTGGGGCAAACTTTGACTCAATTTCAAACAGATACCAAAGGAGTTTTACAACAAACAGCCGATGAAATTAATCGAGCAGTAGATCAAAGTATTGTAGGAATGACATCCCAACGTAGTGCATTTGAAGCCAGTGCAGAACAAGCTGCT
>RDYJ01000008.1 GCA_004293145.1 Nostocales cyanobacterium | reverse complement strand
TTTTTGATTAAGCTAGAAAACAGAAACCATTAACAACATATAGTTATGAATACTGACATCAAAAATCATCCTACGTTTATTCTCGTAGATGGTCATTCTCTAGCTTTTCGTTCCTACTTCGCTTTTGCTAAAGGTAAAAACGGAGGACTACGGACAAAAGCTGGTATCCCTACTAGCGTCTGTTTTGGCTTTTTTAAGTGCTTATTAGAGGTAATGACAACCCAACAACCACAAGCAATGGCTGTGGCCTTTGATTTAGGGTTGCCAACTTTCCGCCATGAAGCGGATGATACTTACAAGGCAGGACGTGTAGAAACACCAGAAGATTTTATTCCCGATTTAGAAAACCTGAATGAGTTACTAAGAGGTTTAAATTTACCAATATTTACAGCACCTGGTTATGAAGCAGATGATGTGTTAGGCACTCTAGCACAACAAGCGTCTGCGGCTGGTTATCGCGTAAAAATTCTATCAGGAGATAGAGATTTATTCCAATTAATTGATGAAAGAAAAGGAATTACAGTTTTAAATTTTAGTCCTGAAGCTTTAAAACGTTCTGCCAATAGTATCACTGAATTTTATCCAGAACAAGTTAAAGAAAAATTAGGCGTATTACCTACACAAATTGTAGATTTTAAAGCTCTTTGTGGTGATAAATCAGATAATATTCCTGGAGTCAGAGGAATTGGGGAAAAGACAGCCGTAAAATTGCTCAATACTTATAATTCTCTTGATGAGATTTATGCAAAATTAGATGAAATTACAGGTTCAACTCAAGAAAAATTGATTGCGGGTAAAGAAGATGCACTGCATTCTCAATATTTAGCGCAGATAGTTGTTGATGTACCCATAGAAGTTAATTTAGAAGATTGTCAATTAACAGGTTTTGATACTAACAATTTAATTCCGATTTTAGAGAAATTAGAATTCAAGAAATTTTTAGAACAAATCAACCAACTGCAAGAAAAATTTGGGGGGAAAGTTCTAGAAACTAAAGTAGAAGAAATCAATACTTCTGAACCAGAAGCAGATGATGATTTATGGTTTTTTAGCGCAGAAGATACAGCTAACGCAGAAAAACAACCTGAGTCATCAATTCAGATATCTATTATTGACACCGGAGAAAAATTACAAGAATTAGTTAGTATTTTGAAAAAATGTACTAACCCAGAAAAACCTGTTGCTTGGGATACAGAAACCACAGCTTTAGAACCTAGAGATGCAGCTTTAGTCGGAATTGGTTGTTGTTGGGGAACAGAACCTGATGAAGCTGCTTATATTCCTGTTGGACATAAAACTGGTAATAATTTAAAATTAGATTTGGTTTTATCAGCATTACGTCCAATTTTGGAAAATGCAGATTATCCGAAAACTTTTCAAAATGCCAAATTTGATAGATTAATTTTCAAATGTCAGGGAATTAATTTAACAGGTGTGGTATTTGATCCGATGTTAGCAAGTTATTTGATAAATCCAGATACTACTCATAATTTAAGCGATTTATCTTTAAGACATTTAGGTTTACAGCTAACGGAATATAATGATATTGTTCCCAAAACTGGGAAAAAAGAACCACAAAAAACTATTGCTGATATTGGAATTAATTTAGTAGCGTATTATTGTGGTATTCAAGTTTATGCGACATTTCAATTAGTTGAAAAATTGCGTGCTGAATTGGAGAAAACACCAGCTTTAGCGAAACTGTTAATGGAGGTAGAACAACCACTAGAAGCAGTGTTAGCGGAAATGGAATATACAGGAGTAAAAATTAATTCCGGTTATCTGCAAGAATTATCTCAGCAGTTAGAAACTGAATTGGCTAAATTAGAAATACAAGCAACTGAAATTGCTGGAGAAACATTCAATTTAGGTTCTCCCAAACAATTGAGTTATATTTTGTTTGAAAAACTGGGTTTAAGTACCAAACATTCCCGTAAAATTCAAACTGGTTTTTCTACTGACGCTGCAACTTTAGAAAAACTCCAAGAAATTGATGATACTGGTTTTGTGGATGCGATTATTGAATATCGGACTTTATCAAAATTAAAATCTACTTATGTAGATGCTTTACCAGCGTTGGTACATCCCCAAAGTCAACGTTTACATACTGATTTTAACCAAACAGCAACTTCTACAGGTAGGTTATCTTCTTCTAATCCCAATTTGCAAAATATTCCTATTCGTACTGCTTTTAGTAGACAAATTAGAAAAGCATTTCTACCAGAGTCTGGTTGGTTGATGGTAGCTGCTGACTATTCACAAATTGAGTTAAGAATTTTGGCTCATTTGAGTCAAGAACCTATATTACTAAAAGCATATCAGCAAAATGAAGATATTCACACGGTGACAGCAAAATTAGTCTTTGAAAAAGATGAGGTAACATCAGAAGAAAGACGTTTTGCAAAAACAATTAATTTCGGTGTCATTTATGGGATGGGTTCGCTCAAATTTGCACGTTCCACAGGTGTAGATAAAGCTAATGCGAATGAATTTATTAAGCGATTTAATGAAAGATATCCCCAAGTATTTAAATATTTGGAAACTGTGAAAAAACAAGCTATTGCTCAAGGTTATGTAGAAACAATTTTGGGAAGAAGGCGTTATTTAGATTTCACAAGTAAAAGCTTACAAGAGTTAAGAGGTAGAGATTTAGAAGATATTAATTTGAGTAAGTTAAAAAATTTGGGTGCTTATGATGCAGGGTTACTGCGTTCTGCTGCAAATGCACCAATTCAAGGTTCTAGTGCGGATATTATTAAAATTGCAATGGTGCAATTACATGAGGTTTTGAAAAATTATCAAGCGCGGTTGTTGTTACAGGTGCATGATGAATTAGTGTTTGAAGTTCCTCATCAAGAGTGGGAAGAATTGCAAATACAAATTAAGTCGGTGATGGAAAATGCTGTGAGTTTAAGTGTTCCTTTGGTGGTTGATGTGCGTGCGGGTGATAATTGGATGGAGACGAAATAAGACAAATAGACCTCTCCGAAAATATGGTAGAGACGTTCCGTCGGAACGTCTCTACAAGGGTTTCAAATCACGCACATTTAATTACCGGAGATGTCTAATAAAAAATTAAACGTCAAAAATAAAAAATGAATAAATATAGTTTTTGTCCAGCTTTTGACGATTTAGATTTGATAGTTAGGTGGATACAATAGTCTATTACTGAATATAATTGGTTAGGATTTACTTTTTCTCTAAAATGCCTATCTACGGTGCTGATGCGATTAATTTCGAGGGTGTAAATGGCGATCGCTATTGGTTTCATGAACCATTTTCTTACACCGGTGTAGATGATATTGATGAAAGACTAAGCGGTTTTCCCGTTGCTGTGTTTCTTCCTACTCATCGACCTGCACAGGATACACCTCTAGTCATTGGTTTACAAGGGATGTGTGCGCCCTATCGCTGGAATAATTTTATTATCCCGACGTTGACACAGATGGGTATTGCTGTCGCTTTATTTGATACACCATTTGCGGGCGATCGCAGTTTAGTCAGAACATTTACAGCAATGGTGGAAAATGAAATTCAGCCTTTAGTTGATCGGGGTATTTCATTTGATACGGAACTATTATCAAAAATATTTCAGCAGACTGCGGCAGATATTACAAGAATTCAACAATTTTGCTGTGAACGATACGGTATTAGTAGCCGTTTGGGTTTGTTTGGTGTGAGTATGGGGGTTTTATTTAGTGCATACACTTTTACTGCTCATGGCATTGGGGAACGATTATTAGGTACAATTGGTCATGCTGATCTTCCCAGTTTTGCTAATAGTTGGGGACGAGGGATTTTACCAGATTTAGCAGCTTCACCTCTGGGAACTTTAGCAGAAATTATGTTAGGAAAAATGCAACCACAATTAAAACCTGTGGTGCAAATGCTGAAATTAGCGAACAATTTAAAATATCCTGATAAATACGCTCAATTGTGCAATCCAATGACGTATATTGAGCAAGTGCAGTTACCGCGACAGGTGAGATTTTTGGTAGGTGCAAATGACCCAATTGTAAAAGTTAAAAATGCTCAAGCTTGCGCTCAATGTTTCCCTGATGGAGATTGTTATGTAGTTCCAGGATTAGGACATGGAAGCAGCAAGTTTGGGCTAAAATTCACTGATCATGTGCGTTATTTTTTGGCTACGCAGTTAGGAGATTGGTAAGTCAATTTTGGATTTTGGATTTTGGATTTTGGATTGTTTTTGTCAACTCCAATCTAAAATCTAAAATCTAAAATCTAAAATTCCCTACCTATTCCCTACTATGATTAATTCCGACAAAATTTACGCTGTCCATCAAGTTCTGGATGTTGCCAAGAATAAGCAAAATGACTAACTGCATTAATTTGTGGTGAAAATTGCCGTAAAGCTGCCATTTGTTGTTCTAAAGGTGGACGGCCTGTTATTGGTTCTCCCCATTTACCAGCTAAAGCAGGAATTACCTTTGTACCTGGTTGTGCCATACTTAAAACTCGTTGCACCTGATCCATAATACAACCGGCATTACCACAAGTAGCATAGGACATAGGATGCCATTCTAAACTATTAGGAAACTTATCCCAAGGTTGCAAACGGGAATCATAACCTTTTCCTACAGCTTGATTACCATCTGGGAAAAATACTACCCCAGCAGGAATATTATTTTGATTTGCTGGGTAACTAGCTAAGGCCACAAAATCTAATATACCTTGCATAGCGTGAGCAACTGCTAAAAGCCATAAATCTGATTGTAAAAGCGTCTGTTTCTGGTTTGGTGTGAGTAATGATTTTTGTGCAACTGGAGGGTTACGTCCTTCCCACATTGGTTCATCTTCTTGGGGATAAAGTTTATCAACTTCACCTATATCTCCAGCGGTGACATATCCTTTATTTAAAAAACGACGGATTAATTCTAAGCCCTTATTATTTTTGGCGCGACGCAGAAAAGCTTCTTGGGTTGCAGGAGTAAATAACCATAAATCAGAAACTTTCGTAGCTATAGAATTGCTTCCTGCTTGTCGGGGATAGCGTACATAGTCCAATAACAAACCATCAGGACGACGACGCATGACTTCTTGTACCATTCGGTAATAGTCGTTTTTAGCTTGTTGGTTGTAGGGGTCTACAAATACTTGGGAACGGTTATCTACAACTTCTATACTATTTTGACCTTTTCCATTACGAGCGATCGCATCTTTTCTACTAGAAATCTGACCGTAAGTATAGCCAAAATTCATCGTAAACATCCAAGCATAAACCTTTAAACCTCTTTCTTGCCCTTTTTTAATTCCTTCAGCTAATAAATCAACTTTTTCTTTTCCAGAAGTGCGAACTACAGCAGGCCAAACTGTGGGATTATTCCCTGCTGGTAACAATACCTGACCATCATAAAATGCTTCTAAATAAACCTGGTTATAGCCACTGTTAACTATATGATCCATAATCTGATCAATAGCTCCCGGTTGAGAGTCACAGGGATATAATCGTAACCAGATAGCTTGAGTTTGCGGCCAGTTTTTACTACGACAATTTTGTAATTTCTGGGCGTGTTCTTTGATAAGTTTTTGGTAACGACTCTGAGCGTCTTTATTGCCTTTAAGGGCTGATAAACGGAGGTTTTCTTTTTCTTGGAATGCTTTTGGTGATAATTGACAAAACTCCATTACTTGTGCTGCTGCTGGTTGAGTGCTAAAGTTAGGCATCAACATACTGCTGCTAAACAGAGCAGCAAACAGACTGCGACGCAATGATTTTGCTGTGGGAAAATTTAAAGGAGTTTTGTACATAGTTCTCAATTTATCTATACTTTGGCTACGTTTCTTAATTAATATATAGCAATAGGAAACATTTACAGGAGCTAATGGCTGCGTCAAGCTACGCTTTCAGCACTCAGGATACATTGTTTCGGGGTTAGTTGTTTTTTCTATTTTAACGTTTGAGGTGATGCTCTTTTTTGATCTCACGCAAAGTCGCAAAGGCGCAAAGAAGGAAATTAAGGGTTTTGGTAAGCTATTTCTTTTTTTGAGTTTACCCATGTAGAAGTAATAGCTTGTATCCATTTTTCATTAATTGTAAATGGTTCATAATATATCAACATTTTCTATATTATCTTCTATATTATCTATTTTACTCGCTCTGAAACAGCCAGGGAATCAATTAAGAGGATAAAAGCAAAATTCGGTGAAAACCCAACTCAGAAAAAATCTTTTTTGCGCCTTTGCTTCTTTGTGCCTACCTGCGGGATTTCCTGACGGAAATTGCGCGAAACAAACCCCTAGAAATGTATTTGATATTGATTAAAAAAGCAGGCAAAGCCTGCTATTAAGGATAGTTGAAAATTATCAACTTGGGCCTGATAATTAACCACCACGCTTTAAGGCTAATTCAACACGATCAAACTCTAACTCTAGGCGGTTTTTCAGTTTTTCAGGGATGGGACGGTTAGGGTAAGAACTGTAGTGTCCAGCTAAAGCATTAAGGGCTGTTCGCATGGTTGTAAAAGAACTCAAACCAGAAACGGAATTAGCTCTCTGATAACGTGCAGAAAAGTCATTAATTTTTTGACGTGCTTCGGCTTGAAGTGCGGCTTTGTTTGGATCATCTGGTGATACTTCTATCGCTTGTTTTAAGGTGCTGACTACAGCCAAAGTATCTTGACGATAATCTCCTGTTAAGCTATCAGGGCTACCAGAACAACCCATTAAACCGACGGTGATAACTAAAACCAGTGCCAGCAGACGCGACCAATAACTCTTCATATCCATTAATTAAAACAATACGTAAATCAACGTCCATCCTATCTTGGATTGGTATGCGGGGGATAGGGGACTGGGGACTCTTTACTGGGAAGATAGGGAGAAAATACTTTACCTGTTCCCCGTTCCCTATTACCTCTTAACTGACACCTGTCACCTCATACAAAGTATTACGTTGCTGATAAGGTCTGTTGAGAGATGCGATCGCATTTTGCAGGGTTTCTACTTCCATGCACGTACCACCAATAGCCCCAGCCATTGTGGTAATATGCTCCTCCATCAAGGTACCACCGATATCATTACAACCCCAATTTAAGGCTTCTTTTGCCCCAGCCAAGCCTAATTTTACCCAACTCGGTTGATGGTTAGGTATGCAGTTTCCTAAAAATATCCGCGCTACCGCAGTTAGTAAAAGTGCATCTGCTAAGACTGGTTGATCTCTGCCTACCCGACGACGTAAGGATTTAGGCGCTTCTTGACCAACAAAAGGTAGTAAAATAAATTCAGTAATTCTCCCTGGGTATCCTTGTTCTAGGGCTGTTTGTTGCAGCGATCTTAATTTTTCTAAATGTCCAATTTGCTGTTCTGGGGTTTCAATATGCCCCGATAACATGGTACTCGTAGTTGGTACACCTAATTTATGTGCCGTACTGACAATTTCTAGCCAAGTTCTGGTATCAATCTTTTCTGGACACAATATCTGTCTGACTTCATCATCTAATACTTCTGCGGCTGTTCCTGGCATCGAACCCACGCCAGCATCACGCAAAGCTTCAATTACCTCAATGTAGGAAATTCCATCTAATCTGGCAATAAATTGGATTTCCTGGGGGGAAAATGCGTGTAAATGTAGCTGGGGAAACTCTTGTTTAATGGTTTCTACTAATTTAATGTAATACGGTAAGGATTTTCCGTTTATTTGTGCTTGTGGGTTTAATCCCCCTTGCATACAGATTTCAGTTGCGCCTCTATAGACTGCATCTGTAGATTTTTCCAAAATCTGCGCCCAACTTAACCAGTAAGCATCCGTATCACCATCATCCCTACGGAAAGCACAAAAACTACAATGTTGCTCACAAATGTTGGTAAAATTAATATTACGATTAATTACATAAGTGACAGTATCACCAGCTTGTTTTTCACGCCTTTGGTCAGCTGTAACCCGAATGGCATTTACAACTTCCGGTTCAGTTTGCTTTAATAATACTACTGCCTCAGATGGTGATATATTAAACCCCAGCAAGGAACGCTCAAGAATCGTATCCAATGTTATATTAGTCACAGTTACTCAAAAAAGTTTTATGAATGTATGAATAAATTAAAAACCCATTTACCATTGTTGATTATTTTATCAGGTGTAATTTTCTCTTTATCTTTATTGTCACAGGTTGCAGACGATATTTACTTTAGTGGTGATGGTGGACTCAAAGCATTGTTAGCTAAACAACTTAGTTCTGGTGACTTGCGCTTTGATTTAAACCTGCAAGTACCCCAATGGGTACAAAATCTCTGGAACAGTGGATTATATCCTTTTGAACCTCCATTTAGCTATAAAATTAATAACCTCTATTATATCACATTTCCATTTACATTTCCCCTCGTAACAGCACCGTTTTACGCCATGTTTGGCTATCGAGGGTTTTACATAATTCCTTTAATTTCTACATGGCTGATCTGGTTTAATTTCTATCGTTTATGTCAGGTTTTCAAGATTGATAAGTACATAATTTCCATAGGTTTGATCACCCTAATTTTTGCTTCTCCACTGACTATGTATAGTGCTATGTATTGGGAACATACACTGGCGGTATGTTTAGCATTTAGCGGGTTAGTAGTGATCTTTTCCCGGCAAGAAGATGATTTAACTAATAACGAAGCCATACTCAGTGGGATATTAATTGGTTTATCAGTTTGGTTTAGACCAGAATTTCTTGCCTTAGTAGCTATTTTGTTCATGCTAGTCATTGTTTCACATTTAACTAAACTAGATATATTCACTATTCTTGATCATAAACAAGTTATCTTTTTAGCTAGTTTACTATTAACAGTCTTGTGCTTTTTCGCGTTAAATAAAATTATTTATAATCATCCTTTAGGCGCTCATGCACTCCAAGTTGTCGAAAATTTTTCATGGCAAGAAAGGCTTTTAAAATCATGGAAGTTGTTAAATCAAATCAAAGATGGCTTGCTGAAACATTTCCCAATTATCTACTTTGCAGTGGCAATTTGTGTAATTTCCATATTTGGATCTAACTTGAGATTAAAACCTGCAAATATCCAAATATTGTTCATCTCAGTTTTATTTTTGTTGCTAGTGCCTATACTTATTCCTAGTGATGGTGGTAAACAGTGGGGCCCAAGATTTTTATTAATTATTATTCCCTTAGTTAATGTCATAGCTGTAGCTGGTTTAGATAAAACTTGGCAAATTAAACAGTTTGGCATCAGATATATTAGCACGGGAATTTTCACGATTCTATTTATATTGGCATTTAATCTCAATATAATTTCAGGGATAGAAACTGTTTATCAAAAAGGTAAAAATGAAACTGCTGAAGTTCTAGATTTTTTGCGCCAAGATAGTAATCAATTTGTAGCTGTAGCTAACCAGTATGTTGGACAAAGTTTTGAAGCCACATTCACAGAGAAAATATTTTTCCTCACGAAAAACCCCGATGATGTGACTAAATTAGGTTTAGCATTGCATGAACAAGGATATAAAAACTTTCTGTATATATGTCCTTTTTATGATAAATGTTTTGCTGCACCCAGCATACCTAATAAATTAGATATAACTGCACCCAAGAATAATTTAACTATTCAATTTAAGCAAATCAAAAATAATAAAAGATACAGAATAGAAGCAGCTACAATTTTGAAAAAGCCAGGCAAAACCAATTCATAAATATCAATAAAAATAATATGAAAACTAACTTACTAATTAGCAATGTTAAACAACTGCTTTCTATAGAAAAATTAGCATTGATAACGATAGCTATAGCTGTCATCCTCAGAATTATCAATTTAGGAACTAGAGAATTTTGGTATGACGAAGTTTTATCATTACTACTTTCTACAGGCAGATACAAAGCCTACCAAACTCCTGGGGATATGCCCGTAGTATTAGCAGAATATACATCTATATTAAGTTTACCCAGTGAATCGAGTTTACGTGACTTTTTTCTGACTATGAGGGACTTACTTAAAAACCTTTTAGGTGGAGAACCTCATCCACCAATATTCTTTTTAAGTCAACATTTTTGGTTGCGTTTTTTTGGGAATAGCGAAGCAGCAACAAGAAGTTTAAATACATTATTCAGTATAGCTGCTATGGGTGGGGCTTATGGTTTAGGCAAGTTTATTTTAGGACATCGGGGCGGACTTTTTTTTGCCGCACTCATTTCTATTAGTCCATTTTATTTATTTCATTCTCTCAATGTCAGGATGTATGCGCCTCTCGTATTATGGGTAATTGCTAGTACATGGGCTTTACTACATCTAATTGAACAAGAAAATTCTGATATCAACCAAAATCATCGCCGTCAGTTGTTATGGAAGGGAATTTTAATTATTTCCATTGTTGCTGGTTTAATGACTTTTTATTTATATGCCTATTGGCTAATAGTTTTAGGAGTCTTGGTACTATATTTAGATAGACGACATTGGTTAAAACATTGCTTACGCTTAGGTGCGGGCGTTTTATTAACCATGCCTTGGGTGTTGTGGGGTACACTTAAACAACTTCGTAATGCCGACTTAAATCGTTTTGGTGCAGCCAAGTCTGACTTACCTCCATTGTTAAGACATTTACAGGATTTTACTAACACTTTAGGCACTGATGTATTGATAGGAGACTGGACAACCAGCTTAGACCCCATTGTGATTACTTTATCTGGTTGTTTAGTCATCTTGATATTTGTTGGCTTTAGTATTAATCTCTGGAAAAAAAATGAACAAAAAAACTTAATTACAGTTTTAATATTAGGAATTTTGCCAATATTACTAGGATTGATAGTAGATGTTGCCACCAAAAAATTCACCTTGGGTTTTGGCTGGGGGAGAACTATGATTATTATTGTCCCTGGTTGTTTATTATTAATAGCTTTGTGGGTAGAAAAAATAGTTAATAAACAATGGCGTACTTTGGTAGCTGGTGGTGTTTTGCTGATGTATCTAACTATTAGTATTGGTGATGTAAGTTTACGCAGTCGTTATGTTTTTCGCTCAGTTGCTGAATTAATCTCCCCAAATGTAAATCAGCCAACTTTAATTGCGATGAACTCAAAAGCTTGGGGTCATGTCAACCGTTTAGCTTATTATATTCCTGCTGATTATCCTGTTATGCTTTTATCTCACCATCCCGCTGATTTAGCAACTAATTTGGAAAAAGTTCTCAAGGAAGAAGCAAATCGATATTCTCAGATTATTTGGTTAAATAGTGGTAATCCTCTATGGTCACGTTTGAAAACAGAAGTTGAAGTAAAAAGGGAAGAGGAGAAAATTGAACAAATTTTATCTTCTCAGTTCCAATTAAAAGAGACTCGCAATCTTTCAGGAACAATGAATCTTGATCAATTCACAGCTAATCTTTACATTCGTAATTCGTGATTCTTCCCTGTTCCACATTTTTACCTATTTTCAATCCTGACGTGAAATGTAAAGTTCAGATGAAATATTAGGGGATTTTATGTCAAAGAACTTGCTAAGGAATCACAAATACTTAATATTCAAATCATCATGAGTGATCAGATAATATAATTGCAGTTTAATTAGTATTTATTATACTCAGTTAAGGAAAATTACTGTAACCTATAAATAGTCAAACTTTATACAGGTTATCCACAATTTCAAATTTACTACTTTATGAACACAAACTCATCGAATTCCCTATTAACCGTTCCCACTGGTCTATTAAAGATTGCTGAATATCCACTGGATGATGTCACTGGAGACAATAATATTCTGCTGTCTCTGGTGATCCCTACTTACAAAGAACGTAATAATATCGAGAATATTATCAGTATTCTCAGTAGTTTACTGGATGAGGCTATCCCTGGTGAATATGAACTGATTGTAGTTGATGATGATAGCCCAGACCTAACTTGGGAAGTAGCACAATCTCTGATCCCGAATTATCCGCAATTACGGGTCATGCGTCGTCAAGAGGAACGGGGACTTTCTTCAGCGGTAATCAGAGGCTGGCAAGCTTCTACAGGGAGAATTCTGGGTGTGATTGATGGGGATTTGCAACACCCTCCAGAAGTATTATTACAACTGTTGCAGAAGATAAAAGATGGGGCTGATTTAGCTTTAGCCAGTCGTCACGTAGATGGTGGTGGTGTGAGTAGTTGGAGTGTGATTAGGCGCTTTTTGTCTCGTGGGGCGCAGGTATTAGGATTAGTGATTTTACCAGGAGTTTTAGGTAGAGTTACTGACCCGATGAGTGGTTATTTTATGGTGAGTCGGAATGCGATCGCAGGTGCAACCATGAACCCTGTAGGGTATAAAATTCTCCTAGAGGTGATTGGTCGCGGACAGGTTAGAGAAATTGCTGAAGCAGGTTATGTATTCCGGGAACGCACAGAAGGCGAAAGCAAGGTAACGTGGAAGCAATACGTAGAGTACATTCAACACTTAATCCGCTTACGGGTATCTACTGGACGGTTAGGAAAAATCAGTCGAAAAGTTAACTTTCCTATTGGTCGATTTATCCGCTTTGGTGCAGTGGGATTTAGTGGGGTATTTGTGGATTTAACGGTATTTCACCTAATGCGTACTGTGATTAATTTGGGTTTGACTCGCAGTACAATTCTCTCTGCCGAAGTAGCAATTCTCAATAATTTTCTGTGGAATGATTTGTGGACTTTTGGTGATATTTCTCGCAAGCAGATAGGAAATCGTCAGCGTTTCCAAAGATTCTTGAAATTCAATATGGTCTGTTTAGCTGGGATAATCATCCAAACTTTAGTAGTCAATTTCCTATTCAATAGTTTAGGTATGAATCAGTATTTAGCTAAATTAGTAGCGATCGCAGTGGCAACTATTTGGAATTTCTGGGTTAATCTCAAGTTAAGTTGGCGGGTAACAGATGTAAAATAATCAGATTGGATGCAATCAAAAACCTGACCTCAATTATTGATATTAGGTCTTTTTTTCTGATTAAATAATCCTGACATACTCATCCCTGTCACCAGCAAACCAATCAGTCCAATGCCGTTCAAAATGGGGTAAATTGCCTGTAAATGGAAAATTTCCCCTGTATGAATTTTCAACATCGAAACTACCCCTGCGACAACTTCTAATAATACTTCTAATACTAATGTAGCAGGCAGTCCAGCATCAACAACCACACCAGGTAATGATGGTTTGTTAGCTGTAGTATCTAAAACTAAAACCGCAGTTACATCTGGTGATTTTGTTCAAGCTCAAAAAGAATTTGATAAATTTGAGGATGTTTGGAAAGAAGTAGAAGACGGAATCAAAGCTAAATCGCGTGATAATTATGAAGCGATAGAAAAAAGCATGGATGATATTTCAGGAGAACTCAAAGCTACTCAACCCCAAAAAGACAAATTGTTAACAGAATTGCAGTCATTAGAAAAAACCATCAATGCTGTTTCTAAATCTTAATCAATTTACCCAATTCTCCAACAGAATAGACACAATACCGCAAAATTTGAATGCTTTCTAGTAATTTATTCAAGAGGTTATCATGGTCAATACTAATCAGTCTCGTGAATTTCGCAAACTTCATCGTCAAGTAGCACCAATTTTATTTATCCCTTTACTCCTGAGTGCGTTAACTGGTATTGGTTATCGCTTGGGAAGAAGTTGGTTTGGGATGAAGAAGCCCGCACTTATACTGTGATTGGGGATGTAGTTAATACTGCTAAACGCTTAGAAGGTGCAACTCCAGCCGGTGAGATTACTATTTCTGATGCTGTTTATAGCAGGTTAGACAGCAAATTAATGGTTAAGCCACGGCAAGAGATCGCTCTCAAAGGTAAAGCGGAAATGTTGACAGCTTGGCAACTTATATCATTAATTATTTCCTGAGTAGTTAACTTTTTTTATTAGTCTGCATATAACGGTAAATCGCTGCAATATTTCTGGCATCATCAATACCTCTGTGATGTGTACCTTGTAATTCCATTCCTAAATGTTGCAGGGCTTTTGCCATACCAAATTTATGAGATACACCCAAATATTCTGAAAATTCCGTTTTAATGTTTCTGTGTTCTGTGCCAAAAGGATAAGGAAGATGATGAAATCTGCAATCTTGTAAAAATTGTGATTTGTCGTAATTACCCCAAGAACAAAATATATGATTAGGAAATAAATTCATCCACTCGGTTAATTTTGACATTGCTTCTGGAAAATTAGGTGCAGCATCAACTTGTTGTTGAGAAATGCTCGTCAATTCTGTACAGAAAGGTGTAAGTTGGGGATTTCTCACAGGTTTAATAAATTGTTGAAACTCAGAATCAATTTCCCAAGTTTGGCGATTTAGCATCACTGCACCAATTTCGATAATTTCCATTTCGTGACGGGGAATACTCTTTTGATTACAACAAGTAGCTTCAAGATCGATGATTAGGAAGTAGTGAGTCATTGGTAATTGGTAATTAGTAATTGGTAAAGTTGACAAATAGCCAAGTTTTCAAATAAGTCGGGGATATTATTTGTAAATTGATGAAAAGGGTTTTAGCCAACCCCGTAATATAGCAGTATCAAGAGCTAAAGCAGCTAAAGCAAACCACAGTATACTTTCTCCTGCTAAGATTAAAAAAGGTAAAACTGTGTTATTAATATTCCAGCCTACTTCTATTTGAGTTAAGCCCCGCACCAAACCAAAAGCCCAGATACCACCAGTTTTGAGGTGAGGATTTGTATCTATGCGGATGATATAGCGGTAAGTAACACCAAAGAGAAAACCTGAAAAACCTGCTATCAAACCACTTAATAACATCTGTAAATTTAGAAACTCAACTGTCTGATGTGTAAGCAGGAAAAAATACTTGTCTAGCCAGAAAACATTGATCAAGCTGGTAACAAGAAAAGCTAAACCTAAAGATATACTGCCAATAACTCCCGCTTTTAAGGATTCTAACCGTTCTGCCATTAATTCCATGTCTTGCCAAACCTCCGATCAATATAGTTAATGAATCAACCGCCTTTTCCCAGTATGATAAGTATTAGAGACCTTTTGCAATTATTTGAAAAGTAGAACTATGATTTTGACACTGGGTTGGGTATCACTGTTAGTTGTGTTTACTTGGTCGATTTCTATGGTAGTTTGGGGACGCAACGGACTATAGAGGAATCGTGGAAAGTCCATTTTTGGGTATTTTGGCTCTCATAGCCGCAGTGCTGCTAGTAGGAGTGACCGGTGGTGTAGTTTATTTAACCTTGGCAGATTGGCGCGATCGCCGTCGTCGAGAAGACGAAACCCGTGAACTTAAACGCAGTACAGCCAAACGCCGCTGATCCTATACCAGCACAGATTAGCCTGTTTCCTGGCTTAAAAAACCTTATTGTGGGGATTCGACTTAGATTGTTTCCCCACATATTTATATTATACAAGCTCCCTACAGAAACCAATGTTGAATATTTATTGTTAACCTAGATCATAAATACATTGAGAAACGTGTGGGAAATGATACAATTGACTTCCCAAAAAGAATACCAACCGGGTATGATATTTGCCCTGGAGCAGAGTGAGAAACAAAAAGCGTTATCTAGAGTAATTTCCCACATTCGTGAATCTCTGGATATAGAAACCATCTTCAAAATTACAGTCACAGAAGTACGTCATTTACTCAACACAGATAGAGTTGGCGTATTTCGGTTTTATCCTGAATTGGAATGGGAAGGGGAATTTATCTATGAAGATGTCAGCACAGAATGGATATCAATATTAGACACCAAACTACGTGATCACTGCTTTGCAGCAGAATTTGCTAAACTTTATCAGGAAGGGAGAATTAAGGCAATATCAGATATTTATGAAGACGTAGCCACTGATTGTCACATCAAGATGTTGGAAAAATTCCAAGTTCGTGCCAATATTGCTGTCCCCTTGATGAAATGTAAAGATTTATGGGGCTTGTTGTGCATCCATCAGTGTAGTGGACCAAGACAATGGGAAGGATCAGAAATTGAATTTGTACAGTTAATTGCCGAACATTTGGGAGTTGCTTTACAGCAAGCAGATTATATAGAACAGATGAAACTGCAATCTGCTCAACTTGCACAAGCTCAAGCTAGAGAAAAAGCAGCAGAATGGCAAAAAACCATAGCCAGGACTATTGAAAAAATCCGTCAGTCGCTGGATTTAGAAAGCATTTTTCGCACAACAACTGAAGAACTCAGACAATTACTCAATAGCGATCGCGTCTCTATTTATCGCTTCAATCCCGACTGGAGTGGTGAATTTGTCTTTGAATCTGTAACTCCTGGTTGGGTTACACTCATGCAAGAACAGTTACAGCGCCCAGAATTAGGCGAAAATATTAGCGACTGTAACTTAAAAGAATTAATTGAACCGCCAGCAGATACTTACCTACAAGATACAGGCGGTGGTAGGTTTGCTAAAGGTGAAGTTTACCGGATTTGTAATGATATTTATAATGCTGGTTTTAACGACTGTTATATCAAAGTTTTAGAAAGCTATCAAGCCAGAGCTTATGTCATAGTTGCAATTCTTTATAACCATAAAATTTGGGGTTTATTAGCAGTTTATCAAAACACAAAAACCAGAGATTGGCAAGAAGATGAAGTTTACTTACTCACTCAAGTTAGTTCTCAATTAGGTGTAGCTTTAAAACAAGCTGAATATTTGCAACAAATGCAGAAACAAGCTGCCGAAATTAGCAAAGCAGCGGAACGACAAAGAGCTTTAGTGAACACTGTTGATAAAATTCGCCAATCTCTGGATATTGACACTATTTTTAAAACCACAACTCAAGAAGTACGGCGACTATTGGAAGTGGAAAGAGTCGCAATTTATCGCTTTTATCCTGACTGGAGTGGTGAATTTGTAGCTGATTCCATTCTAGATGGTTGGACACCAGTAGTTAATCCTCAACCTGTTACAGAAAGATTACTTTTGCAAGGAACAAAAGCGGGAAAATATGCCCGGAATGAAGTCTTTGTGCCTATTTCCCAAGGTGACAAACTGTGGGGATTGTTAGTGGCTTATCAAAACTCCCAGCCTCGTTATTGGCAAGATGAAGAAATCAACTTGTTAGCACAGATTGGCTCTCAATTGGGTGTGGGACTTCAGCAAGCAGAACTATTGGAAAAAACCCAACTTCAAAAAGAAGAAATTACTCAAACTCTCAAGGAATTGCAAGAAACTCAAAGCCAGTTAATTCAAAGTGAAAAAATGGCTGGGTTGGGGCAGTTAGTTGCTGGGGTAGCTCATGAAATTAATAATCCCATTAGCTTTATTTATGGGAATATCCCTTACGTTACTGACCACACTCAAGATTTGTTGAATTTAGTGCGTCTTTACCAGCAAAACTATCCTCAACCAATAGCAGAAATTCAACAGCAAGTAGCATCTCTAGATTTAGATTTCATTGCTGATGATTTGCCAAAAATCCTCGATTCTATGAAGACTGGGGCTAACCGGATTCGGGAATTAGTGCTTTCCTTACGGACTTTTGCTCGCCTTGATGAAGCAGCAAAAAAACCTGTTGATTTACATGAAGGAATTGAGAGTACACTTTTAATTCTTCAAAACCGTCTTCAACCACAGATACAGACTAATTTTCCAGCTATTGAAATTGTTAAAGAATATGGTGATTTACCGTCAGTATTCTGCTATGCAGCCCAGATGAATCAGGTATTTATGAATATCATTAATAATGCTATTTGGGCGGTAGAAAAATCATTAGTAAGTGGCAAATTAACTGCCAATCCTAAAATATGGATTAGCACAGAAGTTACCGAAAAAAATTCTATTTTGATTCGTATTACTGATAATGGTTGTGGTATTCCTAAAGGTATGAAGTCACGGATTTTTGAACCTTTCTTTACTACCAAAGAACCAGGAGAAGGTACTGGTTTAGGGTTATCTGTTTGCTATCAAATTATTGTCGAAAAACATGGGGGTCAAATTAACTGTGTTTCTGAACCTGGTCAGGGCTGTGCATTTTTAATTGAAATTCCCATGTAACTATTAGAAGGCAAGAGGCATTCTTGTAAAAGGCAGAAAGTAATATATTAAAGTAATATATTATTTATTCTCCCCGTCTTCTTTATCACCTATCACCTGCTTTAACTGTTAATATCCTCTTCTCCTGGTAGGTCCAAAGCAATTGACAAAGCTAGGGCCAGATGCGTCATTACTACCTGAGAAAGTACGCCTCTCAATCGCAAAAAGCGGGTTTTGGACAACACCCGCACCTGATCTGCCATTGCGATCGAGTCTTTTCTGAGTCCGCCATCTGGTGCTAAAATTAAAACTTGCGTCGGGTAAACTCTCTTCCCCGTTTGATAAGTCGTACAGGGTACTGCCAAAACCACTGGGCTGGATAGATTAATCACGTCACGACTGACAATAATTACGGGGCGAGTTCCTCCTTGTTCTGAACCTTCAGTCATTTCTAGACGCGCATCGTACACTTCACCCCTTCTCATCGTGGAGATTCCCCTAGCTGCAACGCCTCCCATTGAGCCGTAGCAAATTCCGCCTCTATTCTTAAAACTTCTGTCTGATAATCTGGATCTCTGGTCATTTCCGCTAAAGCAGCATCAATTTCGGCTCGTCTTTGTGCTGCTAATTCTCTCTTCAAAGCTTGCACCACAAAATCATTCCGACTTTTGGCTTTTCCATCTAGCACTGCTTTATCAGTCGCTTCTAACAGTTCTTTGGGGATTGTTAACGTCGTGCGAATAGTTTCTACTTTCATGGTGCGTTCAGTCTGTGATGTCTGAAGTGATGCCTTATATGATATCGTTTTAAGCATCAATCAGTAACTGTAAGTTTGTCATTCATGATTGGCCATTAATCATGAGTATCATCAAACAGTCAAATAGACTACCTAAAAAATAGTAAAATCTGAATCCTTGATTACACCATTTTGTCCAAAAATAATGGTAATATCTGCATTAGGATTGAACTGTGGCGATCGCTCAATGGCAAGGAAACCTTTTTAAATCCCATAGATAGCAAAATTTTAACCCCCCAACCGAAAATGTTAGGGAGGTTATGGCTAAAAACACAGGATCGATGTCCATAAGTTATTTATTTGGTAAAAAAAGAAAATCATCTGTGCTGGAATATTGATGTCTGATTTTGACTCAACTTTGATTACGTTTAAGCGAACCATCAGCATATAGTTCTAGAGGTACTAATTCAGTTTTGCCATTAACTTTGACTTGGGAGTAAACTACTTTAAGCAAAGGGGCATGATTTTCGTTGTAGCGTAAAGACATAACAGATCCTCTCTTGTCTGTTGCAAATGTTTCTTGTCTTTAAAGGTAGTTAAGCATATAATGTAAAAATCTTTTTTGTGAATGTGTCCTCTTTGATCAGTTGTTTTTTCTTTTCCTCTATTAATAGAATAACAAAAAAAAGCTTAAATTATGGCAAAATAGCCCTGAATATGATGAAGATTTGAACAAATAAGCCAATTGCAATTTATGTGAAACTTATTAGATATAATTACTGAGAACCCATTTTCCAGTACCAGAAAAAATATATAAAGAAAAACTAACCGTGAACTGTAATTTCCTCAAAATTGACCAGTTCAGTTACTACTTTAGAAAAGACATTTAGTCTACAACTACAGAGTTGAATTTTCCCTGCACTTGCCAACTAACTTATGAAAACACCGACAACACTGCCAACTAGCTTAGATTCTTACTACCAGCAAATTAAGACAATTATTCTCGCTCGTCAAAATCCTATCACCGGTTTGTTACCTGCGAGTACAGCAATTAACGCACATGGTGATTATACTGATGCTTGGGTGAGAGACAACGTTTATAGTATTTTGGCAGTTTGGGGTTTAGCACTGGCATACCGAAAAATAGATCATGATCAGGGGCGTGCTTACGAACTTGAATATAGTGTTGTTAAACTTATGCGTGGCTTGCTGTTTGCGATGATGCGACAGGCGCATAAAGTGGAAAAATTTAAACACACACAATCTTTACTGGATGGACTACACGCCAAATACAACACTGCTACTGGTGATGTTGTTGTTGGAGATGATGAATGGGGACATTTACAACTGGATGCCACATCTATATATTTATTGATTTTGGCACAAATGACAGCAGCAGGGTTATCAATTATTTTTACCTTGGATGAGGTGAACTTTGTCCAAAATTTGGTTTATTACATTGGTAGGGCTTACCGCACGCCAGATTTTGGCATTTGGGAACGAGGTAATAAAATTAATCATGGTAATGCAGAATTAAACGCCAGTTCTCTGGGGATGGCCAAAGCCGCACTAGAAGCCATGAACGGACTGAATTTATTTGGTGTACATGGTTCTCAAGCCTCAGTAATTCATGTTTTACCAGATGAAATTGCTAGGGCGAGAATTACCTTAGAATCTTTATTACCAAGAGAGTCTGCATCTAAAGAAGTTGATGCAGCATTGTTGAGTATTATTGGTTATCCTGCTTTTGCAGTAGAAGATGTGCAGTTACAGCAACGCACACTTAACGAAATTATCAATAAACTGGCAGGTAAATATGGTTGCAAACGCTTCCTGCGAGATGGACACCAAACCGTTTTAGAAGACTCACACCGATTACATTACGAACCCTGGGAACTGAAGCAATTTGAGAATATTGAATGTGAATGGCCGTTGTTTTTCACTTATTTAGTTCTTGATGGAATTTTCCGTCAAGACCAAGAACAAGTTAAAAAATATCAAGAACTGTTAGCAGCATTACTGATAGAAAGGGATGGTTTGCAGTTATTACCAGAACTGTATTATGTGCCAGAAGAAAACATCGAAGCTGAAAAATCAACACCCCACTCACAAACAAGATTACCAAATGAAAATATTCCCTTAGTTTGGGCGCTAAGTTTATATCTTCTTGGTGAAATGTTGAGTGAAGGGTTAATTGCGGTGGGTGATATTGATCCTTTGGGTAGACATTTGCGTGTAGGTAAAAATCGAGAAGCAATGGTACAAATTGCTTTGTTAGCCGAAGATGAAGACCTACAAGCGCAATTAGAAGTACATGGAATTGAAAGCCAAACACCCAAGCAAGTAGAACCAATTCAAGTTAGACAAGCAGGGGAACTATCACAGATCTATACCCAAATTGGGCGGAATGATAAATTAGGTTTAACAGGTCGTCCAGTACGTAGATTGAGAAGTTTGACCATATCAAGAATTTACCGAATTCAAGATCAAACAGTGGTCTTTTTACCTGCTTTCTTAGATTCAGAACAATTCTATTTAACCCTGGATTACCATTTTTTGCTTGATCAAATTAGAGGTGAACTGGCATATATTCAAAAATATTGGAGTGATTTAGGTCGTCCAACTTTGACTTTTATGATCACCCGGACAATGCTAGAAACTGGTTCTGAAGCATTATTAGAATTAATGCAAGAACTCAAAAATGGTGTATGTGGTGGCGTGAAAGTAAAATTAGGAAAATTAAATCAATTAATGCTGACTGCTGCTATGCAAAAAATTGATTTTATCCCCGAAGTAGAATTATTCCGTTCTCCAGTAAAAAATGCGGGAATGCGTTGTTATTATCTAATTTTTCATCCTCAGAAAAATTGGCGGTTGGGACATACTCAAGAATTTCAAATTGAATGTGAAACTAACTTAGATGCGTTGCTTAGTTATTTACATTCCTCAGAAAATATTTATGCACAAATTGAAGTGCTGCAAACTTTAACCCGGTTAAAGGGTTTAGAATTTGATACTGGTTATGGTAAAGATGGTTATCCAGTGACAGTGGGTGATTTACTGGATGAAGTTTACACCAAAGCCAGTTATTCAGGCTTGTGGGCGGTGGTGCGTCGGGCTGCGGCTTTACGCCAAATGGTGGATATTGGTTTATCGGATGCGGTGACAAGTATTTTGGTGCGTGGTAAACAAATTGCTGTGGGTAGGGCTTACAGTGAAGCTTCGCTGATAGTTGTGCCTAAATCACATCATGAAATTGCGGAGAAGATTAATAATTTCTGTCGGGAGGATATACGCGATCGCGTTTTGACTCAAGAAATTCTCATTTATTTAGGTGTGTTAATCAAATCAGAACCAGAATTATTTAAAGGACTGTTGACATTAAGAGTCGGTTATTTAATACTCCTAATTACTAGCGAATTAGCTCAAGAATTGGGCGTTACTCAAGACGAAGCTTATGATCATGTCATGCAACTTTCGCCTTATGAAGTGAAAATGCGTTTAGAAAAAGTATTAACTAGCTATAGTGGTGTAACTGGATTATTACGTCAACAAGAATCACTCCATATCAAACAAAAAGAAAGTGATATTGCTTGGATAGTTCAACCTACAATTAGTGAAGAAATTGAAGTTGATCCAGAAAATTGGCGCAGATTTCGCCAAGCTGAAGGGGCAATAAATCGCGTTCCCAAAGACTTTTTTAAACAAGTTTGGTTATTAATGCACCATTGTAAAGGCTTGGTAATTGGCGATAAATTAGAAAGACGTAACCGCTTAGAAAGCGAGTTGATGATTTCAGAAATGACCGCAGGGGAAAGAAACTTTGCTCTGAAAATTGAACATTTACTGAATAAAATCGAAGCCCCAGAATATCGCCAAGTTAATGTAGAAGCATTAATGGAATTAGCTGCAATAGCCGCTAATAACCCCAACTTGCAAATTGAAGAATATATCGTTTTAGATGTGTTAGTTGGTCACGCAGTGCGGTTAGCGTGGTTAGAAAATCATCCTCAACGGGGCGATCGCTATGATGAAGATAAAGGTTTAGCATGGCCATATTTTTACAACACTTCACCCAGTGACTGCGCTAATTATATTTTGAAGGCGTTGAGGTTCTTGACAGAGTTTGAGAGAGATTTGTAGGACAATAGGACTGTAGGTTGGGTTTTACGTTGTTCAACCCAACAACCTCACTTTTCCTCTCAATAAAAAAGGCTTGGTGTTTTGCCAAACCTCGCTTACAGAAGTGAAAGACTCTACCAAATTTAATCATTTATGCTGCTGGTAATTTATCTATCCTCAGAGTTAATTTATGTTTTTTTATCCCCTAAATATCCGCATCTACAAATAAACGCAGATCCCAATAATGACGTGAACCAGGTACTAATACCCAAGTATTTTTTTGCTCCCCTGGTTGTAGTTGCAACCGGTTACATAGTTCATATATTTCTTGCACTGCAATTGAAGTATCTGGCGCTCTGATCCATAAAATGATCGTATCATCTGCTTCTTTTTCCCAATCTAGATCATCATGGCGATAATAGCTGACAAGGCTATATATATCATCAATCATAATTAGCTGAAATTTAAGAATTTAACTATGAAAACCAGATCCCCGACTTCTAAATATTCAGAAATTAAGAATTAAACGCAGATGAACGCAGATGAACGCAGATGGTTTTTATGAAAGTTTTATTAAACTATCTGCAAAACCAAAATTTCTTAATTTACTCTCTTTATCTGCGTCTATTTGCGTGTATCTGCGTTTAATTATCATTTCATCTTAGCCTGCCATTGTAAACACAATTCCCGAAAATGTTCACCTCTGACTTCAAAATTCGGATATTGATCAAAACTCGCACAAGCTGGAGATAATAAAACCACCGACGCTTGATATTGTTTCGCTAATTCTGCGGATTTAGATACAGCTTTATCCATTGTTTCCACAATTTCAAAGTTACTATATCCCACTGCTTGTAAACGTTGAGCAAAAGCATTTGCAGCATTACCAATGAGTAGAACAGCAGCAGCTTTATCTTGAATTTTATTTAACCAAGCTGTATCATCTCCTGCTTTTGCTTCACCACCAGCTATTAATATAGCGGGACTTTTTACAGATGCTAAACCAACTTCTGCCGCATCATAATTTGTGGCTTTGCTATCATTAATAAAATCAATTCCTGACCATGTACAGATATGTTCTAAGCGATGGGGAACGCCAGGAAATTCACTGACAGCGCGACAAATTGCAGCAATTTCTATTCCTGCTAATCTCGCTGCACCAACTGACATTAATAAATTTTGTTGGTTATGTTCTCCCACCATTTTTAAAGCGGAAACTTCGACAATTTGCTGAGGTGTGGAAGTTGCAGATAACTTTTCTATTACCCAACCATTTTCTATATAAAAGCCTTTTTCACTTATTAGAAAATCTGCCCCTTTCACACTTGTCCAATAAGCATTAGGCCAATGATTTAAACCTACTTTGTTTAAATAAACATCATCGCCGTTAAATATTTGCAACTGCGAATTATTTAACAGTTTAGCTTTAATATTGTAGTAATTTTCTAATGTTTTGTGACGAGCTAAATGGTCTGGTGTGAAAGTTGTCCAAATACCGATGCGAGGTGCAAGAGTTACAGAAGATTCTATTTGATAACTACTCAGTTCACCAATTACCCAATCTACAGAATTTTGGATTTTAGATTTTGGATTTTGGATTGGGTTTTGTTCATTTGCTTTAATTTGCTTTTGATTTAAAGCTACTTCACAGGCAGCATAACCGATGTTACCACAGGCTGGGGCGTTAAATCCGGCGGCTTGAAAAATGGCAGCAGTTAAAGCGGTGGTGGTAGTTTTACCATTTGTACCAGTAATGGCCACCCAAGGAATATTTTGCAAATGTCTCCACGCTAGTTCCATTTCCCCAATGGTTTCAATTCCTAACTCTCGCGCTTTGACTAAGATCGCAATATCCCAAGGTACTCCAGGACTAACAACTATTAATTTAGGTAAATCTGTACTTTCAAGATTTGGTGTGTGTCCTAATTTAACGGGAATTTGTTCGTTAGCAAGCTCTTGTTGTTGTTCCAGGAGGTTTGGGGAGGTGCTACTATCGCTTAATTCTACCTCCCAGCCTTCCTGTTTCAACAATCTTGCCGCAGCAACACCGGACTTTCCCAATCCAATCACAATAGCTTCTGGCATAGACTGTGTAGCATCCCTGGTTAAGCTACCCTATAGTAGCGTTAATTGGCAAAAATTACACCAGTTTTTGTTGTCTTTTGCTACAGATTTTTCACAATTGCGCCAAAGTCAGCTAAAATACGGGCATGATTTCGCAATAATCCCAGTAAATTTAACCGATTTCTCTTAATATCTGGATTAGGATCCATGACTAACACACTATCTTCACCATCAAAGAATTTACTCACGCTAGGAGCAATTTTTTCTAATGCGGCTATTAATAGTTGATAGTTGCGTGTTTGTTGCGCGGTTTGGGTCTGAGGAACTAATTCTACTAAGGCGTTGTAGAATGCTGACTCAGATGATTTTTGGAATATTTCGGGATTAACTACCGCTGTTGGTTCTAACTGCTGGAAGTCTAAATCACCTTGTGCAGCAAGTCGAGTAGAACGGTTGACGGTTTCATAGATTTTATCTAATGTACCATCTTTGCGGATTTGTTGTAAATAAATTGCGCGATCGCGTACATCCAATAAATCCTTTAATGCGCGTTCTGTGTATTCTGGGTCATTTTCTCCCAAAACTGCATTTACCAAGTCATAATCTATCTTTTTTTCTTCTTGTAATAAAGTGCGAATCCTTTGTAAGAAAAATTCCCGTAATGTGGAAATTAAAGATTTGGCATCTTTATTAAATGTGGTGGCAAAATTTGTCGCTATTTGTTCTAATAGCTGTTCTAAATTAATCTGCAAATTAGAAAACCAAGTAATATTAATGATTGCATTTGCAGCGCGACGTAATGCAAAAGGATCGGAAGAACCAGAGGGAATTAAACCTAAGCCAAAGATACTGATTAAAGTATCTAGTCTATCAGCTAACCCTACTATTTTCCCTGTTAATGTTTGCGGGAAAATATCATCTGCATTTCTGGGTAAATAATGTTCAAAAATTGCTCTTGCGACTTCTGCATCTTCACCACTAGCTAAGGCGTATTTTTCACCCATTATTCCTTGTAATTCAGGAAATTCATACACCATTTGGCTGACTAAATCTGCTTTACATAATAAAGCTGCTCTTTTGATTTTCTGGGTTTCACTTTCTCCTAATTGCAATTCTTGAGAAATGAGATTAGCAATATTTACTACTCTTTCAACTTTACCCCGAACTGAACCTAAATCTTCTTGAAATGTGACGGTTTCTAATTGAGGTAAAAAGCTTTCTAATGGTTTCGCTAAATCAGCATCATAGAAAAATCTACCATCAGCTAAACGCGCTCTAATTACTCTGGCATTTCCGACAGCAATGATATCTGATTTTGTGGGATCGCCGTTAGAAACGGTGACGAAATTCGGTAATAATTCCTGATTTTCAGAAGTTTTGAAAACTGGGAAATAACGCTGATGTGTCACCATAACTGTAGTTGAAACTTCGGTGGGTAATTTGAGAAATTCATCTTCAAATTTCCCAACTACCGCAGTAGGATATTCTACTAAATTGGTGGTTTCTTCTAACAAGTCTGGGTAAATTTCTGTGAAACCGTCTAATTTTTGTACTGCGGTTTTAACTTGTTCAACAATGATTTTTTCCCGTTCTGCTGGGGAAACTATCACATAACCAGAACGGAGAGTATTTACATATTCTGTTGCGTGGGAAATGCTGACAGGTTCAGGATGTAAAACGCGATGGGTTTGGGAAATGCGATCGCTTTTAACTATCTTCTCACCGTTCTGCAATTCTAAGGGTAAAATATCCCCATCTAATAAAGCAACTAACCAGCGAATAGGACGGGAAAACCTACCGTCTCCACTTCCCCACCGCATCAACCGCTTTCCTTCCAAATTCCAAACCCATTGGGGAACAAGTTCCGTCAAAATTTCCGCAACAGGTCGGCCGGGAGTCTTTTTGTTGATAAAGACAAAATCACCTTTTTCCGTCGGTCGAATTTCAAAAGCTGACAATTCCACACCTTGTTTTTTCGCAAACCCAACTGCTGCGGGGGTGGGTTGACCATCTTTAAAAGCTGCTTGTGCGGGTGGACCCTTTATTTCTTCTTCTTTGTCTGGTTGTTGGGATGGTAAACCTGTAATTAGCACTGCTAACCGTCGGGGAGTTCCAAAAACTTCCACCGTTTCCGCTTTGAGGTTGTTAGCTTCCAGAGTTTGAGGAATGCGCGATCGCCATTGTACTATGGCATTACTCAGAAAGCTTGCGGGTAGTTCTTCTGTACCAATTTCTAATAAAAACGCAGTCATCATGTCACTAATGTTTATCAGCCAATTCCACCAGTTTACCTTGTGATCAGGCTGTGGTGAACAAGATCCTTTAGTAATTGGCATTGTATGATAGGGTTTGATGAGGAGGTAATTCTTATGTTAAAGCGTATTTATATTGATAATTTTCAGTGCTTGGTAAATTTTGAACTGACTTTTGACTCAATTAATTTATTTCTTGGTGGTAATGGTGTTGGTAAATCTACAGTATTTGATGTTTTATGGAGGTTGCAATTTTTTATCCTTGGGTTCTCTAAGGTAGAGGGAGTTTTTCAAGGTTTCACACGCACTCGTTGGCAAACTTCACTAATACAGCAATTTCAGATAGAAATTGAGGGAAATGGAGGTACTTACAAATATGAATTATCAATTGAACATAATCAAGAACAGAGCTATATTAGGCGTGAAAATTTAAGTTTTAATAATCAAATATTATTAAATTTTGAAATGGGAGAAGTACAAACATTTAATGATGATTATATAACAGGTCCAAAATATCCTTTTGATTGGTCACAATCTATATTACCTTTCTTTCTGCCAAAGCAAGATAATCAAAAGTTAATATGGTTCAAAAGAAGAATGGAACGATTTATTATCGTTAAAATTAATCCCTCTATCATGTCTCCATTCAGTGAACAAGAACAAATGTTATTAAATCCTTCTATGGATAATTATGTCTCTTGGTATCGTTACATTTCACAAGATCAGGGTAAGGTAGCTGAATTAATACAGGGACTGAAACAAATTTTAAATGGTTTTGTGAGTTTTAAATTTGAACACTATGGAGATAAAAGTACATTTTTGAAATTAAGATTTGCCAATGATTCAGATCGAAAAAATATAATTGAATATGGGTTTAGTGAATTGTCAGATGGACAAAGAATTTTAATTGCTCTATATACTCTAATCTATTGCACTGAATCAGAAGATTATACTCTTTGCATTGATGAACCAGAAAACTTTTTAGCACTACCAGAAATTCAACCTTGGTTAAGACAACTATATAATTTTTGTGATGAAGGAAAACTACAATCTTTATTAATTTCCCATCATCCTGAATGTATTAATTATCTGTTAGCTTCCCCTATTGGTTATTGGTTTGAACGTCAAAGTAATGCACCTGTAAGAGTCAGAAAAATTAGTAATGAAGAAGCTGATGATGCAGGATTACAAATTTCTGAATTAATAGCACGGGGATGGTTATAATGAGCCAAAAAAGGGTGCAAATTGTAATTTTATGTGAGGACAAACAACAAGAAGTTTTTGCAATTCATTTTTTGCAGAAGCGGGGTTTTATCATAGATAGAAATATCCGCACTGAAATTTGTCCTAAAGGTGCGGGTGAGCAGTTTGTCAGAGAAAAATATGCCAAAGAAGTGGTAGAATATCGCAGACAAAAAAATAAGCGTGCAGGAATGCTTGTTGTTTTAATTGATGCTGATAAAAAAACTGTAGAAGCAAGACTCAAGCAGTTAAATGATGCACTCAAAGAAAATTCTCATCCACAGCGTCAAACTGATGAAGCTATAGCAGTCTTTGTTCCTAAAAGAAATATTGAAACTTGGATACATTATCTCCAGGATGAAAATGTTGATGAGGAAATAGAATATACAAAATTTAAAAAGCAGTCAGAATGTAAACCCTACGTGGAAAAATTAGTCAGTCAATGTTATCAAGGTGAATTAGATAATAATGCTCCTACTTCTCTCAAAGCTGCTTGTGGAGAATTACAAATAATTTTACCATTATTGGATAAGTTATAAATTTGATAAACTTTAATTTATCCCCTATCCAATAACCCACAAAAGCATAATGATGAATTACATCAACACTAACTTACTGGAGTCAAAAACAATTTAGCCTCTGCTTGTCTCCTCCTTCTTAAACCTTTTTCCACTGGACTACCAGGGTTGACATATTTCAGAAACGTCTCTTCAATTTCATCCCACTGCTTATTTTGCAAGACTCTAGTGATGCTTTGAAAACCAGACCTCCCATAGAAATTAGCACCTAAGTTATAACCAAAACTTAATAAAGCACCCTGTTGGTTAACATTTAACTCATCCCAAACAGGAATTTTTTGCAGCGGTGGTAGATAGTTTTTTTCTAACTGCATCATTAACAACTGTTCTGCTTCTTCTTTGGTAATTGTTTCACCTAATTTCCACTCACTCCCGTCTTTTTTGCGAGTAGTTCCCCAACCAATAGTGATAGGTTTACCACCACTTAGCGGATCAGGATAAGCTTTGAGAAATAAACCTTCAAATTCTTTGATCAGCGCAACTCCTGGAAGTGGCAGTTTTCCAGATACACCACCATAAAGACCAGAATCTAAATTTTGAATAGCTCTATTTAAAGCATTTTGTGTGTTTGATCCCACAACTCCATCAGCCTCCAGTCCTTGTTTTATTTGAAACTGTTTGACCGCTACTAAAGTCTGATTACCAAAATTACCATCTATAGTACCTGGATCTAGGTTAAGTGACGTTAATATTTGTTGCAACTTCTCAACCTTTGCACCTTCTGAACCTAGTTTGAGAACTTCATTAGGATTAAGAATTAATTCGTTGTTCATGATGCTATCCTGGAGTCTAAATTTTGGGAAACCGGAGTATTTCCAAATTATCCATCATTAATAGATTTCCCTAGTTAAATTAAAGTAAATATTCTTAAAGATTTTTTGCTAAAAAGGAACCTGTGATTTGATATTCCACTGTTTACCTTCATGCAATTGATATGCATCTATCTACTCTCCCCAATCTCCCATTTCAAAGGGCGGTTATATGTGATATGTGAAGGATACTTTTGTGCGCCACGACTAGCATAATTATCTGCACAATACTATTTAATTTCGTTGGTGTATTCCTGAATATATTGGTGTGGTAGAATAGTCAGAAAAAAGGCGACTCATCGGATGGATTGATTTTAGATTTGTGGCTATAGATTCCAGACTTCTCAAAGCAGTCAGGGAGCTGGGTAATTAGTTAGTTAAATGATAATCCAAATAGATAAAAATCTCAAATTAGGATAACAAATCATGATATTTTATTCTCAATCCCAAATCAAAAATCTCAAATTGATATGCCTTGGTTTGTAAAGATTGAAGCAGGTCAAGTGGATAAGCCCATCTTTGATCAATATGTACCCGCCCATACAGACTACGTAAAAGACTTGATAGATAAAGGACACAAAGCCAAAACCGGCTATTGGGCGCAGAGGGGAGGGGGTATGATGCTGTTTGAGGCAGCGTCAATGGATGAAGCACAGACCATAGTTGCTGCTGATCCCTTGGTAGTCAACGGTTGTGTGAGTTATCAGCTTTACGAATGGAAAATTGTTGTGGAATGACACACAATTCTGGAATTTTGATGTTATGATTATTTTCAGACCTGGATCTATGCAACTTCAACGCCCAAATCTTGTCAGGACCGGAAGGTAGCAGCAATAAGGGATGCTTGTGGTAGGCGTAGTCTCCGGGTCGCCCCATTTTTAGGAGTGCTTTGCAGCAATGCCTGGTTTTGGAGATATTGTACAAAAAGCTTTTTACCTTGGTGTAGGCTTGGCTTCTTACGCTGGTGAGAAAGCAGGGGGGAAATTAGCCGAACTGCGATCGCAAGTCCAAAAACTGGCTGACGAAATGGTGGCTAAGGGCGAAATGAACACAGAAGAAGCTCGTCGTTTCGTCGAAGATATGATGAAGCAAGCCCAACAGCCCCAAGCACCTGGTGAAACCTCGGAAAAAACAGCCCCTTCTGAACCCCGTCGCATCGAAATTTTGGATGAAGAACCCGCTGTTAAAGAAGCCCCAAAAGAAAACGTGGATCACCTGCGTGAGCAAGTCCTAGAACTGCGACAAAAGTTAGAACAACTCAAACGCGATCAGTAAAAATTAATTTTTTTAATTTTTTACTCTCAAGGATCAGCAAAAGTTGTGAAATTCGGTATGGCGCTATATGAAACTCTGGTTAAATGTGCATTGCCTATTGTGTAATTTGGCACTTATAGCCAGGTAACATGGAGCGTTATCTTTGTAGCCAGTCAGACAGTTAAGCTTATGGAACCGTGGCAAAAAGACTTAGTGGAAATTATCGAAACTGTGGCTGATGAAGTAGAAAGCTTCTTCCAAGGAATTAATGACATGGTAGATGCATTTTTTGAGCTAACGGAAGAAATTAGCGAACAGGTACAGAATAACATTGCCATTGAAATTGACCAGTATTTGCAGGAATTAGCTGAACCGCTGTTGGAAGCTTATTGGGAGATGGAAGATGTTGTTGCGGATATAGATCCGGGTTTTCCTTATGCAGTGGAAGCAACAATCGAACAAAATGCAGCTTGCATAGGTTGTAGCAATTATCATGGTCAAGTTTATGGTGGTAATTTGTTAGTTTGTGCTATGCACCCCCACGGTTGGGATGATGCGAGTTGTCCAGATTGGGAAAAGAGCAGCACTGAATTTTAAGTGTTAAATTAATATTGATGAATCTCTGCATTTTTCTAGAATCATTTTATGAGTAATTCTTTACCTGAGACTGTAACCCCTGCAAGTCAAGAAATGAAATATGGGGAAAGGGAAATACAAGAAGGAAAACTGATTACATTTCCTAATCCGCGTGTGGGTCGGCGTTATAATATTGATATTAGTTTACCGGAATTTACCTGTAAATGCCCATTTTCTGGTTATCCTGATTTTGCCACTATTTACATATCCTACATACCTAATGAACGGGTAGTAGAATTGAAGGCTTTGAAGCTTTATATTAATAGTTACCGCGAACGCTATATCTCCCACGAAGAATCAGCTAATCAAATTTTAGATGATTTTGTTACTGCTTGTGATCCATTGGAAGCTACGGTAAAGGCTGATTTTACTCCCCGTGGAAATGTGCATACTGTGGTTGAGGTCAAACATATAAAATCACTAAAATCACCAGAAGAGATTTTGTAACATAGGTTTGTAGTGAGGAATGAATTCCTCATTACGAACTTTTTTGATCTTGTAATTTATCCATTGTCTGTTTAATTTTCAATTTCTCAGAAATTTCTAACGGTAAATTATCCGGGTCTTTAAAAAAGGTAAATTTTTGGACTGTAATGTCATCAACGCTAATACAGTGACGAATTCAGGGTTTAGCATTGCTAAACCCCTAGTTAATTATTCCCGTAAAATAGTCTTTGATACAATCCTGGTTTTCTTGCGGTCTGCTTCTGAGAGTTCTTCACCAGCTTGCAAACGAGTAGCGTTAGTTTGCAGCACAGTTGCAGCACTGGTATCACCAATCTGCAAAGCAGTGTTAGCCGCTGTTTGCAGCATTGTCACCGCACCAGTGCGATCACCCTGTTCTAATTTTGCCTCTGCTACTTGCGTTTGGCGATACTTAGCTAAGACCAAAATTGACTGTAGCACTTGCGGATCAAGGGCTGGTTGGTAAGTCTTAGTGATCTTAGCATAGACAGGCATTAAGGGAGAAAGCAAACCCTCTTGGTTAATAGCTGGATCATCGTAACGGATTTGAATATGTCCAATTACTTGCTCACCTTCTGGCATCTGTCCCAAATAAATATTTGCTAAAACTACCCTTTCTGCACCTTTCATCAAATCTCCCAAGCGGATAACAAAGCTGCCATTAGCTTCTGTTTCCACTGGTAACTCAATAGTTTCCGGCGCAACTTGGGCAATAGGTTTAAGTTCAGCCAGTCGCACACCCGGAACCAGAGACAGCAACAGATGGGCATTAGTTAAGCCCACAGACTGAATACGCTTAAACAAGCGGCTAAATTGGTCTACAGCCTGTTTTGGGCGCTCAATATAAGCCAGAGTCCCACCACCAGCATCGGCAATTTTTTCCAGTAAGTTCTGATTCCAGTCATTACCAAAACCGAAAGTATTGATGGTGAGATTTACCCTAGTGGCTTTTTGGGCTAATTCCAGACAGCGTTTGTTGTCATTAGGTCCAATTTCCCACTTCCAAATTTTTAACCCGCCATCACCATGTCCATCTGTCAGCAGAAAAGCTTGGGAAACAGCGCCTTTAGTTCCTTTGAGTAATTCTGTAATTCCCAAAGATAAACCTTCAGCAATTATCGTGCCGCCACCAGCCTTGAGTTTCTTGTGTAACTGGGATTTGATGCTTTCAGGGTCTTGGACGATTTGATTAGGGATAATCACCTCAGAAGTACCCGCAAAAGCGACAATTGAGATGCGGTCGCCTGGTTTGAGTTGATCTAGTAATTGTTCTACTGCCTGAATCACAGTGTTCACAGGTTCGCCGTGCATAGAACCGCTTTTATCCAGAATCAGGCACAAATTCAAGGGTAAATTGGGGTCAAGCTCATCGGCAATAGCCGAAATGGAAATTTCTAGCTGACGTTGGTTACTCAATTGAGCCGCGTCAACGTTGGTATCGTTTAATGCCGATAGTAATTGAACTTTCATTTAGGAGGAGCATCCTGCAACACAGTTTTCGAGACAATCCTGGTTTTTTTGCGATCGCTTTCAGATAACTCTTCCCCCGCTTGTAAGCGAGTAGCTGAAGTTTGCAACACCGTTGCTGCACTAGTATCTCCCATTTGCAAAGCCGTTTTCGCTGCCGTTTGTAGCATTGTCGCCGCCCCAGCGCGATCACCCTGTTGTAATTTCGCTTCGGCTAACTGGGTTTGGCGATACTTGGCTAAAGCCAAAATCGACTGTTGTACTTCGGGATTGGCACTCGCTTGGTAAATGCGTTCCACATTGGCATAAACTGGCATATTTAGGGAAAATAAACCGGTTTGGTTTTGGGCGGGGTCATCGTAGCGGATTTGTACATTAGCGATCGCCTGTCTACCTTCTGGCAACTGTCCCAAATAAATATTAGCCAAAATTACCCGTTCTACATCTTTCATTAAATCTCCCAACCGCACTGCAAACCGACCATCAGTTTCTGGTTGTACTGGTAACTCAATCGTGTCTGGTGCAACTTGGGCAATGGGTTTAAGTTCAGCTAAACGCACATTCGGCATCAGTGAAACTAGGAGATAAGCGTTAGTTAATCCCACTGTTTGCATCCGACTAAACAAGCGATTGAACTTATCCACCGCTTGATCAGGGTGTTCAATATGAGACAAATTCCCCAGCCCCGCATCAGCGATTTTTTCCAAAATATCCTGATTCCAATTGTCACCAAAACCCAACGTATTTAAGGTCAAATTATATCCAGATGCCAATTGGGCAAATTTTAAACAGCGATTATTATCTCCATGTTCATTTTCTCCATCTGTAAGCAAAAATGCCTGGGAAATAGTGTCTTTTTTACCCTTGGCTAACTCCTCAATCCCCAACCGCAAACCCTCATCAATCGCCGTTCCTCCATCAGCACTAAGGCGATTAATTTGCTGTTTAATGTATTCTCGATCTGCAATCACCTGATTAGGGACTAAAACCTGGGCCCGGTGGTCAAAAACCACTATACTCAGGCGATCCTCAGAACTGAGTCTGTCAACCAACAAAGACGCAGCTTTTTTCACAGTTTCCAGCGATCGCCCATTCATTGAACCGCTGTGATCTAAAATTAAGCATAAATTCAATGGCACACTGCGATCTAGAGTTTCGCCAATGGCCGAAATAGAAATTGCCAACTGACGTTGACTACTTGGTTGATTCGCGTCTAAATTAGCATCATTGAGAGTAGGCTGCAAATTAACTTTCATAAGCTGATTTTTCCTATCGAGATTATCTATATCTATTTATAGATAACTTCAAAACGCAGCATTTGCGCTACGGAAAACAGGATCATCCCAAATCAGGAAATTTTGTCCTCAACCCAGAAATCTGGGACACCAATCCGCGTAGAACGTCATGCCAACAAATTTTCACAATTACCCAGTTAATTAAGAGTTTGTCATGCTTCTGATATTAAACTTTTATTATATTTACTGAATGTAATAATTTTTAACTTGCTATTTAAGTAATACAGTTGTAGAGTTAAACTCGAAATCATGATGCAAAATTAGTTGTTTATCTGCCAAATCAAGATGTGCCAATCCTACTAATGTTGTATAGATTTTTGTACAACAAAATAGTTCGTGGTTAAGCCTTGGTTAAGCCTATAAGCATATACTTTATTAATTTATTAAATCAAGGTAAGAATTTTTCATGCATTCTTTTCAGGAAATATCGAGTCTAGAATCAGAAGTTGTTAATAATGCTCAAGCAAGCCTGTCTCAAATCATAAATTCAGAGGCAAACATTCATAAACTAATCTATCATCATGTCAGTGACACAGTGATGGTAAAAGGTAAAGGCATATATCTTTACGATGCAGAGGGAAATCGCTATATTGATTGTGCATCTGCAACCTTTAATTTATCTTTAGGATATGGTCATTCAGAAGTTCTCCAAGCAGTTCAAGAACAAGCTGAAAAATTAATTCACGTCACTTCAACATTTCAAACAGATCCTATTAACACCGTTGTCAGAAAGTTAGTAGAAGTTTCACCTGAAAACCTGACTTTAGTGCATCCCAAAGTCTCTAGCGGTTCTGTAGCCAATGAAGGTGCAATTAAAATTGCTCAACGATATACAGGGAAAAGAGATGTCATTACATTATTTCGTAGCCACTTAGGGCAAACAATGATGATGACAAGTATGTCAGGAAATGCTTTTCGTAAAGAGCCTTTTCCTAACTTATTTCCTGGCAGTATTCAGGTACCAGATCCATATTGTCACCGCTGCTTTTACAAACAAAAACCCAAGACCTGTGACTTTTTGTGTGTAGAAAGAATCCATGACTTTATAGAATATGCCAGTTCTGGAAGTGTTGCTTGCATCGTTGTTGAACCCATTTCTGGTAATGGTGGTAATATTGTTCCACCTCCAGGTTATTTCCAAGCCCTAGAAAAACTTTGTCGTCAACAGAATATCATTCTCATCTTTGATGAAATCCAGACTGGTATTGGTAGAACAGGCAAAATGTTTGCAGCAGAACATTTTGGTATACAACCTAACATAATCACTACAGCTAAGGGTCTTGGTGGTACAGGGTTTCAGTTTGCCGCTATCTTAACTGAAGAGAGATTGGGAGGTCTTGAAGGACACCACCATTCCTTCACTTACGGTTCCAACGTTTTAGCAGCCGCAGCAGCAGCCAAGACCCTGGATATTGTCAGTCAACCTCAATTCCTCAAAAACGTGGAAACTGTTGGTAACTACATCATGGATCGCCTCCGCAAAATGCAAGAAAAATACACCTTCATTAGTGATGTTCGTGGTGTAGGGTTAATGATTGGAGTTGAGATTTCTGACGATGAAGGTAATCCAAATACTGACTTAACTAACTACATTGCTGAAGTGGCGATGAAGCACGGCTTGATTATCAGAACTTCTCGCTATGGTTATGGGAATGTATTCAAAATCCGGCCACCATTGATTATCACATTAGAAGAGTCTGAGCAGTTGTGCAATCAACTCGAAAAAGTTCTCGCAGAGGTTGGATGAAAGAATATATCTTGTGTTTAGCTGAGTACGTTTCTCAGGCGATTTCTCAGAGTCAGGGTAAATTAAAGAATCGCTACATTAATGGTTATTCACCTGGTGGTGATGCACAATTCAATGTGGATGAGATTGCCGAGAGTGCGGTTTGGAAATTTATAGTTGAAAGAGGAGAACCAATAGCTGTTTATTCAGAAGATAAAGGACTGCAAACCTTTGGATCTGATCCTAATTATCTTCTGATTGTCGATCCGATAGATGGGACTCGACCGGCAGCAGCTAATTTGGAAATGTGCTGTATCTCTATTGCTGTAGCGACATTTCACGAGTTTGCACGGATCGGTGACATTGAGTATGCACTATTGCAAGAACTGAAGACTGGAGCCTATATCTATGGCGATCGCTACCATGATGACTTAATTTATGCCGGGTATTCCTATCCATTACCAAACTTAAGTGAAACTTCTGACCTGAATAATATGTTTTGGTCATTTGAGTTCAATGGTCATCCAACATCACTGATGATTCAGGCTTATGGTCATCTGATCGATAGTTCAGCTAATACAGGAGGAGTGTTCTTATTTAATAGCGCCTCCTACTCCATTTCGCGGATTATCACAGGACAGCTAGACGCTTACGTTGATATTGGTAATCGCTTACTCAAAGAACATCCAGAGATGCGCCCTGCCTTTGAGAAAGTGGGTAAAGGTTATATTCTGCATTTATTCCCCTATGATATTGCTGCTAGTGTCTTTTTAGCAGAAAAAGCAGGGGTAATTATCACCGACGCTTTTGGGGAGTCACTGAATAATACGCTGTTAATGGATCTCACCGATCAAAATCAACAGTCATGTATTGCAGCCTCAACTCTAGAACTGCATAAGAAGTTGCTAGAAAATATCCATTGGTAGGTTTAACATCGAGTAGGAGACAGCATGATTCTCGCAGGTGATATTGGGGCAACAAATAGCCGCTTGGCAGTGTTTAACGACAACCTTGAAGTCGTCGAACAGCATATTTATAAAAGCCAAGAGTACAAAAGTTTCCAGGAGATAGTTCGCAAATTCCTGGAAACTCACAAGTACAGTATTAAAACAGCTTGTTTTGGCATACCTGGTCCAGTCAGGGAGGGTAAATGCAAGTTAACGAATGTACCCTGGGAAGTCGTTGATGCTACTTTACTATCTGAAGTAGTTGGTAGTCCCGTAGCTTTGCTTAACGATGCTGAAGCTAATGCTTATGGGTTGGAAACATTGCGAGATGATGAGTTAGTGACATTGAACGTTGGTAGTAAGATTCCAGAGGGGAATCGTTCTGTCGTCGCAGTCGGTACTAGCTTAGGAGAAGCTGTACTTATTGATGTAGAAGGTCGATTGCACGCACTGGGTACAGAAGGTGGAAGTGCCGATTTCGGTCCATTTGATCAACTGCAATGGGAACTCATTCGTTACACCCAAAAAAAGTACAAACGTGTGAGTTATGAAGTAATTCTAGGCGGTCAAGGTTTAGTGCAAATTTATGATTTTCTGCGCGACACTGGGAGCGGTGTTAGTCCCTTATGGCTAGAGCAAGAGATGCAGGTTGGAGACAAAGCCGCAGCCATCAATAATGCAGCTCAGGGCGGTCAATGCGAGTTGTGCGTGCAAGCACTGGAGTTATTTGTATCTATTTTAGCAGCAGAATGTGGAAATGCTGCCGTGAAGTATTTTAGCACAGGTGGTATTTATTTGGGTGGTGGCATGGCTCCCAACATTCTCAAATATCTGCAACTACCCTTATTTGTAGAAAACTTTGTGAATAAGGACAAGATGCGCGAGTTTTTGCAAGCTATCCCTGTATATGTAATTCTCAATCAATATACAGCTTTACAGGGGGCAGCTTGGTATGCAAAAAGAAGTATCTCTGAACATTAATTTATGAAGATGACGGGTTGGGTCATCACAGATAAGTGATGGAACAATCCCAGTTCTTAATAACCCCTAACTCAGAAACTGCATAGACGTGTTAGCCCAATGGAAAAGCAATGTCCACATAATGGGTAACATCTAATATGGGCTTAATACTTCCTGTTGTTTTATTTCTCAACTTACTTTTTCTTATATTCAAGACAAACTACTAATGGAAACCTGGAATCATCATACAGTAAACGAATCTATTATTGATGTTGCTTCTGTAGACATAGAGTTACAGTCAAAAGAGCAAACATTAACTTTCTTAAATGATGAGTATGAAACAACTCAAAAGTCAGTTAATCAAGAGGTTCTTCGCTTCATAGACCGAGAATACATGAGTTGGGGAGATACAGTTCACTATCAAGAGAAACCAATCATTGTGAGTGGTTGTCAAGGAGGGTTATTGTTTGATGAGAATAACAACACCTACCTAGATACAGGAATGTGGCATTCCAGTTGTAATTTTGGGTATCGCAATCCTCAAATTGAATCAGCATTGCTTAAACAAATGACTACACTACCACAAGCCTGTGGAGATTTCCTACATCGGGAAAAACTATTAATTGCCAAAGAAGTAGTTGATGCTATTTATCAAAGAACCGGGGTAAAAGGTCGCGTATCTTTTAATGTCGGCGGTTCTTTGGTTGTAGAAGATGCCTTAAAAATCGTCCGCAAAAATACCGGAAAAAATAAAGTAGCTGTCATGATGGGAGCGTATCATGGACGTTCTCTCGGTACTCTCGCTATTTCCAGCAGTCATCGTTATCGACAGTATTATAACGAATTTCCAGACCGAGCAATTATGTTTCCCTTTGCCAATTGTTCCCAGTGTTTCTATGAAAAAAAGAGAGAAACCTGTGAACTATATTGCGCTCGCATGATCAACAAAGCATTTTCTAATGAATACTACGGTATTGCCAGTGCCAATAGTACAGAGATTGGTGCAATCTTAGTTGAACCTTGTCAAGGAAGGGGTTACACTATTCCACCTCAAGATTTTTATCGTGGCTTTATTGAAGAGGCTAAAGAACGAGGCATTCTGGTAATTGCCGATGAAATTCAAGTCAGTATGTATCGCACAGGTAAATTATTTGCTTTTGAACATTACGGTTTTGTCCCAGATATTATTACCCTCAGTAAATCTTTTACTAACGGCTTAAGTCCAGTTAGTTTAGTTTGGGCAAGAGAAGATTTAGTCAACCCAGAAGTGTTTACTCCCGGACACGCGCACAGCAATTTTGCTAACCATCCTTTAGGAACAGCAGCAGCCTTGGGTACTTGGCGTTACATGATGGCTCAAGACTACGAAACATCAGTACCAGAAAAAGGCGCTTACTTTCTGGAAAAACTGCGACAGTTGCAAGCACGACATTCCTTTGTTTATAGTGTGGATGGTTTAGGACTGCTGCTGAATATGGTTTTTGCTGATGAACAAGGTATACCATATCAGAACTCTGCCCAACTAGCAGCTGCGATCGCCCAAGACAACGACTTTACCAGCCAGGGAAAAAACTGGCGGATGATTTTGCAAACTGGAGGATACGACCTCAACACTCTCAAATTTGCACCATACCTAGATATTACCTATTCAGAAATTGATCTCACCATTAATGTTCTCGATCAGGTGTTGCAAAAACTTGGGTCAATGCTTTGTAATTCTACAGTCGGATCAGGAGGAGCCAAGTGAAAGCCGCAGTTCTATACGGACCCAATCAAGTAGAAATCCGCGATGTCCCGACACCGAATCCAACTCAAGCAGGAGAAGTGATTGCAGATGTGGAATTTGTCGGAGTTTGTAAGACAGATCAACAACTAACAGCAGCAGGTTTAGATAAAGAACTAATTCTGGGTCATGAGGTTGTCTGTCAACTCCCCCAAGAACCAGGTTATTTTGCCCTTAACAACGAGATTTCTTGCGGTCAGTGTAGCTATTGCCAAGAAGGACTCACCAGTCATTGCCAGAATTTACAGGAACTAGGTGTCAACGCTGATGGGGGATACGCCCAGAAGATGTGTGTACCGAAGAATTCCTTACACCCCTTTGACTTCCCTAATCCAGCCTTAGGAGTGCTAATCGAACCTTTAAGTTGTGCGGTTCGCGGTGTGAACAGAATTTTGGCTGCTGCTAACTTGCTCTCAGTTGCACGACCAAAAATTTTGGTAATTGGTGGTGGAATGTCGGGAGCTTTAATCAGTTACTTGTTAACTAATGCTCTCAACTTTGATGGAGAAATTCATCTGTACGATATTACAAAAACATCAATTCCTTGGGCGGTGAAATTGGGGATTGAACGAGTAGAAGAACCAGAACAAGACACAGCACACTTGGTGATTGAGTGTTCAGGTTCACCAGGTGGTCTGGCCACAGCCCTGCAAGTGGTACGTAAAGCTGGTATGGTCTGTATTTATGGTGTACCCAAAGCAGGAATTGCTTTACCTATTTCCCCACATGAATTATTTATGCGGGAGATTGCGGTCATCACATCCTTTGCTGGTGCTACAGAGCAAACTATGGGCAAAGCAATTAATTACATTCAGAATGATGAAGCATTCTTTGAGCAATTGTTAGGCCGAGTCATCCCTCTGGAAAAACTTCCCGATGAATTGACATCTTGGAGTCCGCAACCCGGCACACGTACTGTTGTAGATATGGGCGCTTGAAGGAAATTCTCATGAAAGATGTAGCGGTAATTTTTGATATGGAAGGTTTGCTGATTAACAGCGAGCCTTTTTGGTGCAGAGCAGAGGTAGAGGTGTTAAATGAATTGGGAGTACCATTGCAACTCAGTATGTGCAATCAAACAATGGGATTGCGTGTTGATGAGGTAGTCAGCTATTGGTATGCCAAATTTCCTTGGACATCGGTAAGTCAGTCTGAGGTAGCGGAAAGGATTGTTCATCGTGTCAGCGAACTTGTGGCAACCACCGGACAGCCAATGACTGGCGCAGTAGAAATTATACAATTATGTCAGCAGATGCACTTACCTTTGGCATTGGCGACCTCATCACCCATCCTTCTGATTGAGGCAGTGCTAAATAGGCTAGGTCTGCAAGATGTATTCGATGTTGTTAGTTCTGCACAAACAGAGGAATTGGGTAAACCCCACCCGGCAGTGTATCTGACAACTGCCCATCGCCTCGGTGTGCAACCGCAAAAGTGTGTGGCGTTTGAAGACTCAATTCGCGGCATCATCAGTGCTAAAGCCGCTTCCATGCGATGTATTGCTGTGCCAGCAGTAGAAGACAGAAAAGATCCCCGATTTGCGATCGCAGATGTCACCCTCGATTCACTGGCACAGATCAACGAGTCATGGCTGAAGGAGTTTCTCTCCTGAATCTGTTGGAGTTAACCAAATGCAAGCAAAAATCACAGGAAAGTCATGCTAACCATGCAAGCGGCGGTCTGGTACGGCCCAGGCCGTGAGAATTTTCGATTGGAACAAGTGAACCGACCTGATCTCAATCCTGGGGAAGTTCTCATCAAAGTCCAAAAGTGTTTCTTTTCTGCCATGCACGTGCGTGCTGTCTTAGTCGGTCATCCCAAACACCAGCCACCGGAAATTTTTGGGCGGATGCTGGCCGGAGACGTTGTAGCTGTGGGGGCTGATGTTACCAGCATCAAAGCCGGAATGCGCGTGACAATTAATCCAGAACGTCCCTGTGGGGAATGCTTCTATTGTCAGCTAGAGGAATGGGGTCATTGTCTCAATCCGACAACTTTACCATCAGGCGGTATGGCTGAGTATGTGAGCGTTCCAGCTACCCTGGTGGACGGGATCTTTGAACTACCCCCAGAGATTGCCTATGAAGAAGGCGCTTATGCCGAAACACTGGCCTGCATACTGCAAGCTATGGACTTGTCCAATATTGCCGCTTCGGATTGTGTCGTTATCGTTGGAGATGGAAGTGTGGGGTTGACATTTGTGCAACTAGCCCGACTCCAAAATGCCGCCAAGATTATTTTTGCTGGCAAACATGATGATTCCCTACAACAGGGATTAGCTTTGGGAGCATTTCGCACTGTTAATGTCAAGCATGAGTCTCCAAGAGACGTAGTAATGCGAGAGACACAGGGCTATGGTGCTGATGTGGTCATTGAAGCAGTTGGCTCCGGTGAAACTTATGAACAGGCACTGACTCTGCTACGCTGTGGTGGCAGGGCAGTTGGTTTCGGTGGCACCCCACCCGGAACGAAATTTCCCGGCGATCCCAATCTTATCCATTACCGTTCGCTGAAGATTTATGGCAGCTATCGATATAATCCTGATCACTTCCGCAGGGCGCTGGATCTGATTTGTACAAAACAAATCGATCTCAATCCGATAATCACACATTACGTCCCATTCTCCAAATTGACAACTGATGCGGTTGATATCTCTCAACAACCAGATTGCAGAGCGTTGGTAATTGATTTTGGTCAAGAGTTATGATTGTGGCAGATGATATTGGTACAACTAAATTTTAAATATAGGTTCAAACATTAATGCAGTACCAGGAGAAGCATACACAATGTCAGATGAAAATTATTTAGCAGCAGAAACTAACCATTCTACCCCGCTTGAAATTCCCACTTTGGCTCAAACAATAGCTGCTGAATTTAGTAGTTTACCTCAAGTATTAGCCGTTGTCTTAGCAGGTTCTCAAACTGCCTTAGTTGCAGATAAATTATCTGATTTAGATTTTTATATGTATATCTCAGAGGAAATTTCGGTCGCAACTAGATCTGCAATTGCTCAACAATTTGCCTCGCGTTTTGAAATTAACAACCAGTTTTGGGAAACTGGTGACGAGTGGATAGATAGACAATCAGGATGCGGTGTAGATATTATGTATCGAAACCCGAATTGGATTGAAGAGCAGCTAAATTCAATTTTAGTTAAACATCAGCCCAATATAGGATATACAACTTGCTTTTGGTTTAATGTTTTGCATTCTCAAATCTTGTTTGATAGAACCGGCTGGTTTGAGCATCTACTCTCTGTTGCTAAACAACCCTACCCTAATGCCTTGAGAACAGCAATCATTGCCAAAAACTATCCTATTTTACGAAAAAATATTTCATCATACTGTCATCAAATAGAGTTAGCAGTTGAACGTCAAGATTGGATCAGTATTAACCATCGAATCGCTGCTTTATTAGCAAGTTATTTCGATATTATTTTTGCGGTAAATTATGTTCCTCATCCTGGGGAGAAACGCTTAGTAAAGTATGTGAAACAGCTTTGTCAAAAGTATCCTCAAAATATGGAACAACACCTTTACAACTTACAAGTTGCTACTGCTGCTAATTCCTTGATAGACCTAAACCGCCAAATTAATACGTTGATTGATGGTCTAGATGAGTTATTAATAGCAGAGGGATTACTGACAGAAGTCGGTGAATTAGTCTAAATTAGGCATTTATAACTATCTTTGTAAAGCTAATAAACTTTTAATTTACAAGCCGCAGTATGGGCAGGATGCTATAGGTGTCAAGTAAAATGTCCAAAGGCTGATCTTACTCGTCAATAATTCCTTATATTGAGCAAAACCTAAATGACAACGAACAATCAAGAAGTATTAGAGAACGAGAAAAAACCGACAACATTCTCAGCAGAAATTATTCCATTTCTTTTGTTGATTATCGCTTTATTCGCTTTATCAATAACAGGAATCTTAGTCAAATTTTCTCTGAGCGAAATGAGTATAAATGTAACACTATTCAATCGCTCTTGGATAGCCGCTGTCGTATTTGCGTTGTGGAATGGGGTTTATCAATTACGCACTCAATTATCAGCAGAACCAGTCATACCACAGCAACGTTACCAAATTCGTGATTATGCACTTTTACTAGGAGCATCTCTAGCTTATATGTTAGGTCGCCTCCTGTGGACTTGGTCCCTAACTCAAACCAGTATCGCTAATGCTAATGTGCTAGGTGGTTTAAGCCCGGTATTCACTACATTAGGAGCCTGGTTGTTATTCAAACAGCTTTTTGACCGGAAATTTCTGTTCGGAATGCTTCTGGCAATACTAGGAGCAGCAGTCTTAGGATTTGATGACTTCTTAGTCTCTAATCATGGTCTGATTGGTGACTTTGCTGCTCTTGGGTGTGCGGTATTATATGCAACCACCTATTTAATTTTAGAATATTTACGCAGTAAGTTTTCCGTAGAAACTGTACTTATGTGGCGCTGCTTGGTTGGGGCTGTATTGACGTTACCACTCGTACAGATATATGAAGATCAATTCTTCCCACCTTCTTTATCAGGCTGGTTAATTGTATTTTCCCTAGCTATTGTTTGTGAAGCTTTAGGTCATGGGTTGACAGTATACAGTCTCAAAAGCTTTTCCTCCACCTTTGTGCTGATAGTATTTTTACTTGATCCAGTCATTGCTGCAATTCTGGCTTGGATACTCTTTGCCGAGAATTTAACTTTTTTAAACTTGGTGGGTTTTACTGTGATTATCGGAGGTATTTATTTAGCCAAAACTGGCAAAGGTGCAGACAAGAAATCTAGTGCAAATATTTCAGCAGAAGAAACTAATGTAACTCCAGCCAACTAACAGTTAACAGTATTAATTACTCCCGTTCTACTTAATTAATTAAACAAAATGGATAGACGGACTTTCCTCAAGAACTCCCTCTTCATGGGTATTGTGATCTGGCCTGGTGAAAAACTCCCACAACAGTTAGAAATCAGTGAGGCTCAAGTCAAAGAGTTGTTTACTGTCAAATCTACTAATGCTGCCACATCTATATTTCCACAGAGTGTGGCATCCGGGGAGCCACAGATGCAGGGGATTACTCTATGGACTCGCATAGGTTCATCAAAACCTGGTTTGATTCAGGTTGGTTTTGAGATTTCTACAGATATTGATTTTGGGGCGATCGCTTTACAAGGTGTTTCTCAAACAGATGCGTCCAAGGATTACACCCTCAAAGCTGTTGTCAATTCTCCCCTTCTCCAACCTTCTACCACCTACTACTACCGATTCATTTACCAAGGAATAGCCAGCAGAACAGGTCGGTTTCAGACCCTACCAGCTGTCAAAACTGAAGTCAAGCAAGTTCGCTTTGCGTATATCTCCTGCCAAGACTACACTAACGGCTACTACAATGCCCATCGCTTTTTGGCAGAAGAGGACATTGATTTTGTAGTATTTTTGGGCGATTATATCTACGAAAGTGTAGGAGACACCAGTTTCCAAAGAGGCATCCGTCCCCTACAATTACCCAGCGGTCAACCAGTTGCTACTACATTAGAAGACTATAGATACCTTTATCAAACCTACAACAGCGACCCAAATTTACAAAAGCTGCGAGAGCGTTTTGCCTTTATCAATATTTGGGATGACCATGAGTTTGCTGGGGATTGCTTTGGGACCAATACTCCTGATCAAGTTCCCTTTCATCAGTCAAATCTGCGTCAATGGGCAACTCAAGCCTGGATTGAACACATCCCCACTAGCATTACTTTCCAGGCTGATCAGGAGCCACTAGCTGCGGTGCAAATCTATCGCACCTTCAAATTTGGCAACTTATTAGAACTGGTAATGACGGATGAACGTCTTTATCGAGATGGTCCTCCCTCTGACAAGCTGGAAGAACAGCAGCAGCGGTATCTTAAACAAAACCGATACATGATTCCAGACTGTCCCGAACGGAATTATCCCCACAGAACTATGCTGGGAACCTCACAGCGTCAGTGGTTTTTAGATAAAATGCTCAATTCTTCTTCCACCTGGAAAATCTGGGGAAATGAAGTGATGACTATGCAACTCAAGTATTTATCAGCATTTACCACAAAGCTTTTAGGGCAATCAACTCCAGATTTGTTTATATCCTTCGATCAGTGGGATGGTTATCCGGCTGAACGGAATCTAATTTTTCAGACAATCAAAGAGGCTGGCGTGAAAAACTTTGTCACAATTACTGGTGATTTTCACACTTTTGTCACTGGGTATCAGAAAGTGAACTTTGATGACTATCAAGAAGAGCCGATAGGGGTGGAGTTCCTAGTTGGTTCAATGGCTTCTTCTAACTTCGCAGAAACTAATAATTCCCGTTCCCAACAAGTAAACCCACCAGTTGAAGTGATGACTCAAATGCTCACAGCTAGTAATCCTCACATTCAATATTTTAACTCCACAACCCACGGTTACAATGTCGTTGAAGTGACACCAGAAGCTCTAACTTGCACATTGAAAGCAGTCAGCGATATTACAACACCAGGGGGAACAATCTCAATTCTGAAAGTTTTTCGAGTACCTCTTGATCAAGTGTTAATTGAAGACTTGACGACAGCTTAAAAGTTGCAGATTGATTTAGTTATACATTTACTATATTGGAGTATTTTTGATGAAAGCAGTTGTTTTTTCCCAACCGGAAACCGTTGTTGTCGAACAAGTTGCCGATCCCAAGTGTGCAGCGGATGAGGTGATTGTGCAGGTAAAGCGGGCAGGAATTTGTGGAACTGATTTGCACATCTTCCACAATGAATACCTGTCTAATTTCCCGTTGATTCCTGGTCACGAATTCGTGGGTATAGTTGCAGAAGTTGGTCGAGAAGTTGTTGATGTGCAACCAGGCGACCGCGTGGTTGTTGATCCAGATGTGTACTGTGGTCATTGTTTTTACTGTCGTAATCAACAAGCTAATCATTGTCTGAATTGGCAAGGTATCGGGGTGACGCGAGATGGAGGTTTCGCTGAATATGTCACCGTACCAGTGCGTGCTTGCTACAAACTGCCAGAGACAATTTCTGATACACAAGCCACATTTATTGAACCCCTTGCTTGTGTTATTCATGGAATTAATCGTTTACATACACATCCAGCAGATGAAGTGTTAATTTTTGGGGCTGGACCGATTGGGCTACTGCTACTGCAAGCATTACAAAATAGTGGTGCAGCAAAAATTGTAGTTGTAGAAAAACACCCCAACCGCAGAGCATTAGCCAGCCAACTCGGCGCAATTGCGATCGCGGCTGATGAAAATCAAACAGATGCATTGCGCGAACTTGCACCTTACGGATTCTCGATTGTTGTAGATGCCACAGGTGTACCAGCAGTGATCGAACAAGCTCTCAACTATTTACGCCCTCGCGGACAGTATTTACAATTTGGTGTTGCGGCTACAAATGCCACGATTACATGGCGGCCTCATGATATTTTTCGGAACGATTGGACTATCCTGGGCAGTTATTCCCAATGTTTAACATTTTTACCTGCTATTAAATGGTTGGAAAATAACAAAATTGATGTGGCATCTTTGGTTAGTCATACTTTCCCGTTGGCTGATTTCCCAGATGCTTTACAGCGTTTTGCTCGTGGTGAAACCCTGAAAGTTCATCTTCAGATTAGTTAGTCAATTCCTGTTCCCCATCTTACAAACTGGAGCCAACATTAAATGCGCTTAGAAAATCAAGTTGTCATAATTACCGGAGCTAGTCGTGGACTTGGACAAGCTACAGCAATGCTGTTTGGGAAAGAAGGAGCGCACATCATCGCCGCTTCCCGCACGCCTAATGAAATTGAGCATACCGCCCAGCAAATTCGTGATCATGGTGGATCAGCGATCGCTATTCCCACAGATATTACTGATCCAATACAAGTATTAAATTTATTTGAGCGTGTGCAAGAATCTTACGGCAAAATAGATATTCTCATCAATAATGCGGGAATCGGTCTATTTGGTTCAGTAGAAGAATTGACAGAGGAAGCCCTTGAGCAGATGTTAGCCGTTAATGTCAAAGGTACTGTGTACTGTTGTCAAGCTGCCTTTAAACGGATGAAACAAGCAGGTGGTGGGCAGATTATTAATATCTTATCAACCGCGAGCAAAGTAGGTCGAGCCAATGAAAGTGGTTACACTGCTTCCAAATGGGCGCAAGCTGGCTTTACAGAAAGCTTGAAAGCTGAAGCAAAGCCCTTTGGTATTCGTGTCACCTCCTTTTGTCCAGGTGGGATGAACACAGCTTTTTGGCAAACTCCTGATAACCAAGCACATCAGCAGCAGGCAGAAAACTTCATGAACCCACACTTCATTGCTGAACTCCTGCTCCAGATTGCCACAGTTCCTGGAGCGATAAACATTGATGATATAGTCATTAAGCGAATGTAGCTGCTACTCTGCTTGATAGTTTTTCTGAATAATTCCAGTGTAGGAGATAGTAATTGATGATTAATGTACAGCAAGGTGAGCAGATACCGATAAGCTCTGGTAAATTCACAGGATTAAGCGCGATCTCTGACAAACAGGGCATCATTACAGCGATCGCCACAGATCAACGTGGTTCCTTAAAAAAGGCTCTAGCTACTGCAACCGGTAGAGAAGTCAGCGCCGCCTCACTCACAGAAATTAAACAAAGCTTCGTTGAAGTGTTAGGACAATATGCTAGTTCCCTGTTGATCGATCCTGAATATGGTCTGCCTACAATTGAACAGCGTCCACCACACACAGGAATATTTTTGGCCTATGAACGAACAGGCTTTGATCCCAAAATCAAAGGGCGTTTACCAGAACTGCTGCCAGAATGGTCTGTACATCGTTTAGTTGAGCGCGGTGCAAACGGAATTAAAATCTTGTTGTACTATGATCCTGATGATAGTTCAGCAATTAATGAAGTCAAGCATAGTTTGATCGAACGAGTAGGAGCTGAATGTCGCGCTGATGATGTGCCATTTTTTCTGGAACCAGTCAGCTACAGTGATGCCATTGGTAATGATAACTCAGTAGCATTTGCATCAGTAAAACCAGACAAAGTTAAACAATCAATCCAAGAGTTTTCTCAGCCTCATTATGGCGTGGATGTCCTCAAAGTCGAACTGCCAGTAGATGTACGTTACATAGCCGACTTCCCAGCAAACACCACCGGCGAACAGGCATACAAATATGCTGATGCCATCGCACACATACAGGAGGCATCAAACCTTGCAAAAGTACCATTTATTTACCTGACTGCAAGCGCAACTGCGCCTATATTTGCTCAAACATTGACATTAATTGTTGAAGCTGATACTAAATTTTCTGGTGTACTGTATGGGCTTGACCTTTGGCGAGATTGCATACCTGTATACGCCCAGGGAGGAAGCACCGCATTAAATGATTGGCTATACCAAAACACTGTACCAACGCTTCAGGAATTTAACCAAATAATCACTCAGTATGCCACGCCGTGGTGGGAAGCGTACAGTCTTGCCAAAAAGTAGTTTGGCAAATGCTCAGACAAATAAGCTGTGCTGCATTTAATTTTGCTTATTTTAGCGGGCAAGATGCCCGCACTACCTATTTGAATTAAATTGGGATCATCAAATATTGGTTCAGGGGTGGGGCTTCTGTCGGATTTTCCTAAAACATAGCATAATATTCAAAATATCCTAGCAACCTAGCTTTCTTGACCATCAGAGAGAAATCCACACCCTAAATTATTAAAGCATCGCGCTAGGATGTAATACAGTTAACGGCATAGTTTCAGGCGATTCAGTTCCTATGGACATTTCCCCCATCAAGGCTGTACAAGCCCCCTATTACGGCGATAACTTCTACCGGACACCGCCGCCAGATTTACCTTCCCTACTATTGAAGGAGCGAATTGTCTATCTGGGTATGCCACTGGTGCCTGCTGTCACGGAATTGATTGTCGCCGAATTGCTTTTTTTACAATCCGACGACCCGGAAAAGCCAATTAAAATCTACATCAACTCAACCGGCACTTCTGGTTACAGTGGCGAACCTATCGGTTTTGAAACCGAAGCCTTCGCCATCTATGACACCATGAAATACATCAAGCCCCCCATCCACACTATCTGTATTGGTTCGGCGATGGGTATGGCAGCAATGCTACTCAGTGCTGGGACAAAGGGCTGTCGTGCTAGTTTACCTAACTCCTCCATTATCCTGCATCAACCCAAGAGCTACGCCCAAGGCCAAGCCACGGATATTCAAATTCGGGCTAGAGAAGTTTTGGCAAACAAAGCGTCAATGGTGGATATTCTGTCTGTCACTACTGGACAAGCACCAGAAAAAATTACCAAAGACATGGATCGTCTATTCTACATGACTCCTTACCAAGCCAGGGATTACGGTTTAATTGATCGCGTGTTTGAAAAAGAAGAACTCGCCAACCCCCCACTCCCCGCTAGTGTGCTGTAAGAAGGTGACAGGAGGCAGGAGGCAGGGGAGCAGGGGAGCAGGGGAGCAGGGGAGCAGGGGAGCAGGGGAGAAAATTCTTTCCCAATTCCCAGTCCCCAGTCCCCAGTCCCCAGTCCCCTTGACTAATAACTAATTACAAACGGAGTACCGAAAATGCCTATAGGCGTTCCTAAAGTTCCTTACCGGATGCCCGGAGGACAGTATACAGATTGGATTAGTATTTATGACCGTCTCTACCGGGAAAGAATTATTTTCCTGGGACGGGATGTGGATGATGAAATTGCTAACCAAATTATTGCTGTCATGCTTTATTTGGATTCGGATGATCCAGGTAAGGATATTTACTTATACATCAATTCACCCGGTGGTATGGTAACATCTGGGTTGGCGATTTATGACACCATGCAACACATCAAATCTGATGTTGTTACCATTTGCGTTGGATTAGCTGCTTCAATGGGTTCTTTCCTATTAACAGCGGGCGCTAAGGGCAAACGCATGGCTTTGCCTCACTCCCGAATCATGATTCACCAACCTTCCGGTGGTACTCGTGGTCAAGCTTCTGACATTGAAATTGAAGCTAGGGAGATTTTGCGAATTCGCAGTCAGCTAAATCAGATTTATGCTGATAACACCGGTCAAGCTTTGTCTAAGATTGAAAAAGACATGGATCGTGACTTTTTTATGTCTGCTCAAGAAGCCAAAGAATATGGTTTAATTGACCGTGTGATTGAAGACAGGGTGTAAATAGGGAAAAATAAATTCAAAATTCAAAGTTGAAAATTCAAAGGTAAGAATTCTTCAGTTTGAATTTTTAATTTTGAATTTTGAATTGGAGTAAAGCAACATGGATATTGGAGATTGCTACCGTTTACTGGGCTTAAGGTCAGGAGCTTCTTTTGCTGAAATCAAGGCATCTTATCGCCGACTGGCGCAGCAATATCATCCCGATATCAACCCAGATGATGAAAAATCTAAAGACAAATTTATTGCCTTGACAGAGGCTTATAAACTCCTACAAACGGTAGTACCGCCAGAGGAAATAGCCCCCAAATTACAGAGTGCATCTAATTCGTCAATGTCTATGGATAGTTACACAGAGGTGAAACCCCAGAATCAAGTATCAAGTAATACTACTGTTATGCCACATCCACCAACGTTTGAGGATATAGAACAGCGGTTAAAGTGGAAAACTTATGACCAGTTGCAGCGGTTTTTACAAGCAAGACGTTTTCCCCAGGCGATCGCTCTAGTTGAGGCTTTAGCCGCTAGATTACCAAACGATCTGGAAGTACGGCAATGGCAAGCCATATCCTATCAAATTTGGGGACGGGCCCTTATTCAAGAAAAACAAATGCCGAAAGCAAGAATCTATCTGAAAAAAGCTGTAAAGACTGACCCCCACAATAAAGCTCTGTTAATGGAAGTCCAGCGAGATTTTGAACGGTTGGGGATTAAATTTTAGGATTTCATAATCTCTTGACAAGAGCATAAATTATTACATAATTTTACACAAAGTCTTGACCGGGTATTTATTTAAGTGTTATCACTATATCTATCATGTAAAGTTACAGGATAGGCTAAAATCATGTTGTGTGACAGCACAACGCTGAATAGTAAGGCGGCTCTGTAATGCTTTACCGTCTGATCCTAAACTCTACCCTGGCGTTAGCAAGTGTGTTCACAGTCCAACACGCTGCCCTAGCTCAAAGTGTAGACGTTCCTTTTATTGGAACTGTTCCCGTCCAGGCTACCTTTACCGAGATTATTTCCCCTCCCTTAGAACCCGTAATAGTGGGTGGTTCTAATGGTATCCCAAGCAAGTTTGAACCACAAATTCCGGCTACTGTGAGTGTGCAAACCAGCACCAATGCCACAATTACCGTTTCTGCTCCTGTGCTTGTTTCTGGGGCTAGTCAAGACCCTCCAGGGACTATAAAAATAGGGTATGTAAGATTTGGTTCTACTACCGCGAGCAGTGATGTTGGGGGCGGAAATGCGTCTTTACCTGCGGGGACAAACGATTTAGAGGTGAGTATGTTGGTAGAACGTCCCACGGCGTTTTTAGCTGGAAATTATACCTACAAAGTCACTTTAACGATTACTCCATAATTTCTTTTAATTTTTGTTGTTGCTCCTATTTGTGTGTGACTCGGTGCTAGTCTACTTTTTACCCAAGGATGTATCTTATGATTCGTCGTTCTTTATTAGCTGCTGCTTTGGTAGTTGCGGGTAGTGTTGCTATTGCACCCAAAGCAATGGCTCAAAGTGTTGATGTTCCTTTCAGTGGGACTGTAGGTGGTGCTTGTACTTTTAGCTCGGTAACTCCTGGAGTTTTGGGTGTATTTGGTCCAGTTGGTACTCCAACATCGTTGTACGCTTCTTCTTTTTCTGGTCCTGGTGGTCCTGGTATGGGATCTCCAGGTCAAGTTTCTGTGGCCTGTAATCAACCTGCTAGTTTAACAGTATCCTTACCAGTACAGACAGCAGGACCGGCTTTCATACCCATGATGTTAAATGCAGATGTAAATTCTCCACAAGGCTCAACTTATAACACAACTGGAGGATCTGGTTCTCCTATACCCCTACTATCTGATAGTACTAATATTCCATTAAAAATAGGTATGATGGCGGATAAAGGTAGTGTGTTAGAGGCTGGTAATTATGCCTACACGGTGACTTTGACCGTAGTACCTTAGTTATTGTCCTAAGTTTATTATCAACATGGCTCTAGCAATTAGCACCTAGCTGGAGCTTGTTCAATAATTTTTCAGTAAAGAGTTTTTTTATGTTTTATAAGTCTTGGCTCTCTAAAGTTGCTTTTGGCTTAACATTATCTGCACTATCTTTATTTTCCAGTTCAGCTACAGCACAAGTTAGCGTTTCTCCCCTAATAATTGAAACCAAAGCAGAAAGGGGACAAGCGCAAGCAATGATCACAGTTACAAATACCAGTAATGCTCCTACCCGTGTGCGTGTCTACGCTGAACCTTTTACCTATAGTCGTGATAGTGGATTTGAAATTTTATCATCTACTCCCACTGACTTAACAACATATCTGCAATTTTCCCCCCGTGAGTTGACTATCAAACCGGGAGAAAGTCGCAGAGTCAGGTTAATTAGTCGGTTAGCTCCTAATTTACCAGATGGGGAATATCGGGCAGTAATTTTTAATGAAAGTCTCAATGAGACTAAGAATACTGCTGGTAATAGTGTAGCTTTAGTGGCGCGAATTGGTGTAACTTTCTATGTCAGAAAAGGCGATCTTTCCCCTAAATTAACTGTATCTGGTGCTAGTTTTAATCAAGAACAAAAACAAATTCAAATTCTCGTTAATAATAGCGGTCAAGCTACTGCACGTCCTGGGGTAAATTGGACTTTAAAACGTGGAGAAACTGTGATCAAATCTGGGAAATTAGATCCTGCTTCTGTGGTGGCAAATAGCGATCGCAATTTATTATTAAAATATCCCAGTAAAGATGACCCTGTACCAACTCCTGGAGAATATCAACTAATTGGTGATTTAATCTGGGGAGATGATAAAAATGCTAGTAAGTTGCCATTTAATGTAAATATTACTATACCTACTATCACCCCTAGCTCCGATAATAGACCAACTCCACCAGTAAATAGAAGATAAGTCAGGAGTCAGGAGTCAGGAGTCAGGAGTCAGGAGTCAGGAGTCAAAGAAAATATCTTTCTAATAGGTTGTTTTAAAACTGGTTGTCTGTGATTTTAGAGACTCAATTGATCCCCCCTAACCCCCCTTATAAAGGGGGGAACTAGAGTCAAAGTCCCTTTTTTTAAGGGGAAAACTAGATTCAAAATTCCCGTTTATAAGGGTGGGAACTAGATTCAAAGTCTCTCTTAGAAAGGGGGGAAACTAGATTCAAAATTCCCGTTTATAAGGGTGCTAACTAGATTCAAAGTCCCTCTTAGAAAGGGGGAAAACTAGATTCAAAATTCCCGTTTATAAGGGTGCTAACTAGATTCAAAGTCCCCCTTTTTAAGGGGGATTTAGGGGGATCTACAATACTTTACTACTCACAAAAAGACTTTGAAAACATCCTCTAAGGAATTAACAAATTTGAGTTGAGAGAATCAGAAAATATGCAACAGCATCTATGGCATAAAATAAGTATTTGTCTGTTTGCTGCTATCCCAATTATCTGCCAAATTATTACAATACCAGCGCAAGCAGATAACCCAGTTAAACCTAATTCAGAAACTACACAATTACTTGATAAAATAGGTGATAAGATAACAGAATTTGTAGTTTTTCCTGTGGGTTTAAACGTTGGTAAACGCACGGTGAAATCTGGGTTTTTGGTGCGAGGTAAAGAAGATGGTGCAGATGCGGTTGATTTTGCCAATTGGCTATTACCTTATGATGCTGTAATTGCAGCTTTAAAATTAAATGTCACTACCTTAGAAGATGGTCAATTAGAAGTTAAATCACCTGGGTTAGTTACACGGATAGATCCGAAAAAATTTAGAACTGATGCAGAATTAGGATTAGTTTTAACAATTGAAGATTTACAATCTATATTTGGGGTAAAAGCTGAATTTAATATTAATGAATATGCGATTATTTTAGATGTTCCTTGGGAAAATAAATCGATTGGAAATTTAGCAGAAGTTGAAAATTTAATTTTTTTAGAAGGTTTACCAAAAATCAAAAATGAAAGTATTAATATATCAGCAATAGAACAAAAAGTAACTATTAGCGGTAGTGAGAGACAATCAACAAATTACAGAGGTGAATTAATAACAGTTGGTAGTGCTTTTGGTGGTTCTTGGTTTTTACGAACAAATCAACGGGATTTAACCGATCAAGAAACTTGGAATATCACAGACGCACAATTTTTTAAACCATCTAATTCAACTGATTATTTTGTTGGTTCTCAGCGCAGTTTTTGGCAAAGTCAAGGAGATTTTTGGGGTTTTACATACATTAACAGACAAGGTTTTACACCTCCTCAAACTTTTGGTAGTGGTTTGGTAGATTCTCGTCAACGGTTACAAGCTTCTGCAATTGGAAGAACCATAGCAGGTAAAGCTGAACCGGGTACATTAGCAAGACTGGTACAGGGTTTTGGTGATCGGGTAATTGCGGAGATTTTAGTTGATTCTTCTGGTATTTATCGCTTTGAAAATATTAAAAATAATAGTCAATTTGGTAGTAATAATTATCGAGTTTTATTATATCCTCAAGGAAGATTAACCGCTCAACCAGAAATTCAAGAAGCTAGTTTTACTAATGTACTGGGACAAATACCCGCAGGTACTTCAGCTTTTATCGCTTCCGCTGGGATGAAAAGAGAGTCTTCGGGAGATGGCAGTTTGTTAGGGAATTTTTCTGATTTTCGGGGGGGAATTGCTGGTCGTTGGGGTTTATCAGAAAGTTTAACAGTTGGTTTAGGTGGGGTGTATGAAGACTCTCCCAAAGCTTTAGGAGAATTGTTCTTTCGTCCCACTAATATACCTGTACAAGTGGCATTATTTGCACTTTCAGGAGAGGATGGAAATGTCAATGCAGATATTCGCTATGAACCATTTTCTAGTTTGAATCTAACATTTAATAGCGATCGCTTTTCCCAACGTTCTCAAATGAATTGGCAAATATTTCCCAATTTAAGTTTATTCGCTTTGAATGATTCCCGTGATGCTACATCTGGGGGATTGCAAATTAACTATGCAGGAAAGAATATTTCTACCTTTGGTCGTGTTAGCTTTGATAGTAAAGATCGTGTACGTTGGAATTTACTGCAACGTCTCGGTCAATTAGAATTAACACAGCGGGGAAATGAAATTGGTACTTTATCAGAATTTACTTACAGATTATCACAAAACAAGTGGTTTGATTCAGGAAACTCCTTACTATTAAGTTATGAAACCAACTCTCAAAATCGTAGTGATAACTTGTTAAATGTTGCTTGGCGTTATCGTTCTTCAGAAAGAGCAACTGATGGTAATTATCTTTGGGAATTTCAATTAGGTTATGGTTTGGGTTCTCAAGGTGATGGTATCATTGCTTCTTTAGGAACTACAATTTTACCAGGTTTATCATTGCGTGGACGTTATCAAGGTGTATCAGTAACTTCTGATCAATCAACTTTTAGTTTAGATTTAGTATCTAGTTTAAGTTTACAACAAGGTATTAAACCAGGGGATAGACGTTCTCAATACTTCCGCACTCAAGGGGGTTTATTAATTCAACCTTTCTTTGATAAAAATAATAATGGTAAACGGGATGGAGGGGAAGAATTTTATACTAAAGAAGCTGAATCATTGGTAATAGTTAATAATCGTCCCATTAAATCTTTTTTACCAGATATTAGAAACGATAGGATTTTATTACGTCTTGCACCAGGAAAATACCGTTTAGACCTCGATCCAGCAGGTTTTCCTCCTGACTGGCAAGCTACAATTACAGCATTAGCAGTAGATGTCATTCCTGGTAGTTATACTCCTGTGATGATTCCACTGATTCTCTCCTACACAGTATCAGGAGTTGTCACCGATGCTCAAGGTAATGCAGTTGCAGGTACAAGAGTAGAAGCAGTGGAAACAACTCAGGGAATTAGGCGTTTTTCTGTTACTAATGGTGCTGGAGTTTATTATTTAGAAAATTTACCTCAAGGAAATTACCAACTAGAAATGAATGGTAAATCTGCTGGTAATTTAAAATTAGACGCAGCATCTGAACCATTCCAAGAACTAAATCTGAAATTTTCTGCTAATTAATACCTCATTTCTCAGCATGAATATAATCCACAAAGTAGAATTGAGGAATCAGCCAAAATTTTAACCCAGAATAAACTCCCATTCCTAAAAGTGCTGTAATTATTAATGGTAAACCTACCGTCAACCGCAAATTATCAGGAAGGATAGCAACCCCAGATACAGTAATCACAAAATAGGCCAAAAGTGCAATTTGCAAACGTTGTAAATTTTTCAGAGTATTACGACAACTGCTACAATGCTGGGTATGTTGTTGGTAACGATCCAACATTACGGCACGATTATCATTGATTTTTGAGCTTACTAAAGAGCTAATTCCTACCTCATGCCAAGGTAGTTGACCATGACAGTATTTATCAAACCAAGTCCGAAACTCAATTACTAAACGGTCTGCACTTGTAGGTAACTTATAGGCAGTTTTCCAACTTTCACTTAATTGTTTTTGTTGCAATAAATATTCTTGCTGATTTAACAGCATCATATCCCCATCAAGCACCAAATTCCGGGTTTTGATATGACTCCACCAACGCGGGATAATTCGATGCAGCGTTTTTGCGAAGTTGCGGGGAAACTGTGCCACAATTCTACATTTACCTGGAGCAACAGGAACACAGTAAGTAACAAGTCCGATTTGTTTATCTGAGTTAGGAAGATTAATCGCATATTCCAAGCGACAGGGAGGTTCAAAAGTAATTGAAGTTTGAAAACGCCCAGAAGTATCTGCTGCAATTAAATTTGCTGTTGATTGTACAATCTTTATATCTATGGGTTGTGCGTTCTCTCGCTTACCCTGTACTCCATGATGGGCAAAAGGAACATGACTAGGATCTGCTACATTTTCTACTAGAGTTTGCCAATCGTATTCTAAATCACGAACATAAGAAGACCACACAAAACCTTTGTTAGCATCTATTTGTGGTGACAAAGGTAGGGGTGTAGTTGCGGCTAGTTCAGCTGTTTTAGCATCAGGCCAAACCCAGAGTAAATCATTTTCTTCACGCACTGGTAAGGAAATAACGCAGAAATTTTGTTGATTTTTAGCAACAAGTTCAGAATTTTCAGCCTGGGGAATATGAGTACAGACACCTTGGGGATTAAATTCCCAACCATGATAACTACACATTAAATTCCCCGTTTTATCATCTATACGCCCCTCGCTTAAGGGTGCTAGACGATGGGGACACTGATCTAAGAATACTCGATAATTCTTAGATGATCTGGGTTTCCAAATCACTAACCGAATTCCCAGCAGAGTGATGGGAACTGGCCGCTGTGAATCAAGGTCTTCAATTGGTGAAAGAGGATACCAGTGCTGAAAAAAGTTAAATTCGGCTTGCATTCCACTTATTTGAATAATTTAGTAAATCAGGGTGTGAGGAAAATTATTGTATGTCTCAATCTGTAATTACCATAACCGTTAAATTGTTTGCTGCCTATCAAGAGGCTTATGGCTTGACGGAATTAGTGCTGGAATTTCCTTATGGTACACCAGTCAAAGCGGTGTGCGATCGCTTCATCACGGAACATCCAGAACTCAGCAAATGGCGTGATCTTACCCGCTTCGGTATTAATTTAACCTTCGTCGAACCAGACACCATCTTAAATGAGGGGGATGAGGTTGTACTTATTCCCCCCGTTAGCGGAGGGTAATTTTAGATTTTAGATTTTAGATTTTGGATTTTGGATTTTGGATTTTAGATTCAACTATTCCCTTCTTACTGTCACCTATACCCGACTAATTTTATCGGGTATGTTTGACGTGTATTTTTGCTCGTGCTAGTATCATTCCACAAGTTGACGGATATACGGGGAAAGCTAGTTTATGACTCAGGCCATCGCAAACTTAAACAAAGCCAACACTTCTATATTGAAAGCCTTGAAGTGTAAAGAATGTGGCGCGGAATACGAACTAAAAGCCATTCATGTTTGTGAGTTGTGCTTCGGTCCGCTGGAAGTCAAGTATGACTATGAAGTTTTGCGTCAGTCTGTAAGTCGAAAAACTATTGAAGCTGGTCCCAACTCAATTTGGCGTTACCGTCACTTTCTACCGGTTGCTACTGATAACTATATAGATGTAGGAACAGGGATGACTCCCCTGGTGCGTTCCCACCGTCTTGCCCGTCGCCTGGGTTTAAATAAACTTTATATTAAAAATGATGCCGTCAATATGCCCACCTTGAGCTTTAAGGATCGGGTGGTATCTGTGGCACTGAGTAGAGCGAGAGAATTAGGTTTTACTACAGTTTCCTGCGCTAGTACCGGCAACTTGGCAAATTCAACCGCTGCGATCGCTGCCCATGCTGGTTTAGACTGTTGTGTATTCATTCCTTCAGACTTAGAAGCAGGTAAAATCCTGGGGAGCTTAATTTACAGTCCTACCTTGATGGCTGTCAAAGGCAACTACGATCAAGTTAACCGTCTGTGTTCGGAAGTTGCTAATACACACGGTTGGGGATTTGTCAACATTAACTTACGTCCTTACTACTCCGAAGGTTCTAAAACACTAGGCTTTGAAGTTGCAGAACAACTAGGTTGGGAACTACCTGATCATATAGTTGCACCTCTAGCTTCTGGTTCTTTGTTCACCAAGATTTATAAAGGATTCCAAGAATTTACAGAAGTTGGTTTGGTAGAAGGTAAAAATGTCCGTTTCAGCGGCGCTCAAGCTGAAGGTTGTTCTCCCATCGCTGAAGCTTTCAGAGAAAACCGTGACTTTATTAAACCAGTCAAACCAAATACAATTGCTAAATCCATCGCTATTGGCAACCCAGCAGATGGGCTTTATGCTGTGGAAATCGCTAAAAAAACCAACGGTAATATTGAATCTGTTAACGATGCAGAAATTATCGAAGGGATGAAGCTACTGGCTGAAACTGAAGGTATTTTCACTGAAACCGCAGGTGGTACAACCGTTGCGGTACTGAAAAAATTAGTAGAAGCTGGCAAAATTGCTCCAGATGAAACTACAGTGGTTTACATTACTGGCAATGGTTTGAAAACCCAAGAAGCAATTCAAGGTTACGTTGGTGAACCTTTGACAATAGATGCTAAACTCGATAGTTTTGAACGGGCGTTGGAAAGATCCCGCACACTTGAACGCCTAGAATGGCAACAAGTTCTTGTTTAATCTTGCGTCAGTGGTCATTAGTCGTTAAAAAATTAATAACTAATTAATGACCACTGATAATTGATAATAGATAACTGATTAAGTAATAACTGATAATTAACTATGGCCGTAAAAGTTCTAGTTCCTACTGCTCTGCAAAAATTTACAAATAACCAAGCTACCCTAGAATGCAGTGGTAACAACATTTCTGAATTATTTGACTCTTTAGAACAGGCTTGTCCTGGTATTAAGGATCGGATCTGCGATGAACAAGGAAAGCCACGTCGCTTTTTGAACTTGTATGTTAACAGCGAGGACATCCGCTTTTTACAACATACAGAAACACCTCTCAAAGATGGTGATGAAGTTAGTATAGTTCCTGCTGTTGCGGGTGGTTGATATATTTCAGCCAGGATGAGCAGATGCTTGAATGCTTATAATCTGGGTGGTGTCAGTTGTTGTTGCCATTCCAGATGATTTTTTACGCTATTAGTTCAAATTCACAGACTGCGATCAGAATAAAATTTGCAGTATGTCAAAATAAAGGTGAATGACGATCGCAAGGTGAGCGACTCGCTCAAATAGCTAGATAAAGGATTGACCTGAGCAATGGCAGAAGAAACCAATCAAAATCAAGCGGGAGCAGTGACTCCCAGCAATGATGCACCAGTAGCGTCAAACCTTCCGACAGCTAACACACCAGATCCCAAAGCCGCAAATCCAGCAGTTAACCCCAATGCTGCTGTACCCGCTACAGAAAAACCCGCCGCTGCTGCTAAAGCTCCCAAGAAGGAAAAACCTCCCGCTGTGGAAGATAAGCCATTTGAAGAGTTTATCCAGCAAGAATATTTACCAGCTCTGCAAAAAGCGATCGCTCAGGAAGGAGTTCCCGATGTAGAATTGATTTTTGCCAAGCAGAAATATCCCATTGCGGGTTTTAACTCAGCCGAAGAATGTTGGCAAATTATCGGTAGCTGGCAAAATGGACAAAGGCAGTTTAACGTCTACTTCCCCGATGCAGACATTCAAGGTAAAAAGGCATTTTCCTGTAACGAAGGGAAAAAACCTAGCACCCTAGAGTCATTCTTAATTGATGAACGCAAAATAACCCTTGATTTATTAGTATCTCGTCTAGTTTACCGTTTAAACGGTCAAAAGTGGCTAGGTAGAAATTAATTATTGGTCAGTGGTTAATAGTTATTTACAACTCATGAAAATGGTAGGTAACGGCTCCAGTGATGGGGTCGTTATCTATTCGCACATAACCAGATTGCATCATTTCTTTTAGCACCTTTTCCACTTCTGCAAAACTAGCGCCGGTGGCCTTTACACCTTGAGTAACAGTCAAGCTACCACCCTTACTTTCTGCTGCTTCTAGCAGTTGAACCATCAGTTGGTTGCCAGAAGGACGGTAAACACGGGAATTGACAACCGGTTGATTTAGTGGTAATCCCAAAGGTGATAAACCTGCTTTTAGGCGGAGATTTTGTTCATATTCGTCCACCATGCCCGGAATCAGCAGCAAATCTACCACCTGTCCAATGTAAAATAACCCGAAAGTACAAAACCATAATAAACCAGTTCCGATTTTCCCGTTATACAAGCGGTGCAAACCGCCTACACCCAAAAAACCAGCAGCACACAATATATAAGAAGCAACAAGACGGTCTTTGTTGGGATTGTTTGGTGTTTTCATATTCTTTATAACCTGTGTGTTATATACCGATTTTTTGAAATTAAGCTAATTAATACCCATCCTACTGCAACATTTAACGTCAAGTCGGGGATTGATGATCTCAGATGACTACCAATTTTCCGATTGTAATTCCGCAAGAACGAAAGATTTGTTGCAACTCTTAACCTTTTATTTGCCTTTTTCGCGGCTAGACCTTGGTACACTGGATTTTATACAAATGTCATTATTGTCCTTACCTGCACCGTGTGAGAGCATAAACTTTGGCTGTCTGGTGTACTCAAAATTAAGAAAGACAAAAGAGCAATCAAAACATGGTAGATTCCTTAAAAAAACCAGGCTTTGAAGAAATGCGTCCTGGGGTTAAAGTCCCCTCCAGGGAAACCCTTTTAACACCCCGGTTTTACACAACAGATTTTGATGAAATGGCGCGGATGGATATCTCCGTCAACGAAGACGAGTTACAAGCCATCCTCGAAGAATTTCGCGTTGACTACAACCGCCATCACTTTGTTCGGGATGCTGAATTTGAACAATCCTGGGATCATATTGATGGGGAAACTCGCCAATTGTTCGTTGAATTTCTGGAACGTTCCTGTACTGCGGAATTTTCCGGCTTCTTGCTATATAAAGAACTCGGTCGTCGCTTGAAGGATAAAAGCCCTGTATTGGCAGAATGCTTTAACCTGATGTCACGGGATGAAGCACGTCACGCTGGCTTTTTGAACAAAGCAATGTCAGACTTTAATCTGTCCCTAGATTTAGGGTTTTTGACCAAGAGCCGCAGTTACACCTTCTTTAAGCCCAAATTTATCTTCTACGCGACTTATCTTTCTGAGAAGATTGGTTATTGGCGCTATATCACCATTTATCGTCATTTAGAATCCCATCCTGAAGATCGGATTTACCCTATTTTCCGCTTCTTTGAAAATTGGTGTCAGGATGAAAACCGCCACGGTGACTTCTTTGATGCGATTATGAGAGCGCAGCCACAAATGCTGAATGATTGGAAGGCTAAACTATGGAGTCGCTTCTTCCTGTTGTCAGTGTTTGCCACAATGTATCTCAACGATATTCAGCGTAAAGATTTCTATGCTTCCCTTGGCTTGGATGCGAGAGAATATGACATTTACGTGATTAAGAAGACCAATGAAACCGCAGGTCGAGTTTTCCCACTGATGTTAGATGTTGATAACCCAGAATTTTATCGACGTTTGGATATTTGTGTCAAAAATAACGAAAAATTGACCGCAATTTCCAACTCTAATACTCCCAAATTCCTGCAATTCTGCCAAAAAATGCCAATTTATGTTTCTCATGGTTGGCAATTATTAAGCCTATACCTGATGAAACCTATTGATGCAGTTGCTGCTCACGGTCAAGCACGGTAATTCCACTTAATTTTGTAATAATGTTGGTGGTTCTGTACACAACAGAGCCACTTTTTTCTGAGTTTTTTTCTGGGTTTCAGTATATTTAGGGAGCAAATCCCCAAAAATTAGCGTCAGCAATTGTATATTAACTAAAGATTTAGGTGTAATTTCCATGTTTAAAGGTTTTGGTAGAAAACTACCACTCCTGGTAAGTTTTTGTTTATTGAATAGTTTTAGCTTTTTACCTGCGTCTGCTGTTGAGGTTTGTACAACAAACGCTGCTAAAGGAGACTTTAAAATAGCTGAACGTTACGACCGAGATGGGGATAGAGGGAGTAATGGCCGTGCGGGAAGAGATGGACGCAGTGGACAGAACCAAACTATTTCTGCTGGTTCACCAGTAAATCTTGACCTATCAGGTACAAGTGGGGAAGATGGGGAAGATGGAGAAAACGCTTCTCGTCCCAGATGTGGTAAAGATTACAGTGAAAAGGAAAACAGGGATATTAACGCTTCTGACGGTGGTAATGGTGGTAATGGTGGTAATGGTGGTGCTGGTGGGAGAGGTGGAGATGGGGGAAATGGAGGTTCTCTCACGGTTTATTACACGAATTTGGCGGATTTAAAGAACATTTTTGTCCGTGCAACTGGGGGAGAAGGTGGACGGGGTGGCCGTGGTGGCCAAGGAACAGCAGGTTGTAACTGTCGTCGTCGCAGTTGGGAAGTAAAAAGCTGTAAAGGGACTCCAGGTACTCCTGATTATAAGTGTACTAACAAGGTTTACCGCTGTTACGACGGCAGGAATGGCAGTAACGGGAGTGATGGACGAGACGGTAAACGGGGAAGTTTAGGAACTTTAAGCATAATTAATAGCAAAGAACCTTTAGTAAATGATTCACCGTCTCGGAAAGTAGCCATTTCTGAATTAGCAACTCAACAATTTAACCTTTCTAAAAATAAATGGTTACAGCGTCAAGGTGCAGTGTCTTTATTAGCTGATGGTTCTGTTATTGCTGATGAATATCGAGAATTTGAACGGCGTTTAGAAGGAACATTTAAATTAATTTGGCAAGAAAAACAACCGATTAGTAGTTTTGCTAATCAAAATGTCACACTCAGTTTAAATGATAACCAACAAGTAGAAATTGCCTTTCCTGAAGATATGTGGGTTGATGGTAATGCCAACATTCAGGATAAATTGACAGAGTTTACTGTTAATTATGCTATTCCTAAACAAGAAGTCACACGGTTAGCAGTTTCCGAATTTGCTGGTGCGGGACAAGACCTGAATTTAAAAATAGTTGATTTAGC
>RDYJ01000083.1 GCA_004293145.1 Nostocales cyanobacterium | reverse complement strand
TAAAGAGATAAATTCATTGTAACCTCCAAATATTACTATTCAGGAACTAAAGTTATCAGTAACTACGTAATCGCTATTTGGGATTTTTTTGACCATAAGGATTTGTTGACTATGAGATTAGCGATCGCACTTACGGCGTTAGTTTCGCCATCGTTACACCTTTCATTATTAATCATATAGTTTATCAGCTAAATGTTGGGTTTCTTTGGGTCAACCCAACCTATAAAATTAGCGATCGCGCTCGTAAATGGCCAACCATCTTTTTTATCATCAACCTCAGATTTTTCATAATTTGTAATTCAGACATTATCAATTCCTTTTACCCTTTTATGAAATTTTAAAGATTAAACTATTAATAGGAACATTGTATCTAAAATATGTGAAAAATTGTTACAATATTCAATATTTATAGAATTAGTAGTATCTTATAATTATTCTACTTCAAAAACTTTACTATATGTTTAATTTGATTGAGATTTTTCCAGCCATTATGGGATTTTATATTGCATTCTTTCCTCTATCTTATTTCATGCGTAATCATAATTCTCAAGGAATTGTTATATCAAGTTTCGCCTTTATTTTGTCTGGTTTTTTATGCCAGATATTAGTTAGCAATATTGAATATATAAAGAAATTTTCTACTGACTACGAAGCGATTTTTAAGCTACCATTTATAACTATTTTAGCAACTGCATCTGGCATATTTATGGGAAATCTTATTTTAAAATATTTCGTTACAGATAAGAAAGAAAGGAAAGAGTTTGCAATTCTATTCATGAAAACTATAGATTTACAAATTCAAAATATTGCTTTTATAAATTCATATTTATCAGAAATTTCAAACATCAATAAAGAATCCAATGAATATTTGTATAAAAAAGAATCACTTGAAATTTATCTCAATCAATTAGAGAATGATAAATATTATGAAACAGCTTTTAAGAAGATAGGAATATATGATGAAAAAGAAATTGAGATGGTTCATGAATATTCTATTTGGTTGAGAAATTCTGTTTATTATACTAAAAGATCCTTACTCAAGAATTCTCAATTAAAATTAGAACAGGTACAAATATCTGTTATATCTACATTTATTTTGGGTAGTTTATGTAGTTCATATCTCGCTGACAAATATTTAAATCAAGCATCTCTTGATGAAAAGAAAAATTTCTACAAAAGCTTTGATATGTTAACAGAATTTTTAGACAAAAATATTCACCTAGATATAGTAATTAGCAAGGATTTTATTAACAGGATGAAATATATTAAAGGCAAATTTCAGGAAATGTCTTCACCAAGTATTAGTATAACTCCAAAAGAAAAATTTTATGTCTGTATTATGCCTATTAAATTAAATAATAAAGATGTAATAATTACTTTTATAAAAGCACAGTCTGAAGAAGAAGCAAAACAAAAGGGTATTAATTCATTAAAGCCAGAATTAAACAACACTTTTAACATTAATGATTCTCTTAATATAGAAATCATTTCACCTTGGGAGTGAAAATATACTTGAATGTATTAGTATTGTAGTGGCAAGGCTAAAATGTTGCAATAGATTTTTGAAATACTCATTTGAAAAATCAACATTTTTGGTCTTTCCTAATGAACTATTTTAAGCTTGCCACGCCACTACGTGTCTTTTTGAATATTACTGGCCAATTATTATGAAGAACTAGGACAGACTAAAAACCTGTCCTTATCCTTGTCTTATTCACGAATGCTAAATCAAGCTATCTCAGCTATCCCAATCTTTATCTGTTGCGTTCTTCCATACATCTTTCAGAAACCTTTCAGCATCTTCAAGTGTGAAAGTTTTTGTTTCTCCATTTTGTTGTATGGTATATCCCCTAATATATCCATAGGACTTAGAATCACGGTCAATGTCAATTTTAGCCCCACAAGATGAAATACCGCCAAAACCATAATGCATAATAGTTCCGCAAATTTCATTTAATTCAGCTACTTTCACTTTTGCTGATTCATTTTCAAAAAACGTTGTCATAAAATTTAAGAATGTGTATCTGAGATTATAAAGAATATAATAAGCTGTAAATAACTTGATGAACACCGAATTTACACGGATATAATAATGATTATCGTCCAACACTCCAGGAATAATTCTCCAAATTCATTTCTAGATAATTGCTATTTCCCAAAGACTGGCAATACTCAAAAAAACAGCTTCAGCAGATTCAATTTGCTCTCTAGTTGACACTGGCAGGTTGGCATCATTCGAGACAAACCAGATAAAAGCATGAGTATCTAATAATAATTTATTCATTCCATATATTCTTTCATATCTTCCAGTGGCTCATCAAAATCATCAGGCAGTGGTAGAACAAACATTCCTTTCATTGTTCCGGCAACACGACGCTTCTTTGTAGATTCTGCTTGAGTAGAGTTTTTAGCGTGCTTATCTATTAAAAATTCAATGTAATGAAGTACCTCTGTCTGAAGAGACTCAGGGAGTTCTTCTAATTTTTCTAAAATGACTGGCTGTATCATTATATTCTCATCTCCAAACTTCAGTTAAATCCAAAACAAACCCAGGTAAAATATCTTCCCCAGACACACTTACAGGACGATCTAAAATTTCCACATCTTTACCTGGACGATAAATTTCCACTCGTTGATTTTTCCGGTCAATCAACCAACCTAAACTAGCGCCATTTTCTATATATTCTCTCATCTTCGCTTGCAACTTTTCCAGAGAATCAGTTTTAGAACGTAATTCCAGCACAAAATCAGGACAAATAGGTGCAAAACTTTCCTGTTGTTCTAAACTGAGAACATTCCATTTTTCTTGTTTTACCCAAGCTGCATCAGGAGAACGGTCAGCACCATTAGGAAGATGAAAACCAGTTGAAGAGTCAAAAGCTTCTCCTAATTTAGTCTGACGATTCCATAACCACAATTGTCCAGCGATATCAAAGTTTTTATTTCCGGTATAACTTCCGGTAGGTGGCATAATAATTAACTCTCCCGTAGCAGTTCGTTCTAATTGTAAATCTCGGTTAGCAAGTGCCAAATCAACAAACTGCTCATGGGAGATTTTCAGCGTTAGTGTAGTAGGAATATTGACAGCAATAGCGGGAGATATATTGGTTTGTGTCATCATTTTTCCCCAAAACTGGTACTTGTATTGTAGCCAGTTCCAGATGAACATTCAAAGTTAAGACAAAAGGCAACAGACAAGAAGTAATTCTTTATCTGTCACCTGTTACCTGTCACCAATCACCTAATTAATGATGGTGATGATGATGTATAGCTAACTCACGATTAACTTCCTTAGCTTCCTCTTGCATCAACTCTGCAATATGAGCATTTGCCCATTTAGCAGCCATATCCAAAAATTGTGGATCGTCATTTACACAAGCCATTTGTAAATAATCCACACCAGAATACTGTTTTTCTAAATCATGAATGATGTGATGAACATCTAACAGCGTTTCGTGGTTTTCTGTGGCAAAACCGATAGGCATAAAGATGATCACTTTTGCACCCAATTGAATGAGATTTTGGGCTGCTTGGGTAGCATTTGGCTGTGTCCAGTCAATTAGCGGTGTATCGTGGTTTAACCAACCCACAGAAATTAAAGGATAACGATTAATTAATTTTTGTCTGACTAATTCATAAAGTGCTTGACTTTCATCAATTCCTGATGTAAATCCTTTGGCTTTGTGAGGACAACCGTGATTCATCAACACAATGCCAATTTGTGAAGGTAAATAAGCTGCTGATAAATCAGTGTTAATTTTTTCTTCTACCAACTGCGCCATTAAATTGATATATTCCGGTTCATTGTAAAAAGAAGGAATATATCGCTGTGCTTTTACCCAATGTTCATTACCATCAGCCAATTCGGCAAGAGCATTATTAACTTGCTCAATGGCAATACCACTGGTAAAAATGGAATCTACAACCAAAAGCGGGTAAATCAGAATTTTGCTAAAGCCTTGATTTTTGATTTCTGCTAAAACTTGTTTAGGCAAAAAAGGAGCGCAAAAGTTAAAAGCCTTGAATACTTGAACACCACCACCCCATTTATGTTGTAATTCGTGTTCAATCCCTGCTCGTTGCCGTTCAAAGATGGCATTATGGGGAGAGATGAAATCATGATGTGTGTGTCCCCATTCATGGCGGTCAAATAACGCCAACAGCTTTGCTAGGGGGGGATATATCCAAGTGGGTACTGGAGCGAATTTAGCGGTAAGGAGATTTAAAGCCTGTTCATTATAATTAGCAAAATCTTCGTAGCTTTCAACTTCACCATAGCCCATGAGCAATACTGCTACGCGGTCTTGGTTGGGTAGATGCTCGTGAGTATGTTGCAGTTTTTCTGGAGTTGCAACCACAATAATTTCCTCGATATAACCAAAAAGGAGAGATTCGCAAAGGGAATAACTGGATCATTCCCTGTAGTTATTAATTATTATCCCTTCCTGGGGGATAGGATAGATGTGAACATAAAAATATACATCTCAACATCAAAAATTAACAATTTAAAATGAAAAATTAACAATTTAAAATGAAAAATTATCTTTTGCACTACTATTTCCTTTGACCTTCACCCATAAAAGCTAGTGAACATCATTATCTGCCCCGGCATTCATGAAACAGAATTAACGAAAGACTTTGTGAAAGAGTTGTTAAACCCAAGTGTTGAGAAATTTGATGACAATTTGCTAAATATATTGGTTTTTCCAGGAGAAGATGTTTTAGCTTTATCAGCACTTCATATTTTACTGTTTTTGCGCGATCGCTTGAGTAATAAGCTAGAATCGCCTGTTATATTCATTGGCTTTAGTGCTGGTGTAGTTGGGGCGATAAGTGCGGCTACCAAGTGGCAACTCTTGGGCGGTAATGTCAAAGCCTTGATTGCTATAGATGGCTGGGGAGTGCCACTATGGGGTGATTTCCCGATACATCGCCTGAGTCATGATTATTTTACCCATTGGAGTTCTGCTATTTTAGGTAGTGGGGAAGATAATTTTTATGCCGACCCAGCAGTTGACCATTTATCAATGTGGCGATCGCCCCAAAAAGTACAAGGTTATTGGGCAGATCCATCAATTCGCTTTCCCCAGCCCCAAAATTCCCTAAATGCTGCGGAATTTATACATTTTTTGTTAAAACGCTATGAATAAAAGAGGACTGGGGACTCTTGACTGGGGAGCAGGGGAGCAGGGGGAATAATATTATCTTCTTCTTCTTCTTCTGACTCCTGTCACCTGTCACCTGTCACCTGTCATCTGTCACCTGTCACCTGTCATCTGTCACCTGTCACCTGTCACCTGTCACCTGTCACCTGTCACCTATTCCCTATTTCTGATGTTTCCCACTGAACCGACTGCTGTTAATAGCGGCTTTGGCGCACTGCTAAAAAACCGTAATTTTATGCTCCTGTGGATCGGGCAACTGGTTTCCCAGCTGGCAGATAAGGTTTTACTGATCTTAATGATTGATTTGTTAGAGAAGAAATACTTACCTGGCAATTTACCAGAAGGCACAGGGCGCTTTTATTTATACATGGCATTTACCCTGCCAGCTATTTTTTTTGGATCTGCTGGTGGTGTCATTGTTGACCGAATGCCCAAAAAGCTAATCATGATTGGCTCTGACTTCGTACGTGGGCTATTGACACTGAGTATACCTTTCTTGCCCAGGCAGTTAGGAATATTATTAGCACTAAATTTTGGTATCTCCACTGTCACACAGTTTTTTGCTCCAGCGGAACAAGCCACTATTCCCCTGATGGTAAAACGAGAGAATTTAATGGCCGCTAATGCCTTGTTTGGCAGCACGATGATGGGAGCATTAATTGTCGGTTATGCTGTGGGAAAGCCGATTTTGAACTGGGCTGAATATCTCAACGTTGAATTTGGCAAAGAACTATTAGTAGGTGGTTTATACCTTTTATCTGCTATAATTATGTTGCCGATTCGCTTTCAAGAACACAGGCAAACCTCTGTAGTTAATCCCTTCGCTGAATTCTTACAAGGTTGGCAGTATCTCAAACAAAATCGCCTCATCTGGAATGCAATGATCCAAATTGTTGCTTTGTACTGCGTGTTTGCCGCACTCCTGGAATTAGCCATTAGATTAGCGGCAAAGTTGAATTTGGAGCAAACTGATTTTAGCTTTTTTGTCGCCGCTGCTGGTGTGGGCATGGTTTTAGGTGCGGGAATTCTCGGTCACTTTGGTCATAAATTACATCGAAAACCCCTGCCTTTAATTGGGTTTATATTTATGGCATTGGCGCTAGGAATGTTTATTGTTACCCGTAATCTGTTCTTAGTTCTGGGACTGTGCGTTTTCTTAGGCTTGGGAGCATCTTTCATTAATGTGCCAATGCAAACTTTAATTCAACAGCACACACCCCCAGCAATGCACGGTAAGGTATTTGGCTTTCAAAATCATGCCATTAATATTGCCCTTTCTGCGCCTTTGTTGATTACAACCAAGCTAGTTAACGCTTTTGGTTTATCAATAGTTCTGTGCGGAATGAGTCTGACTGTAGCAGCGATCGGTTTTTGGACTTGGAAAAATACCCGGAGAGTATTGCAAGATGTGATCTAAAACTTGTAGAATCATAATCCATCTCTATAGTGATGGATAAAGATTATCTCAGCATTTCGGGCAAATTTTCCACTAAAATGAAATTCTAAATACACAATCTAAGCGTTAATTTTAGCTATATTTTGAGGTTAACCGTGCGCTCGCCTTCTCAAATCAGTCTCCCACAATCAGAAAATCACAAGTCTTCCCCCATCTCCCACTCGTCAGTTGTGACTCCTAAACGGGAAACTGGCGGTTTTGCTTTGTTAGATAGTCTAGTCCGTCATGGAGTTGAGTATATTTTTGGTTATCCCGGTGGAGCAATTCTCCCGATTTATGATGACCTGTATAAAGTAGAAGAAACTGGCAGTATTAAGCACATCTTGGTTAGGCACGAACAAGGTGCTTCCCATGCTGCTGATGGTTACGCCCGTGCCACTGGTAAGGTAGGGATATGCTTTGGTACTTCTGGACCAGGAGCAACTAACTTGGTGACAGGTATTGCTACTGCTTACATGGATTCAATTCCTATGATTGTAGTGACAGGACAAGTACCAAGAGCAGCAATTGGTACAGATGCTTTCCAAGAAACAGATATTTATGGAATTACCCTACCCATTGTCAAGCATTCTTATGTAGTCCGTGACCCCAAAGATATGGCGCGAATTGTGGCTGAGGCGTTCCACATTGCCAGCACGGGAAGACCGGGACCCGTTTTGATAGATGTTCCCAAAGATGTGGCTTTAGAAGAATTTGATTATGTGCCTGTAGAACCAGGTTCAGTTAAGTTACCTGGATATCGTCCCACAGTTAAAGGCAATCCCCGCCAAATTAACGCAGCTATACAGTTAATTAGAGAAAGTCGTCGTCCCTTATTGTATGTGGGTGGGGGTGCGATCGCTGCCAATGCCCATGCAGAAGTTAAACAACTGGCAGAATTATTTAATATCCCTGTGACTACCACTTTGATGGGGATCGGTGCATTCGATGAACATCATCCTCTATCTGTGGGAATGTTGGGAATGCACGGAACCGCTTACGCTAACTTTGCAGTGACAGATTGTGATTTACTCATTTGCGTTGGTGCAAGATTTGATGACCGGGTAACAGGGAAATTAGATGAATTTGCTTCCCACGCTAAAGTCATTCACATCGACATTGATCCGGCTGAAGTTGGCAAAAACCGCGTTCCTGAAGTTCCTATAGTTGGCGATGTCAAGAGTGTTTTAACTGATTTACTCCGTCGATGTCAAGACGCAAAGGGAAAAAATACACCTGAACAAAATCAAGAATGGTTAAATCTGATTAACCGCTGGAAACAAGATTATCCTTTGATTGTGCCTCATCATGCTGATAGCATTTCCCCCCAAGAGGTAATTGTGGAAGTTGGCAGCCAAGCACCGAACGCATTTTATACCACTGATGTGGGACAGCATCAAATGTGGGCTGCCCAATTCCTCAAAAATGGACCAAGACGCTGGATTTCTAGCGCCGGTTTAGGAACAATGGGTTTTGGTGTCCCTGCGGCGATGGGTGTAAAGGTGGCTTTCCCTGATGAAGAAGTGATCTGTATTAGCGGTGATGCCAGTTTCCAAATGTGTCTACAAGAACTGGGAACATTAGCACAGTATGGCATAAATGTCAAGACCGTAATTTTAAATAACGGTTGGCAGGGAATGGTGCGTCAATGGCAAGAAGCCTTCTATGGTGAACGTTATTCCTGCTCCAATATGGAAGTCGGGATGCCTGATATTGAGCTTTTAGCACAGGCTTATGGGATCAAGGGGATGGTGATTAGTAAGCGTGAAGAGTTGGCGGATAAAATTGCCGAAATGCTGGCACACAATGGACCTGTGATTGTCAATGTTCATGTTACCAGAGATGAAAACTGCTATCCGATGGTAGCGCCTGGTAAGAGCAACGCCCAGATGTTTGGTTTACCTAAGCCAGCACCCACAGCTGCGGTTGAGCCAGTTGCTTGCAGTCATTGTGGCACAAAAAACTCACCTAACCATAATTTCTGTTCTGAATGCGGGACTAAGTTGTAAGTCTCATCACCAGATCCCCCACTTCTCTAAGAGGTTGTTTTAAAAGTTTCTGGCTGTAACTTTAGGCACTTATCGATTGATCCCCCCTCACCCCCCTTAACAAGGGGGGAACTGGAATCAAAGTCCCCCTTTCCAAGGTGAGCCAGTGCGGTCTTGGGGGTTTCCCCCATGAGCAACTGGCGTGGATTTAGGGGGATATAAAAATTTTTGATACATTACTAAGGACTTTTCACACATCCTCTCAGCAGTCGGGGATCTAATTGTATGAAAAAAAGTGACAGCCTCTGTGATTTTCTGCAATGATTTGGGAATCTAAGAAGTTAGCTAAATCGAAAGGATAATCATGTCTAAATCTGAGTTGGTCAAAAGCGGTAGCAAAACTTCAGTTACGCTAGAACCAGAAGTGGCGATCGCCATCATTGGGCTTTTTTCAGCCTCTGATGAGGATGAAGGTATTATTTCCACCGAAGAAGGCCCCTTACCGGAAATACTAGAAGGTATTGAGCTGTTTGAAAATTACTCTGATGAAGACTTTGACGAGTTAACAGCAAAAGTTAACACCGTGATCAAGGAACAGGAATTAAATTCTTTAATTCCTGCTGCGATCGCATCCTTAACAAAAAAGAGCGATCGTGAAACTGCTTACATCGCAGCTATCTTGAACGTGGGGATGGAAGAAGATATGCCCGAATCAGAAGAAGATTATATCTTTAAGATTCAGAAAGTATTCAAGATTTCTGATGATCGAGCAGGAGAACTGATAGACGAAGTTTTTGAGGAATATGAAGAGGAAGAGGAAGAGGAGGAATAAGAATAATTATTTGTTAATTTTCTGATCAGTAACTGCGATTAAAAAAATGTAATCCCCAGATCCCCGACTTCTCAAAGAAATTGGGGATCTATCTCTTGGTATTCAATCAAAACTAGCTCAAATTCAAAATTACTATGATATCCACCAAAAAAATCTATATTAACTTGATGTTACTATTTGTTAGTATTCAATTTGCTCTTAACCAGCAAATAGCTCAAGCACAAACTTCCATTACGCCAACTACCACAAAATATACTTGTCCTGCTCAACTAGAATCATCTATTAATTCTGTAATAAATCGTCCTGTATTTAAGAGAATGCGTTGGGGAATTTTGGTAAAAACCCTATCATCTCCACAGATTCTTTACAGTCGAGATGGGGAAAAATATTTTATTCCTGCTTCTAACACTAAACTATTCACAACAGCAGCAGCATTGCTAAAACTGGGGGCAAATTTTCGTATTCTTACATCTGTATATCAAGATGGTAAAGGTGTTCTGCGTATTGTTGGTAGGGGAGATCCTAGTTTAAAGAATGCTCAATTAACAATCTTAGCAAAGCAGCTATATCAACAAGGTATTCGTGAAGTTAATCAGTTAATTGCTGATGATGGTTATTTTCAAGGTGAAGTTGTTCATCCTAGTTGGCAATGGGAAGATGTACAGGCTTATTATGGTACTTCTGTGAGTAGCTTAATTGTTAATGAAAATGCTACTCTATTAACTTTTATACCTGGTAAAATCGGAGAAAAATTGCGAATTAAGTGGAATGATCCGACGGAATTATATAAATGGCAAATTGAAAATAATTCTGTGACTAGTGAAGAGAATGAAGCCAATTTTGTAGAAGTCAACCGAGATTTAAAAGGACAAATATTGCGGATAAACGGACAGTTATCTGTAAATTCTCAACCAGAAAATACAGCGTTGGCTGTTTTTGATCCTATTGATAATTTTCTCAGACATTTCCGTTTAAGTTTAGCAAAAGAGGGAATTAATGTTCAACAAACATTCACCTTCAATGGTGGTAAAAATGAACAGGAAATAGCAGCTATTGAATCTCCACCGTTGTCTGAATTATTAGTAGAAACAAATGTTAATAGTAATAACTTGTATGCTGAAGCTTTACTGAGACATTTAGCTAATAATCAGCCCTTAGCAAAAAATAAAACTACGGCTGATTTAGGATTACAAGTTTTAAAATCAACTTTAAATGAATCAGGAATTGAACCCAACAGTTACATTTTAGTAGATGGTTCTGGGCTATCTCGAAAAAATTTAATTAGTCCAGAAGCTTTAGTACAACTTTTGCAAGTGATGGCTAAATCTTCCCAAGCAGAAGTATTTCGTGCTTCTCTCCCTGTTGCTGGGATTAGTGGTACTTTAAAAAATCGCTTTTTGAATACATCTGCTCAGGGAATTGTACAAGCAAAAACAGGTACTATGATGGGTGTAGTTTCCCTATCTGGATATGTCAATGTTCCAAATTATGAGCCTGTGGTTTTTAGTATAATGGTAAATCAATCGGAACAACCTGCCAGTGTAGTGAGAAAAGCAATGGATGAAATTGTAGTTTTATTAACTCAGATGAAGCGATGTTAATTTGTCTGAATTAAGAGAATAATTTATGCTGGATATGATGACTAATTAACTAAACTGGATATGTATGATTAAGAGTGGAAAAAATCCAAAAATATGAATGTTTCGATCCGCTTATTGGAAGAACAAGAATTAGCATCTGCTGATCAGATATTTCGGTTAGCTTTTGGTACTTTTATCGGACTACCTAACCCTACAGAATTTGCTGGTGATAGTGATTATATTATCCATCGTTGGCAAACAAATCCCCAGTCAGCTTTTGCAGCGGAAATTGATGGAAAGTTAATTGGTTCTAACTTAGTAACTAACTGGGGAAGTTTCGCTTCTTTTGGTCCATTAAGTGTTCATCCTGAATTTTGGAATCAGGGAATAGCACAAAGTTTGATTGAACCTGCAATTTCCTGCTTTAGCCAATGGAACACTCAACTATCTGGAATACATACCTTTGCTCAAAGTCATAAACATCATAAACTATATCAAAAATTTGGTTTTCGCTTGCGGTTTTTGACAACAATTTTAGGTAAATCAGTGCAGCACGCTTCATCATTACCTGAAAATAGTAGATACTCCCAATTAAGTGATAATGAACGCACAGAAAGCCTGAAAGCTAGTATTCAACTCACTGATTCTATCTATCCTGGGTTTGATGTTTCTCAGCAAATTGAAACAGTTGAAAAGCAAAATTTAGGGGATACAGTTTTTCTGTGGAATGATGCAGGTTTGGCTGGATTCGCCGTTTGTCATATTGGCGCTGGGACAGAAGCAGGTAGTAATAATTGCTTTGTCAAATTGGGCGCTGTGCGTTCAGGAAATGATGCACAAAAAAGTTTTGATCAGTTGTTAGATTTATGTGAAGGTTTGACTGTAGCATTAGGAATGTCGCGCTTAATTGCGGGAGTAAATACCAGTCGAGAAGCCGCTTATTTACAAATGCTATCCCGTGGTTTTCAAAGTCAAATTATTGGTGTAGCCATGCACAGACCTAATGAGATAGGATACAACCGTGGGGATGTTTTTGTGTTAGATGATTGGCGTTAGTATCAAGAGACAACAAGAAAAAACATTACAAGTATCCATTGTCTTTGGTAAATATAGACTCAGCATCAGGTAGACGAGATTTAGTGATTAAATCTGCACTATTCTCAATTTGAGAACATCCAAGTACACTCAACATCATTACACTAGCTGCGGCTAACACGTAGCGTCTACCTAAATTTACAGCGTAACGTCTTTGTAAGAAGTTTTCTTGTACAGCACTAAACTTGTGTCGGTTCATCTACTACCTCATTTGTTGTTTTAGCTTTCTATCAAGTTAGACGCTAATGATGTGTCAGATGTTCACTATCTCATATACCAGTATAGAAACAGTTGATGGTTACAGTTTTGGTAACAGGTTTGTATTTGCGTTTGTGTGCTGTGCCAATATCAGTCACCATCTAATTCACTGGAACAGTCCACCAAGCTAAACTATAAGCTTGTGTGTTTTCATTTACTTGTTGTTTAAATTTTACGCGGATTTTATAATTACCGTTAGCAGGAACAGGGCAAAAAATATGTTCTATATTATCAATGTCACTCACGGAACTACAAGCCACAATTTCAGTTTTTGGATCGTCTGCTTTGACGAGATAAAGGTCAAGGTTATTTAATCCTCTATCTTGAAAATTTTCATCTACATCATATTGTTGATTTTTATTTTTATCCTCTAATTCTACTAATCTATCCCAAGTTAAAGTAATAGCTACAAAACTTTTTTGTTTTAAAGGTTTTGCTAAATTATATTCTAAAGGTGATGTCGTGTTAATGGTGTTATAATCCCAACCAATTGCCGGAATAGAAGATGTTGATGACCATTTCCCCGGCATAAATTGTTGATAAGCACGAAGAGTATTTAAATGACCAGATCCCATTTGCTCATCCAAGGGAATTTTCGGGTCTTTGTAAGCATCAGAGGCAAACCAATCTCGATTTTGCTTATCAACTATAGTCTTGGTCATTCCCAACCGCAAACCATCACCATGATCTTGAATTTTCTCGGCTGAATTTAATAAGACAGCTTTCATAACTTGATGATTTCGAGCATCAATAGTCCAATTTGGTTGTTTGATTCTTAACTGTCGGTCAGCAAATTCTTGTAATAAAGCCACGGTAGCTGTCAGGTGAGGTGCAGCAAAACTTGAACCTGTAGATTTATTCAATTTGCCATCCGGGTTAAGTACAGGAATATTACTACCAGGAGCGACTAAACTCACTGATCTGCGTCCACCAATATTAAATTCTTTACCAACTAAGCGATCGCCTAATCCTTGATTATTTCCTGCTAAATTAGAAACATGAACTTTATTAAAAATTCCCTCTGTTGGGGATGAAAAAGCCACGTTAATTGCGTTAAAATTATCTGTAGGAATGGGAATCCCGCCTTTGCCTTGGTTGCCAGCGATCGCATACACCACATTATGCACCCGACTCGACCAGTCAATACACAAAGTCAGTAAAGCTTGACCATCCAAAACCGCTTCTGGTCTGGGGTCACGGTTCAAAGGTTCACCAAAACTAAAGTTAATAGCGCGAACATCACCACTGTTTTGTAAAGCTATATGTTGTGCTGATAAACACTCTTCTGGTTGACCCATATTTTTCGTAGAACCGACAGCAGAAGAATATAGCCTTGCATTTGGTGCAACTCCCGGCCAAGCTTTATCTTTACTGACCATCACCGCAGCCACATTATAAGCATGGGGATCAACACCAGTATTTGACTTGGCTGCTTCAGTGCGTAAAAACACTGCCACTGGAGAAATAGCGCGATTTTTAGACACGGCTTTATCTAAGCCAAACATACCGGGACGACCAATTTCTACCTGACCGATGGCAATTTTGCGGCCAGTTAAATTGTAAGGAGGTTGATGTAATTTCAGCGCATCAATACCACCACTTCCTAGAGAACTGCTAAACTGCACAGATGCCAATACTGGCACAGTTAAACAGGAAACACCCAAACCGCAAATTATCCTGATTTTTTTCATAGTCCATTTTGAGGCAAAAGGCAAGAGGCAAAAGGCAAAAGGAGGAGTTTTCTGAAAAATTATGAATTATGAATTATGAATTATGAATTATGAATTGATTTCTCCATATTTTGTTACAATGCTTACAGACGAGGACGCTTAAGAACCCACTAGCCATGACCCAAAACCCATCTAAAAAACCTATAGTTATCTCTCCATCTATCCTATCAGCGGATTTCAGTCGTCTGGGTGACGATATTCGCGCTGTGGACAAAGCAGGAGCAGATTGGATTCACGTTGATGTAATGGACGGACGTTTTGTACCTAATATTACAATAGGTCCTCTGGTTGTGGAGGCAATTCGTCCAATTACAACCAAACCGCTGGATGTCCACTTGATGATCGTGGAACCAGAAAAATATGTAGAAGGGTTTGCTAAGGCTGGTGCTGATATAATTTCTGTACACGCTGAACATAACGCTTCACCTCACTTACACCGAACTTTGGGACAAATCAAAGAACTCGGTAAACAAGCTGGTGTTGTACTGAATCCTGGTACACCTTTAGAACTAATTGAATATGTACTGGAACTGTGTGATTTAGTGCTGATTATGAGCGTTAACCCCGGTTTCGGTGGACAAAGCTTTATTCCTAGCGTAGTTCCTAAAATTCGCAAACTGCGTCAAATGTGTGATGAACGCGGTTTAGATCCTTGGATTGAAGTTGACGGTGGACTGAAAGCTAATAATACTTGGCAAGTTTTGGAAGCCGGCGCTAATGCTATTGTAGCGGGTTCTGCTGTGTTTAATGCTCCTGATTATGCTGAGGCGATTCACAATATCCGTAACAGCAAGCGTCCCACACCAGAATTAGCGGCTGTTTAAGCTAAAAAGAATAATTAGTCAGCTGTTCCACATTGAACTTGCATTATTTCAGAAGTGTTATCTTTAGCTGACTTGGATTAATTCTGAAGATGAGAATGGTTCAGCTAACGAAATAAAAAAATAAAGGGCGCTCGCTTGAGTTAGCGCCCTTGTTTATTTTCCGTATTCCACTCAGGAAACTATAGATTTTTGGATCAAACAATCTCCAATAATTTTCCACAGTGCTGACATCTTGCCGAAAAATCATAAAGGAAAGTCACAGCAACGGCCAACACCAGATGAAACTAGGCTTTTAATTCAGCTTTTGTTTGCTGCTTTTGTTTGCGACAGAAAGTTAGACCCACCATAGCTGTCATCAATGAACCCAATATTGTCATAGGTTCGGGTACTGTTCTTCCAGGAACTACTACCTGACCTGCGCGAGCAAAGCGCAAATTGTCAATAGCAAAACCAGCTGGTTCTGAACCGACTAAGCTAAACTGTAACCCAGCTATCCTATTCTGACCATCGTCAGTGACCAAGCCAAGAAATTCAATTCCTGTTCCGGTATTGGTAACTGAACCTAGCAATGTACCGGCTCTGTCAAATGCTCTGATTGCAGTTCCACCGATGGCATCGAAAAAGCCACCATCCAATCCTACTCCAGCTAAGTCTGTATCAATATGAAATCTTTACACTTATGCCCAAAAATAATTGAATTCGCTATTTTATAAGGGTTTGAATAAGATAAACCAGTAATATACTTATATGAAATTTATATAAAGTTGGATTGATATACTTAACAAATACTTAATAATTCAGACGTTCCGGCAGAATGTCTCTACGAGAAGGAGGAGGCAGTAATGGGTACGTAGGAGTTTCACACCACTCTCTACAAGTTGGGAAACCCGACCAAAGGGGTGGCTCCCCAAGGGTTGCAACTGCTGTTCAGCAGCCAGAATCTTTGATCAATCCGTAGATGATGATAAATATTTGTATTGTTGTATAAAAAGTTAATAATGCTCGAAATAGTTGATATCTATTAATACAACTATAATTTCTAATTAAGTAAGTATTCATAATTAGTCATGTAATTGGTATTTCTATAGAATTGCAGATCCATGTTTGAGTTCAAATTTGACCAAAGATGGAAATGTATAATTATGAGTGTATAGTGTTTGATTTTGTCACAAAACTTTAAATAATTGAGGAGATATTATTGAATTTTGTATAAGATTCATAGGGTAGGATGGTGACAGCACAAAAAAAACTGCAATAGTGAAAATTTTTATTAAAAATTAGATTGAAAAATTTGAGGATCAGGTTTTTTTCCTATGGTTAAGCGATCCCTCCAGGCATCATCCATTGGGATTCAACAAGCTAAAAAAGCGTTTGCCAGCAAGGGTTGGACTCAAGAAAATTTAGCTTTTGAAGTCAACTTAAAAACTCGACAACCCATTTGGCGATTTTTGAGTGGAAAACCAGTTGAACGTCATACTTTTAGGGAAATTTGTTCTGTATTGGAACTAGATTGGCGAGAGATTACTGTTGAACCCCCAGCAGAATTTATTGACCGAGAAGAATCCACCCAGCCCTCTGTACCGGATATTGATAGATTAGTGCAAGAAGTCAGAACGCAACGGTTTGACAAAATTCAAGACCAGTGCGGCATCTTGCAATTATTGGACATCAGTCGTCCCGTTGCCATCAATGACATATATATAGATCTGAATATTTTGGAAGAAATTGCTAGTCAACAATACTTAGAAATCAGTGAATTGCAAAATCTTGATCCCAAGGAATTTAATCGCTTTGGCTTAGGAGACATTGAGCATAAACAGATACCCGGTATACAGGCAGTGGAAAAATACTCCAAACTCAGAGTATTAGGCAAACCAGGAGTTGGCAAAACCACCTTCTTGCAACATCTCGCCATTCAGTGTAACCAAGGTAATTTTGCAACCAATCAAGTGCCAATCTTCATCACACTGAGAAATTTTGCCCAAGAAGCTAAAGTTACCAACGAATTCAGCTTATTAAACTACATCCGTCAGGAGTTTCGCACATCTGGAATTTTAGACCCCTCAATCATAGAAACATTGCTGAGGGAAGGCAGAATATTACTGTTGCTTGATGGTATGGATGAAGTTCTCAACGAACAATGCAATAGTGTCTTAAGCGAAATTCGTATATTTTCAGAGAAGTATCACAAAAATCGGTTTGTGGCCACCTGTCGAACAGCAGCACAAAGACTGAGACTGCGAGGTTTTACCGATGTAGAAATTGCTCCATTTACCTCAGAACAAATCCTAGCCTTCGCTCAAAAATGGTTTGTGGGCTTTACCAAAACCAACACTGAAGATGGTCAAGCCCAGTCTGCTGACTTTATTGAGAAGCTGAACTTAGCTGAAAATTGGCAATTTCGCCAACTCGTAGTCACACCCCTATTTCTGCATCTTGCCTGTTGGGTGTTTCACGGTCAAGATAAATTTCCGACTAAGCGCACTGACTTTTATAAGCAAGGACTAGACCTGCTCTTGGGTAAATGGGATGAAGCTAGAGGCGTAGAAAGAGATGAGGTTTACCGGGGGTTTTTACTACCACAAAAGCTGAAATTATTAAGTCAAATTGCAGCAGCGACATTTGAGCAAGGTCAGTATTTTTTTGAGCAACGCATCATTGAGCAATACATTGGTGACTATATTCAGAACCTAACCAACGTGCCAATGGAAGCAGAGGAACTGCAAATAGAAAGCGAAGCGGCGCTGAAGGCTATCGAAGCTCAACATGGGCTACTAGCAGAACGAGCGCGGGGAATTTTCTCTTTCTCCTATCTGGCGTTTCAAGAATACTTCACAGCCAGAAAAATCGTTGCCAGCCATAACCTACAAGCATTGGAACAGGCTTTGGGAGGTCTGGTTAGTCACATCACTGACCCGCATTGGCGGGAAATCTTTTTGTTGACAACTACCATGCTTCGGAGTGCAGACTCCCTAGTCCAGTTGATGAAGCAACAGATTGACGCTTTGGTTGCCCAAGACCCTTATCTACAAGAGTTTTTAACCTGGGCCAGCCAAAAATCTGGTACTATTCCTACCCAACCAAAAGATGCAGCTGTTCGGGCATTTTACCTGGCTTTGAGTCGGACTCCTCGCCTAGCTCCTCACTTTGCTTTAGCCAGCAGCCTTGACCAGGGGATGTTTCTTGATGCGGCATTAGATAACCTGCTTCTGGAGTCTGCAATTGCTGACAGCCAAGACTTTGCCCACTTCCACGTCTGTGCAGATGCGCTCTCGAATATTCTGGGAATTGTTGTGGATCTTGGACTGTATAAATCCTTGCAACAACTCTCTGACCAATTGCCAAATTATAGTCAAAATCAAGAACGGTTTAAGTTATGGTGTAAAACGAACTATTCCGCTTGGGCTGAACAGTTAAGGATGACGGTGACGAACTACCGCAATATTAACCACCAGTGGCAGTTTAGTCCTGAGCAACAGCAAGTGCTACAACGCTACTACGATGCCAATCAATTATTGCTTGATTGTCTGCATAGCAATTGTGAGGTAACTGCTGCTATCAGGCAGGAAATTGAAGCTACCTTGTTGTTGCCTCAGAAGGAACTTGAAGACCGAGAATGGCAATAAATTGATGAGCAAAAAAATCTTTAATAAGTTTTGTGTTGTAATGAATCAATTCATTCACGAAATCAAACAACACCAAATCATACTATCAGGAACGGTTACGTTTTATCTGAATCTTTCAAATAATTCTCTCCGGTTTTGATTCGACTAACTGGTTATTTAGCACCCTTGTAGTTACGGTTTTTCAAGCCCGCTTTGCACTTGAAATTCTTATTGTAGGTTTTATCATGAATTCAAGTATTGCCTCTACTTCCACAGATGGGATACTCAAAGATTTACAAATACTTGTTGTTGACAACGATGTTGATAGTGGAGTGCTATATAGCATTTTTTTAAATCAATTTGGTGCAAATGTAATGACATCTAGCTCTATCAAGGGAGCTTTAGAAATCCTGGGTTGGTTTGTTCCCCACATTATCATTTGTGAAATTAGGTTCTTAGGTGAAAGTGTTTACAAATTGTTCAAAAAATTAAGTGTTATGGAAGCAGACAATAGGAATTATATTCCAGTTATTGTCACTTCAACCTCCAGCACAGGTATCATTAGCGAGATTCCAGAGCTAGAGCTTGAAAGATATTTACTTAAACCAGTTGATCTTGATCAATTGATGTTAATGATTAGTAAATTATTTTTGCCAGTCAAAAATAATTCATCAGATTGCGGACTAAAAAAGAAATGTAGTCATCAGATGGAAGTAAAAATTACCTCAGTAGTGGAAATGGCTGTTTTATTAAATACATGAAAAAGATGGATATTAGCTATTCAAAGTAGTTTACTGTAATTTGGTAATTACCCTAAACTAGCTAATCACCGACATTTTTATGGGGAGCATCCCAAATGTGTAAATTTATTTTTATCTAAGGAAATAAAATGATGCCAGGCTTTATATGATTGTATCCCTTACGGGAGTCGGAGGCATTACCGCAAAGGGCGCAAAGGACACAAAGGTAAGAGAGTTTCAGAGGGTTTTTGGTGTGGCTGCGTTTATTTTTACTTGCATTGGGATGCTCATTTTTTATGAGTATCTATCCCTTGAATGGCAGCGCCAAAAATGAGTTATGATCAACAAAAAAGCTCCCCAACTTCTTTAAGAATTGGGGTTCTGAATTTCTCAATGTTTGCAAATTAAATAGGATTGCTATACATTAATTCCTGAACCTGACTCTAGTGATGAAGAAATCATTGCGGCGGCAGATTTAGTTATGTATAAAGCAAAGTCAGCCGGACGTGATCGCTTTCTACAGTGATAAATATTTTTTGTAATGAGCGTATATAAACCGACTAAGAATAAATATTTTTTGTAAATAAAATCAAGAAAAATCCAGAAAAAAGTAATAAAAAAGTGGGCAATGCCCACCTTAAATTAAGTAGGTCAACATAATAAAACCAAACTGTGTAACGAAAAGTAAACAAGGTGAAAAACCTCTTTCCCCCTGCTCCCTGCTCCCTGCCCCCTGCCTTGC
>RDYJ01000003.1 GCA_004293145.1 Nostocales cyanobacterium | reverse complement strand
GGCGGAATTAAAAATTAAAAATTAAAAATTAAAAAAGCAGATGACACAAGCTTCTTGAGAATTCTTAATGGTTGGTTGATTTACGCCGTTGTGTACTAGTATCGCATAACATGGTAACATGACTAAGTTAGTGATCATTACCTTAAATACTAAGTAACAATCATAACTAATATTCTGCAATATTTACAAACTTCAGAATGCAGTCAAAAGCAATCTGCTAAGACATTTTACAGTTAGTTCAATATTCATTAAATATATTTTTTCAGCTTATGACTCATTTTGGCACGATTTGCCCCACCGCTACTGGTCACTTAAACACTATGACTGCTTTAGGACGCGAACTCAAAAAACGAGGTCATCGTGTCACAGTTTTGGGGATGGCTGATGCAGAACCCAATGCCAAAGCTGCTGGCTTGGAATTTAGTCCTATTTCTGGGGATGAGTTGCCGGTGGGAACAACAGCTAAATTTTATGAGGAGTTGGGCAAACTCAATGGGTTAGAAGCATTACGTTACACAACTTCTTTATCAGAACAAACCACGGCTTTATTTTTGCGGGATGCGCCACAAGTTATTCAAGATGCTGGAATAGAAGCACTAATAATTGATGAATGTATATTTGGGGGAAGCACAGTAGCCGACTTTTTGAATATACCTTTTGTAACGGTTTGTTCCGCCCTCGTCAATGGTTTTGATCATTCTATTCCACCATATTTTAAAACTTGGCAATATAACCCAGCATGGTGGGCAAAGTTAAGAAATCGTGCAGGTTATGAGTTAATGTTGTTGAGTTTTAGTAAACCTATCCGACAGGTAATTTCAAAATTTCGTCGTCAATGGAATTTACCACCTTGTACTAATATTAATGATTTTTACTCTGTTTCCAAATTAGCAATTATTAGTCAACAAGTAGCCGAGTTTGAGTACCCAAGACCGAATTTAGCAGGATTACTTCATTTTACTGGACCCCACTTTGATGCTACAGCTAGAAAATCCGTTGATTTTCCCTTTGAAAAATTAAATGGACAGCCTCTTATTTATGCTTCGATGGGAACATTACAAAATCGGCTGCATAATATTTTCCATCATATTGCGGAAAGTTGTGTAGGTCTAGATGCTCAATTAGTTCTGGCCCTGGGAGGTGGACTAGAACCTCAAAACTTACCAAACTTACCAGGAAATCCCATAGTTGTGAAATATGCACCACAGTTAGAACTGCTACAAAAAGCAAGTTTAACTATTTGTCATGCGGGAACTAATACTGTTTTGGAGTCATTGTTTTATGGTGTACCTTTGGTGACTATTCCGATTACTAATGACCAACCAGGAGTAGCCGCACGCATTGTCTGGTCTGGTACAGGAAAGTTTATTTCCACTTCTCGGTTAACTACTCCTAGATTACGTCAAGCTATTCAAGAAGTATTGACGCAACCATCTTACAAAAATAATGCTTTGAGGCTAAAAACAGCAATGAATCAAGCAGGAGGAGTAGGTCGTGCTGTGGATATTATTGAGGAGGTGATTTTAAAAAATCAGTTAGTCAGTTAACAAAATAAAAATTTTATTAAATGCAAGTTTATCTACATGAAATTTGGTAATCTTGTTAAAGTGTTGAGTAAATTAATGAAAATAAATCCCTTTTATGCCTAGATTACCACTTCCTTCTTCCTTAAGCTCTTACTATACAGCTTCATTTAATTTAAAGCACCATATACAGGAATTTTTGCATTTGGATTCAGAAATAGTAGAGAGTAGGTTAGAGACAAGTCAGCAGCAGATGGCTGAGTTAGGTCATAAAGATTTTGATTGGGAAGAAGCAACAGCTTTTTATCGTGACAAGGTAGGAGAATTTTACTTATTTGATTTGGGGGCGTGGCATTTAGCAAGTCATGAATATATTGAAGATACCTTGTTGCTGATTTCAAATCATGCCCAAGGTCGAGTTTTGGATTTTGGTGGTGGAATTGGGACACATACTCTGGGTACTGCGCTGTGTCCGCAGGTTGAGCAAGTTGTATATTGTGATATTAATCCGATTAATCGTGATTTTGTTAAATATCGGGCTGAACAGATGGGTTTGAGTCAAAAAATTGTTTTTTGTCAGGAAATAGCTGCTAACGAAACTTTTGACACTATTATTTCTTTTGATGTTTTAGAACATTTACCAGACCCTAGCCAGCAGTTGTTAAAATTCCATCAAGCTCTGACAGATGAGGGTAAAATTATCCTCAATTGGTGTTTCTTTAAAGGTGTTAATCAAGAGCATCCTTTTCATCTGGATGATCCTTATTTAGTAGATATTTTCTATCGCACACTTCAAAGTAAGTTCTTAGAAATTTTTCACCCTTACCAAATAACATCTCGTTGTTACCGTAAGTTAGTTTAAAATCTGAAAATTTGGTTGTTGACCTAGTGCAGCTTGGCGGAAATAACTATCCAGTTTAAAAAGGTGAAAAAGCTGATAAAACAAGCTTTCTTACCTTCTGCATTCTTTTAATAGTCTGTGTCTATAGTTTTTAACCTGTAAGATACAGAATATTGCCGATCAATGAGGTACAGAATCTAAATTAAAACCTATACACAAAGGGAGTTTTACTTCTGACTCCTGACTCCTGACTCCTGACTCCTGCTGTATTCACAGTGAAACCCAACAAACCCTTGTAAATGTTGGGTTTCGTTCCTCAACCCAACCTACGTTATTTCGTTGTTTTGGACTTAACCGAAAAGTATTGAATTAAAACCTATACACAAAGGGAGTTTTACTTCTGACTCCTGACTCCTGACTCCTGACTCCTGCTGTATTCACAGACTGGCATGGGTATCATACCACGGTTCTATAATCTTGAGTGTTTCTAAGAGCTTTTTACCTATAGGAATATTATAAATAAACCCATTCAATCTAAATATTTTATAGTACCAAAAAATGCGTTTGTAGAGATTGATTGCTTCACTTTCCGAAAGCCAAGTTCCTGCTGTTTCTTCTCCAAAAAGTCCGCTAGAACCAAATTCAAATTGATGTTCAATATATTTGCCTTCTCGTTCTGGAAAGGGACAAATTTGTGCTGATATATTCTGTTGGCTAATAACTTTAAATTTTTGATAACCCAGTTCTTTTAATAAGTTAAATTCTTCTAGCAAGTTATTCCAAGAAGTTTTTGCTGATTCTATGGATAGAAACTGTGGTTTGCTGTCAAAATGCCTTAATGCTTCTACACACAACAAATCTGCACCTTCAATATCTATTTTCAGATAGTAGGGAATGCCAAATTCTTGCAAAATGTTTTCAAATGTAGAACCTTTTACGGTAATTCCCAGGGAACTTGTCCCAAATTCCTCATTTCTCTTCACCCAATCTGGAGAAATTGTCCCCCAAACACTATGATTTAGGTTAGTATAGAAAGTAATTTCGCCATCTTGTGGAGCTATGGCCAGATTCAGAAGTTGCAGTTGACCATCATTTATATAGGATTGTAGTCTATTTTTTGTAGTTTCATAAAGCTGAGGATCTGCCTCTATCCCAATGACTCGAAAACCTTTTTTTAAATAGTATTCTGTGTCTTCACCCTGATGAACACCGACATCAATTATTAAATTTTTATCCATAGATAATGAGTTTTTCCTAATCAATTTATGGTTTAATTTCTAATATTCCCTGTTCTGCATCTAATGTTGCTTGTACTCCAACGGGTAAAGCTGCATTTGGATGATCATGACCAAAGGGTAAATCGGAAACAATGGGAATATTTAAATCACCCAACCGTTCCCTCAAAACTTCCTCTATACTCAAACTCGGTATATTGGGTGGTGCGTCACACTTGGTAAACCCTCCCAAAGCAATACCGCGAACTTTGGATAGCATACCACTTAACCGCCATTGAGTTAACATCCTATCAATCCGATAAGGTGGTTCTGTGACATCTTCAAAAGCTAAAATCACACCATCAAGATCCGGTAATAGCGGTGTACCCAAAAGATGGGTAGCTACTGTGAGATTACCAGGAAGTAGCACACCTGTGACTGAACCACCACCCCAACCTTTACCTTTTAAAGGTGCGATCGCTCGACCTGCTAAAATATCAAATAACCGTTTTATTGACCATTCCGGCTCATTTACCAAGGTAGTGAGTACGGGACCATGTACACTGCAAATGCCGGCGTTATAGAGACTCCATAGCAGGGCTGTGATATCAGAAAAACCGATCAACCATTTAGGATCTGCCGTTTTTTGTTCCCAAGTCCAATTTTCCAAAATACGGGTACTCCCAAAACCACCCCTAGCGCAAATAATACCGCGACATTCCGGGTCATGCCATGCTGCGGCCAACTGTTGACGACGATGATCATCAGTACCAGCAAGATAACCATGTCTACTTTCTATATTGTCGCTAACTTGCACATTGTAACCGTGCGCTTTCCAAATTTCCAAACTTTGTTCAAAATTTGCAAATTCTCGTAACGCACCACTAGGGGCAATAACGCGCAATAAATCACCTGGTTTCAGAGGAGGGGGTAAGATGATGGGAGGCATAAATTGTCAATATAGGATTTTTCCAGGAAATAAGAAACGCAGATAAACGCAGATAGACGCAGATAAATCAGGATAGCAAGTGATAGATATGTAGGGTTTCTGAGTCTACAAATAGACAATTTTATCAGCGTTAATCCGCGTTCATCTGCGTTCAAATTTTATAATAATTTGCACTGTCCATGATGTCTTAACAGATGATCGCATAAAACCAAAGCCACCATCGCATCAACCATAGGTACTGCACGGGGTAAAACACAAGGATCATGTCTTCCCTTTCCTGCTAATACTGTTTCTTCACCTTCTTTGGTTACGGTTTTTTGTTCTTTTCTAATGGTTGCGGTTGGTTTGAAAGCAACTCTGATAATGATATTTTCGCCGTTGGAAATTCCCCCTTGAATACCCCCAGAACGGTTGGTTATTGTTCTAATTTCGCCGTTTTCATCAATATAAAATTCGTCGTTATGTTCAAAACCTGTTAATAATGTTCCGTCAAAACCTGAACCTATTTCAAAACCTTTACTTGCGGGAAGGGACATTACCGCTTTTGCTAAGTCTGCTTCTAATTTATCAAAAACTGGTTCTCCTAAACCTTTGGGAACATTTCTCACTACACATTCAACTAAACCACCAATAGAGTTACCATCTCTACCTGTTTTTTCAATTAATTCTATCATTTGGTTGGCAATTTCCCCATCGGGACAACGGACGATG